>JBBIPB010000071.1:0-13487 GCA_037443065.1 Acidobacteriota bacterium | reverse complement strand
GCTTGAAGGAGGCGACCTGGAGGATCACGGAGAGCGCCTCGACGACGAAGAGGCCCCCGACGAAGACGAGGAGGATCTCCTGCTTGATGAGGATCGCGACGGTGCCGAGCGCGGCCCCGAGGGCGAGGGAGCCCGTGTCGCCCATGAAGACCTCGGCCGGGTGCGCGTTGAACCAGAGGAAGCCGAGCGAGGCGCCGACGAGGGCCGCGAGGAAGACGGAGAGCTCGCCCGTCCCCGGGACGTGGGGGACGAGGAGGTAGCTCGCGGCCTTCGCGTTTCCCGAGATGTAGGCGAGGAGGGCGAACGTGGCCGCCGCAATCAGGGTCGAGCCGATCGCGAGCCCGTCGAGCCCGTCGGTGAGGTTGACGGCGTTCGACGCGCCGACGACGACGATCGTCGCGAAGACGAGGTACCCGGCCGTGCTGATGTCGGGGTGGAAGTTTTTCAGGAACGGGAATGAAAGGTGCGTCGGGTCGGGGCGCCCGGGGAAGAGCGTGATCGAGGCGAGCGCGACCCCGAGGCCGACGAGCGCCTGCAGGACGAGCTTCTGCCTCCCCGAGAAGCCCCGGTTCTGCTGCCGGGAGACCTTCCGCCAGTCGTCCCCGATGCCGATCCCCATCGCGAGGAGCATCGCGGCGAGGGCGACCCAGACGTAGCCGTTCGCCGGGTCCGCGAAGAGAAGCGTGGGAAGTGCGACGGCGAGGTTGATCAGGACGCCCCCCATCGTCGGCGTGCCGGCCTTGGCCCGGTGTGCTTTCGGCCCTTCCTCGCGGATCGCCTGTCCGATCTGCCGGCTCTTGAGCCAGCGGATCAGGGCGGGCCCGAGCACGACGGAGAGAATCAGCGCGAGAAGCGCCGCCATCGCAGCCCGGAACGTGATGTACCGGAAGACGCCGACAACCGGCACGCGCCCGGCGAAGGATGCGAGGAGCCTGGAGATCACGCGGAGCCTCCCGGAGGGGCCGGCGGCTCCGCCTCGAGGAGCGACGCGGCCACCTTGCGGTCGTCGAACGGCTCGCGCCGGTCCGCAAAGACCTGCTCGGTCTCGTGTCCCTTCCCCGCGATCAGGACGACGTCTCCCGCCCGGGCCCCGCGGAGGGCCTCGGCGATCGCCTCCCGCCGGTCGACGAGGTAGGTCGCGCTCTTGCCCGCGGCGTCGACGCCGGCGCGGATCTCCGCGAGGATTGCCTCGGGATGCTCCGTGCGCGGGTTGTCGGAGGTGACGAAGACCTCGTCGGCCATCAATGCCGCGATCTTCCCCATGTCGGCGCGCTTCCCGCGGTCGCGGTCTCCGCCGCAGCCGAAGACGACGAGGACGCGCCCTCCGGCCGTCTTCGCGAGGTCGCGCGCGGCACCGAGGACACCTTCCAGCGCTCCCGGCTTGTGGGCGTAGTCGACGAGGACGTGGATGCCGCGCGCGTTCGGGACGCGCTCGAGGCGGCCCGGGACCCGGTCGACCGAGACGAGGGCCGAGAGGACGTCCGGGGCGGGAAGGCCGAGCGCGAGCCCGGCCGCCGCCGCGGCGAGGAGGTTCTCCGCGTTGTGGCGGCCGAGAAGCGGCGAGCGGAGATCGAATGTCTCCTCCGTCGCCGCGACGGTCACCTCGAGGGCGAGGCGCGGCACGGCGGCGCGGATCCGCCCCCGGACGTCGGCCGCCGCGTGCCCTTCGAGCGAGAAGGCGAAGCGCGCCGGCCCCGGGATGCGCGGCAGGAGCCTTCGTCCCCAGGCGTCGGCGAGGTTGACGACGGCCTTCCCGCCCGGCTTGAGGAGAGAGAAGAGGCGGCTCTTCGCCTCGAAGTAGCGGTCCATGTCTCCGTGAAAGTCGAGGTGCTCGCGCGAGAGGTTCAGAAAGATGGCGATGTCGAACGCGGTGCCGGCGAGGCGCTCGAGCGTGAGCGCGTGCGAGGAGCACTCCATCGTGAACGCCGTCCCGCCCGCGGCGACGAGTTCCGCGAGAAGCGGCTGGAGCTGCGTCGCCTCGGGAGTCGTCCGCGCCGCGGGGACCTCCCGCCCGTCCGCGCCGCGCCAGAAGAGAGTCCCGACAACTCCCCGTTTCGGGTGCACGAGGCCGAGGACGCGATCGAGGAGGATCGTCGTCGTCGTCTTGCCGCTCGTCCCGGTGACCCCCGCCATCACGAGGCGTCCCGCCGGGCAGCCGGCGAGCCTCGCCGCGAGAAGTCCGGCGGCGCGCCGCGAGTTCTGGACCGCGAGGTACGGCACCGGAAGAGACGGAAGGGCGGGAGGAAGCCCGAGCACGGCCGCGGCCCCGCGGGCGAGCGCATCCGGGATGAATTTCCGGCCGTCCACCACGAGGCCCGGAAAGGCCGCAAAGAGCGCTCCGCGCGAGGTGCGGCGCGAGTCGTGAGTGATCACGAGGATCTCCGGGTCGCCGGAGGCGCCGCTCCGGTCGTGCGGAAGCTCGGCCACGAGATGGGAGAGCTTCACGGCACCGTCTCACTTGCGGCCGGGGACGGCGGACCGAGTGCGATGAGACAGACGCCTCCGCGCGAGAGCCGTGCACCCGCAGGCGGCTCCTGCGTGACGACGAAGCCGCTCCCCGAGAGGCGCGCGGAGAGGCCCGCGCGGGCCAGGGAGCGGACGGCGTCGCGCGCCGAGAGCCCGGAGAGATCCGGGACCGTCCCTTCGGCCGGCTCGAGGAGCTGCCCGGCCCCGCGGCTCGACGCGGCAAGGAGCAGGACCGGGGCCGGGCCGGCCGCGCGGGCTCCGGCCGAAAGATCCGTGGTGAGGATCGGCGCCGCCTGCTCCGGCCGCGACGGGGGGACGCCGCGCAGCCGCAGCCCCTCCGCCATGACGGCCGCGAAGACCGGGGCGGCCACGTCGCCGCCGTAATACGTCCCCTTCGGCTCATCGACGACGACGGCCACGACGAGGCTCGGAGACTCGGCCGGTGCGAAGCCGGCGAACGAGGCGACGTGGCGGTCCCGCGCGTAGCCGCCCCCCGGAGCCGCCTTCTGGGCCGTCCCCGTCTTGCCCGCGGCCGTGTAGCCGGCGACCGCGGCCTTCTGTCCCGTCCCTTCCTCGACGACCCCGGTCATCAGGCGCCGGAGCGTCCGGGCCGTCCCGGGCGAGAGGATGCGGACGGGGGGGCGCACCGCGATCTTCCGGACTTCCCCCTCGCCTTTTCGGATCTCCGACACGAAATACGGCGTCGGAAGGAGGCCGTCCGTCGCGACCGCCGCGTACGCACGGGCGATCTGGAGCATCGTGACCCCGATCTCCTGCCCGAAAGAGATCGTCGGGAGCGAGAGGGCGCTCCAGGTCGAAACGTCCGCGAGGAGGCCCGACGTCTCGCCGTCGAGGTCGACGCCCGTCCGCTGGCCGAAGCCGAAGCTCCGAAGGGCCCGGAAAAATGGGCTGCGCCCGAGCGCCATCCCGATGTGTGCGCTCCCGATGTTCGAGGAATGCTCGAGAACTTCCGGCAGCGGAAGCGTCGCCCAGGCCTTGTGGTCGTGCTCGTGGATCGTCGTCGACCCGATCGTCAGCACCCCGCCCCCGCAGTCGATGACGTCGTTCTCCGCGACGACGCCGGCGTCGAGGGCTGCCGCGAAGGTGACGACCTTGAAGATCGAACCGGGCTCGAAGACGTCGGCCACCGGCCGGCAGCGCCGCGTCTCGGCATCCGTCTCGCCGTACCGGTTCGGATCGAACGTGGGCGCCGTCGCGAGGGCGAGGACCGCCCCCGTCGACGGGTCGAGGACGACGACCGACGCGGACTTCGCGTCGTGCTCGCGGAGCGCCTTCTCCGCTTCGCGCTCCGCGACGTGCTGGATCGACGCGTCGAGTGTCAGGACGAGCGTGGACCCCTCCGTCCCTGCGGCGCCCTCGCGGTCCTGGGGCCGCAGCCCTCCTCGGGTCGCGTAGAGCCGCTGGACCGCGTCACGCAGGAACGTCACACGGACGGGCCGGCCGCGGATCTCGGCGTCGTACCGGTGCTCGAGCCCGGCGAGCCCCACGTTGTCCATGCCGACGTAGCCGAGAACGGAGGCCGCGAGTGTGCCTTCCGGATAGCGACGCGCCGACTCCTTCCAGAGCTTGACGCCCGGCAGGTCCGCGGCTCTCACGCGGGCGGCCGTCTCCTCGGAGACGCGCCGGGAGAGCCAGACGAACTCCTTGTCGTCAGTCGCGAGCCGGCGTTCGAGCTCCCGGGCCGGGACGGCGAGAAGCGGTGCGAGGGCCGCGGCGGTCGCCTTCGGGTTCTCGACATCGGACGGAATCGCGAAGACCGAGTCCGCGTAGACCGTGACGGCGAGGGGCTTCCCGCCCGCGTCGAGGATCGCACCGCGCCACGGCGCGAGCTCGACGGTTCGTTCCTGCTGCTTGCGGGCGCGGCGGACGAACTCGTCTTTCCGGATCACCTGCAGGTCGACGAGCCGGTAGAGGATCACGAGGATCCAGATCCCGGCGCCGGCGAGGAGGAAGAGCGCACGCCGGGAAGGGTCGGGACGGCCGGGGGTCGTCAAAAGCCCTCCGCCGCCGCGGCGGCCACCGTGGCCGGCGCAGGGGGCCGGGGAGCCGGGGCGGCGGCGGGTCTGCCCGAGGCCCCCTCCTCGATCCGGAGGATCTGCCACGGGGCCGGCGGAACGAGCCCGAGCTTGGTCCGCGCGAGAGCGTCGACGCGCGAGAGGGCCGTGGCCTGTGCGCGTTCCATCCGGAGATGGCGGTTCCGCTCGAGAAGGGACTCCTTCTGGTGCGCGACCTTGGCGAGCTGGTAGCCGAGACGGACCGTCTCGAGGTTCGCCCAGATCGCGGCGAGGAGAACGAGCATCGGAGGAACGGCTGCGAGCGCGAGCGCCGCCATCTCGCGCGTCCTCTTCCGGTCCCGCTCGCGGACCAGGTAGACGTTCTCTACCGGGCGGCGGACCGCATAGGCCATCGACCGCCTCCCCTCACCGCGGCAGCAGCCCGGCCGGGCCGTCGACGCCGGCCGTCCGCTCGAGGACGCGGAGGCGCGCCGAGCGCGCCCGCGGGTTGAGCGTGATCTCCGGAAGCGACGGACGGATCGGCTTTCTGGTCACGAGCGCCATCACCCGCCGGCGCGGACAGACGCAGACCGGGAACGAGGGGGGACACGTGCATCCCGCCGTGTGGCGGACGAATGCCCGCTTGACGATCCGGTCCTCGAGCGAGTGGTATGAGAGGACGGCGAGGCGCGACCCCAGGGCGAGCCGCGCGATGGCGTCGTCGAGGAACCGCTCCAGGTCGATCAACTCGCGGTTCGTGGCGATCCGCAGAGCCTGGAAGACGCGGGTCGCGGGGTCCTTGTGGCGCTCGCGCTTCGGCCCGACGGCCCTGAGCACGAGGCTCCGGAGCTCTCCCGTCGTCGTGACCTGCGACTTCGCGCGCGCTTCCACGATCTCCCGAGCGATCCGTCCGGCCATGCGCTCCTCCCCGTACTCACGGAATATCCGCGAGAGTTCCTCCCGGGTCTGGGTGTTCACGAGATCGGCGGCGGTCGGTCCCGACCGGGACATCCGCATGTCGAGCGGGCCGTCCCTCATGAACGAGAACCCCCTCTCGACGCGGTCGAGCTGGAGCGACGAGACCCCGAGGTCCGCGAGAACCCCGTCGACCTCGGCGAGGCCGAGGCGGTCGAGGTGCGCCGCGATCTCCTCGTGGCGCCCGTCGACGAGGACGAGCCGGTCGCCGAACCGGGCGAGCCGCTCGCGCGCGAAGGTGAGTGCGTCGGGATCGGCGTCGATGCCGACGACGCGCACGGCGCCGGACGCCTCGAGGAGGGCTTCCGCGTGGCCGCCGAGGCCGAGGGTCGCGTCGACGAAGACACCGCCGCGCTCCGGGCGGAGGAGCCCGGTGACCTCGCGGAGGAGAACCGGAACGTGCACCGGCCTTCCCCGTCCTCAGAGCAGATGGCGCGAGAGTGCGTCGTAGTCCTCATCCGTCAGCGGAACCGCCTTCAGGGCCTTCAGATGCTTCGTCCGGTTGACGAGCTTCAGGTGATCGGTCTGTCCGAGGACCAGCGCGTCTCCCGCAAGGCCCGAGACGTCCCGGAGGAGCGACGGGATCAGAAGGCGCCCCTGCGGGTCCATCTTCGCGGACTGACCAAACGTGTTGAAGCGCTCGAGGAACTTCGCCCGCGCGCGATGAACCGGCGGCAGGGCGGCCAGCTTCTCCTCGAAGGCGTTCCAGACCGGCATCGGAAAGACGAGGACATCGATCCCCGTGATCGACGTGAGGAAGAACTCGCCCCCCCACGCCTCCTCGATCGGCGCGCGAAAGACGGCCGGGACCTTGAAGCGGCCCTTCTCGTCCACCGTCGTCTCCGCGCTGCCTCGAAGTCGCTCCATGTTCCTTCCCGGAGAAAAGGAGCCGCTGTGGGCCCTCGGGGACCTCGATGGCCCACGATGCACCACAGTTGACCACTTTTTTCCACCGACGAGTATCCGACCCGCGCTCCCTCGCGTCAAGAGAAACCGGGGTGTCGCGGCGTCGCCCCGGCAGGGTGCTAC
This sequence comes from Acidobacteriota bacterium, assembly GCA_037443065.1. GTDB lineage: Bacteria > Acidobacteriota > Thermoanaerobaculia > UBA5066 > UBA5066 > DAOMFB01. The sequence goes on along the minus strand of JBBIPB010000071.1, from coordinate 7,002 downwards.
CCTCCCGGCTCCCGTGACGAGCATCACCGCACGCCCCCCGGTCCTCGTCGAGGACGACGCGGCCCTGGAGGCGCTCCTTGCGCGGCTCGACGCGGAGGAAGACGCAGGCGTCTCGCTCGACACGGAAGCCGACTCCTTCCACCATTACTTCGAGAAGATCTGCCTCCTCCAGATCGAGGCGGGGGGCGACGTCTGGCTCGTCGACCCGCTCGTCTCGCTTCCGCTCCAGCCGCTTCTCGACCGCCTCGCGGGGCGGACGCTCCGGATGCACGGCGCGGATTACGACCTTCGCCTGCTCCATCGCGACCACGCCTTCCGGGCCACCGCGCTCTTCGACACGATGTTCGCCGCGCAGCTGCTCGGCGAGTCGGAGATCTCTCTTCAGGCGCTTCTCGCGCGCCGGCTCGGCGTCGTACTCGACAAGGCGCACCAGCGCGCGGACTGGAGCCTCCGGCCTCTCTCCGCGGAGATGGCCTCGTACGCCGCCGCCGACGTCGCCCACCTTCCGGCCCTCGTCGACTCCCTCACGCGCGACCTCGCGGCCACGGGGCGTCTCGGCTGGCACGCCGAGGAGTGCGCGCGCCTCGCGGGAGCCCCGTTCCCGGCCGAGCGCACCTCCGACCCGGAGAACGGCTGGCGGCTCAAGGGGACGAATGCCCTCACCGCGAAGGAACGCGGTTTCGTCCGGGCGCTCTGGGAAGCCCGTGAGGAGCGGGCGCGGGCTCTCGACCTCCCTCCGTTCCGCGTCCTGACGAACGAGCGGCTTCTCCACGCGGCGAGGCGGGCCGCGGCCGGCGAGCACGACCTCGTCGTCCTCTTTCCGGGGCCGCGTTCGCTGCCGGGGGCTCTGGCGACGGAGGTGCGGCGCGCGCTCGACGCCGCCCGCCGGCTTCCCCCCTCCGAATGGCCCGAGCCCCGGAGAGCCCCGCCGGCCGAGTCCGATCCGGCCCTCGAGGCCGCCGTCGAGACGCTCAAGGCGTCACGGGACCGGAAGGCGGCCTCCCTCCGGCTCGATCCCGGAGTCCTCGCCAGCCGCTCGGTCCTCGCGGCCGCGGCCCGCGCCCTCCTCGTCGAGCAGACCCGGGATCCCGCCCGCCTCGCGGAGCGGTCCGGCATCTCGCGCTGGCGGGCCGAGATCCTCCTGACGCCCTGACGGACCTCGCTCTTCAGAACTTGTAGATCAGGCCGAGGCTGGCGTCCCCCTGCGAGATGTAGCTCTTGTACCAGTAGGCGAAGCAGTCGTAGACCGGATCGCAGTGGGAATAGCCGGACGACGACGCGTTCAGGTAGACGGGCATCCAGCGGATGCTGAAGCGGCCGCCCAGATGGTCACTCAGCCAGTACTTCGCCCCTCCGCCGACGCTCAGCGAGAAACGCTTCAGCGCCGAGAACCCGGGCGAGGGTGTGAGGATCGTCCCGCCGAACAGGAGGTCGAGGTAGAGCCGCACGCGCTCGTCGGAGTTCCCCAACTGGAGGAGCGGTCCGACCTGGATCGTGTCCATGTTCAGGTGCGAGACCTTCTGGTCGGGGGTGGCGCCCGGCACGGGCGTGCCCGAGAGGTCGACGTCGAGCCGGGTGTTCTGGTGGCTCCAGAGCGCCTCGAGGCTCCATGAGTCCGAGAGGGGCACCTCGACGGAGGCTCCGAAGCTGATCGAGGAGGGGATCCGGACCCGGTCGATGTAGACATTTCCCTGGGCTGAAGTCGTCCCGCCAAGCCGGTAGCCGGCCAAACCCGAAACCTCGACGGTCCTTCGTGACGTGCTCCCGCGCGCGTCGGACGTGGCCTCCGCGGCCGCCGCGTCCGTCGTGGAGAGCTCGTGGACGGCAACCGGCGGCGCCGTGTAGTAGGAGGAGGCCTCCGGCGAAATCCGGATGACGGCGTCGCGCTTGAGCTTCTCGAGGTACTCCGCCAGCTTCTTCTGGAACTGCGTGTCCTGCTCGCGTTTCAGGATCTCCCCCTTCACTTCGGAGAAGGGGCGGTAGCTGACGGGCTGCTTCTCGAGGACCTTGACGAGGTGCCAGCCGATCTTCGTGGAGATCGGGTCGGAGACGGCAGCCACGGGGAGCGAGAAGACGACGCGGTCGATCTCCGGGAGAAGCTCGCCCCGGGTCACCCACCCGAGGTCGCCCCCGCGGTCTTTCGTCGAGCCTTCCGAGTAGAGCTTGACGACCTCCTCGAACTTCATGCCGCCCCGGAAAGCGTCGACGGCGGACCGGACGTTTCCGGGCATGACGTTCGGGTCCATCCCGCGAGGACGCTGGATCAGAATCTCCGCGAGGCGGGCGCGCTCGGGGATCTCGTAGTTCTGCTTCTCCCGCTCGTAGATGGCGCGCAGGGCGTCGTCCGTCAGGTCCACCTTGCTCTGGACCTCGCGGCCCACGACCCGCTGCACCATGATCGAGTTGCGGAGCTGGTCGCGGAGCCTCTGGATCGTGAGACCGGAGCCCTCGAGGAGCTTCTCGAAATCGGCGTCGGAAGAGACCTTGTTCTCCTCCTTGAGCTGCCGGATCCGCTCCTCGACCTCCTTGTCGGTCGTCACGAGGTCCATGTCCCGCCCGCGGTCCTCGAGGAGGGCCTCGTCGATGAGCGTGTTGAAGAGGGCTTTCCGCGTCTCTTCGGCCCGGGCGGCGTTCGGCGGCGGACCCGACTCGCGGACGATCTGCTCGAAGCGCGCGTCGAAGGCGCTTTGCGTGATGATGCGCGAGTTGACCTGGGCGAGGATCCTCTCCACGGTCTCGGCGGCCGCGGCCGGGAGGGCGGCGAGAAAGAGCACGGACAGCAAGATCGCAGAGCGGCGCCGGATCGTCCTCACGCGTGGGAGTCTAGCGGACTCGGGCACCGTCAACGGTGCGGAACGTACCGCGGGTTCGTCCCGACGTAGGGGAAGGGGAGGTGTTCTTCGACGACCGAGACGGGATGCCGGAGGCGTGCCGCCGCGACGAGATCGGCCGCCGCCCGGACGCTCCGCTCCTCCGCGACGGCGAGCTTCAGCGCGGACCGCGCCTCATCGAACGGGATGTCTCGCGCGTCGAACCGCTCGTCGACCCGGAGAATGTGGAAACCGTGCGGGGCGGCGAGGATCCCGGTCGTCTTTCCGGCCGGGAGCCCCCAGAGACTCTTCTCGAAGTCGCGCGGGAGATCGGTCCGCGCGAGAAGGCCGAGCGAGCCGCCGCTCGCGGCATTCGGGGCGAAGCTCGTGGTCCGCGAGACCTCGAGCCAGCTCTCCCCGGCCGCGAGCCGCCGCTGCGCCGCCTCGGCGGCTTCACGCGTCCGGAAGAGAAGCTGCGAGGCGCGCAAGAAGGCCGGACGGCGGAAGCGGTCGGCGTGGGCCGCGTACTCCCGCCTGAGGTCCTCCTCGGAGATCGCGTCGACGCCGGCCCTCCGTGAAATGAGGGTCCGGCGCCGGTCGGCCGCGGTCATCCCCTCGAGGGGCGGCGTCGCGTCCTCCACCGCCCTCCCGAGAAGAAGCTCCTCGAGGTACTGGTCGAGGAGGCTCGAGGCGACTCGGGGCGCCACGTCCTTCGGCTCCTCTCCGGCCGCTCCCTTCAGATAGGCCGCCACGTCGTCCCATTTCACGCTCTGGTCTCCGACGAGGGCGACGACCGCGGGGCTCGCCGCGGGGCGCGGTGTCCTCTTCGCGCAGCCGGATACGAGCGCTGTGAGGAAGACGAGGAGCGCCGCGAGAACGGCTCGTCCTCTCATGCCGCCTCCTTTCCCGCGATCGACGGAGGGAGACCGGCGAGGGCCGCCGGGCGCGCCAGCGACGCGAGAAGCCGTGCGGCCCGTCCGGGCACCTCCTCGCCGTGCGGGAGGACTCCCAGAAAGGCGTGCGGCACCCGAAGCGCGTCGGGCCCCGCCGCGAGAAGTTCCCCTTTCCGGAGGCGCGCAAGGACGCGGTCCGGGTCGAGCCGGTGGTCGGCCTCGAGCGTCGCGTGCAGCTCCTCGCCCCGGCGTTGGACCGCCTTGACGCCGAGGGCGCGCGCGAGGAGGCGGAGCCGGGCGACGTCGAGAAGGCGGCCGAACTCCGGCGGCGGAACGCCGAACCGGTCGGCGGCTCCCGCCGCCTCCGCGTCGAGCGCCCCGGCGTCGGCAGCCGCCGCGATCTTCTTGTAGAGCGCCATCCGCAGGCTCTCGTCCGGGATCCACGCGGACGGGAGGGCGAGCGGGAGGCCGAGCGTGAGCGTGACGTCGCGCGTCTGGGGGACCGGCTCGCCCTTCACCTCGGCCATCGCCTCTTCGAGGAGGCGGACGTACGTTTCGAACCCGACGGACTCGATGTGCCCCGACTGCTCGGCCCCGAGGAGCGAGCCGGCGCCGCGGATCTCGAGGTCCTTCGCGGCGATCCGGAAGCCCGCCCCGAGGTCGGAGAACTCCTGCAGCACCCGGAGGCGCCGCCGCGCGTCGTCCGAGAGCGGCACCCCGGGCGGCACGAGGAGCCAGCACGAGGCGGGTTTGTCGCTCCGCCCCACGCGCCCCCGGAGCTGGTAGAGCTGCGCGAGGCCGTACCGGTCCGCCCGGTCGATGATCATCGTGTTCGCCGTCGGGATGTCGAGGCCGTTCTCGACGATCGTCGTCGCGAGGAGGAGGTCGGCCGCGCGCGTCACGAAGGCGCGCATGGTCCGCTCGAGCGCCCCCTCCGACATCCGCCCGTGCCCGACGACGACGCGCACCCGGGGGACGAGCGAGGCCAGCGTCTCGCGCCACGCCCCGAGGCCGTCGATCCGGTTGTGGACGACGAAGATCTGCCCGCCCCGCTCGATCTCGGAGGCGATCGCCTCCTTCACGACCTCGTCGCTCCGGGGGACGACGTGCGTCGCGATGGCGAGGCGGTCCTTGGGAGGGGTCTCGATGACGGACAGCTCCCGGATCCCCGCGAGCGACAGGTGAAGGGAGCGCGGGATCGGCGTCGCGGACATCGCGAGGACGTCCACGGACGCCTTCATCTCCTTGATCCGCTCCTTCTGCGCGACGCCGAAGCGCTGCTCCTCGTCCACGACGAGGAGCCCGAGGTCCCTGAACGCGACGTCCTTCGAGAGGAGGCGGTGGGTCCCGACGACGACGTCGAGCGTTCCCTCGGAGAGCCGCCGGAGAACGCCGGCGATCTCTTCGGAAGAGCGGAAGCGCGAGAGGAGGTCGATCGTGACCGGAAAGGCCGCGAAGCGCCGCCGGAGGGTCCGGAAGTGCTGGTCCGCGAGGATCGTCGTCGGGGCGAGGAAGGCGGCCTGCTTGCCGTCGAGGACGCACTTGAAGATCGCCCGCATCGCGACCTCGGTCTTTCCGTAGCCGACGTCTCCGCAGAGAAGCCGGTCCATCGGCCGCTCCGACTCCATGTCGCGCTTCACGTCGCGGATGGCCGCGACCTGGTCCGGCGTCTCCGTGAATTCGAAGGCGTCCTCGAACTCCTTCTGCCACGGGGAATCCTTCGAGAAGGTGTGCCCCGCCGAGGCTGCGCGGCGCGCGTAGAGCTTCACGAGCTCGTCCGCGAGGTCGCGGACCGCCTTCTTCACCCGCGATTTCCGTTTCTCCCAACCGGTTCCGCCGAGACGGTCGAGAGGCGGAGGCGGGCCTTCCCCCGCCGAGGAGTATTTCTGGATCAGGTCGAGCCGCTCGACCGGAACGAGGAGCTTCGCCTCCCCCGCGTACCGAACGTCGACCATCTCGCGCGAGAGCCCTGCGTCGTCGATCGTGACGAGTCCCGAGAAGCGCCCGAGTCCGTAGTCGCGGTGGACGACGATGTCGCCGGGGCGAAGGTCGCGCAGGTCCGAGAGGAACGCCTCCGAGATGGCTTTTCGCTTCGGCGCCCACGCCCGCGGCTCGCCGAAGAGATCGCTCGCCGTCAGGAGAAGGAGGCCCGCCGCACGGAAGAGGAACCCCGAGGAGGGCCCTCCCGGGACGAGCCGGCACCCACCGGGCGCGAGGGGCGAGACCGCGTCGGTCGCGTGGTCGATCGCGTACTCGGACAGGAGCTTCTCCACGTGCTCGCGCTCCCCTTTCGAGGGGGCGGAGACGACGACCGAGAGCCCCTCCCGCCGGGCGCGGACGATTTCCCGGACGGCGTCGGGGAGCCTCTCCTCGAAGGAGACGACCGACTCGGCTCCGATCGCTACGACGTCACCCGATGGGACGGCCGGCGCGAGGGCGAGAAGCGTCCGCGATGCGAGATCGGCCGCCACGCGGTCCGGATCGCCCGCGAGGCGGATCGGATCGGGAACTGCCCGCCCGGCGGCGCGGACCGTCTCGTAGTCGAGGCGGAGGAGATCCGCCGCGGCGGCGAGTTCCTGCGCCACGGCCTCCGGATCGTCGACGGCGAGGACGAAGCTCCGCGCGTGGTCGAGGACGTGCGAGACCGCGCCCTCCAGGGCGAGGAGCGGCAGCAGTTCCTCGAGCCCGTCGCTCTTCCGCGCCAGGGCGATGTCGCGCGGGAGAGGCGGCTCGTCCTCGGCCGTCCGGCAGGCGTCGAGGACCCGCCGCGCCGAGGCACGCGTCTCTTCCGTGTCGGGTGTCGCGGCCATCGGCGGGAGGAAGACGCCCGCGAGCGATCCGGTCGATCGTTGCGTGTCCGGGTCGAACGTCCGGATCGACGCGACCCGGTCGCCGTCCAGCTCGATCCGGACCGGCTCGGGGAGGTGCGGCGGGAAGACGTCGACGAGCCCGCCCCGCACCGCGACGTCGCCGCACTCCGTGACGAGGTCTGCACGGACGTACCCCTCCGAGAGAAGCGGCGAGACGAGACGCGACGGCGTGAGCACGTCGCCGGTCGCGACGCGCGTTCCCCTGCGGCCGAACTCGTCGGGCGGCGGGAGGATCCGGAGAAGCGCCCGCGCCGGGACGACGAGGAGGTCCGGCTCCCCGAGGAGGAGGCGCGCGAGGGCGCCGAACTCCTCGCGGCGAACCTTCAGCGAGGGCGCGATCCCCTGATAGGGCGTCAGCGACGGGGCCGGAAAGAAGGCGACCCGTTCCACTCCGAGGATCGTTTCGGCGTCGCGGCGGAAGGCGAGGGC
>JBBIPB010000070.1:0-13568 GCA_037443065.1 Acidobacteriota bacterium | reverse complement strand
CGGAGGTTCCGGATCCGCGTCGCGGCGGCGCGGAGCGTCTCGACCGTCTGGACGGCGAGCGGGTCGTCCCACGCCGGCTCGGCCCTGGGGAAGCGCGTGACCGGAAGCCGGTCTCCGTCCCCGGCGAGGGCGTCGCGGATCTCGCAGGAGACGAACGGCATGAAGGGGTGGAGCAGAGCGAGCGAGTCGAGGAGGACCCGGTGGAGGACGGCGCGGGTCTTCGCCTTCTCGGCCTCGGGAAGCCCGGGGTCGCGGAAGAGGGGCTTCACCATCTCGACGTAGCCGTCGCAGAACTCCGACCAGAAAAAGGCATAGAGGGCGCTGGCGGCCTCGTCGAAACGGGTGTTCTCGAGCGAGGCGGTGACCTTCGCGATCGCGGCGGAGAGGCGCGCGAGAATCCAGCGGTCCACCGTCCCGAGCGCGGCGTAGTCGATCGTCGAGGCCTCGGGCTCCCCCTCGTGGAGCATCCCGAGGGCGAAGCGCGCGGCGTTCCAGACCTTCGTCGCGAAGGCCCGCGCCGGCGCGATGCGCGACGTGCCGAAGGGGACGTCGCGCCCCGTCCCGGACTGGATCGCGAGCGCGAAGCGGACGGCGTCGGCGCCGAACGCGTCGCACATCTCGAGCGGGTCGATGACGTTCCCCTTCGTCTTCGACATCTTCAGGCCGCTCTCGTCCCGGACCAGGCCGTGGATCACGACGACCGCGAACGGGGCGCGGCCGTCGAACCATGTGCCGGACATGATCATCCGGGCGACCCAGAAGAAGAGGATGTCGAAAGCCGTCACGAGGACGGTCGTCGGGTAGAAGCGGGAAAAGTCGGGCGTCTTCTCCGGCCAGCCGACGACCGAGAGCGGCATGAGCCACGAGGAGAACCAGGTGTCGAAGACGTCCCCGTCCTGCGTCAGGTTCTTCGAGCCGCAGCTTCCGCACGCGGACGGGTCGTCCGCGCCGGGCGCCGGGACGGTCACGTGCCCGTCCGCGCAGTACCAGGCAGGGATCGGGTGTCCCCACCAGAGCTGGCGGGAGACGCACCAGTCGCGGATGTTGCGCATCCACTCGTCGTACGTCTTCTTCCAGAGCTCCGGCACGAATCGCGTCTCGCCCGCGTCGGTCGCGGCCACCGCCTTCTCCGCGAGCGGACCCGTCTTGACGTACCACTGGAGGGAGACGAGCGGCTCGAGGACGGTGTCGCAGCGCTGGCAGCGCCCGATCGGAAGGACGTGGGTCTTCTCGCCGCGGCGCAGCCCCGCCGTTTCGAGGTCGCGCAAAACCTTCCGCCGCGCCTCGGCCCGGTCGAGCCCGGCGTATCCGGCACCGGCGGCCGCGGTCATCTTCGCGTCGAACCCGATGACGGTGACGAGCGCGAGACCGTGCCGCCTGGCCGCATCGAAGTCGTTCGGGTCGTGCGCAGGCGTGATCTTGACGGCGCCCGTTCCGAACTTCGGGTCGACGAGAGGGTCGGCCACGACCGGGATCGTCCGGTCCGTGAGCGGCAGGCGCACGGTCTTCCCGACGGCGTGGCGGTAGCGATCGTCCTCAGGGTGGACGGCGACCGCCGTGTCGCCGAGCATGGTCTCGGGGCGCGTCGTCGCGACGACGATCTCGCCGGAGCCCTCCGCGAGCGGGTAGGCGATCGACCAGAGGAGCCCGGACTGCTCGACGTGGTTCACCTCGAGGTCCGAGAGGACGGTCGCGCAGCGCGCGCACCAGTTCACCATCCGCTCCGCGCGGTACGCGAGCCCCTGGTGGTAGAGCGTCGTGAAGGCGTGCCGGACCGCCTTCGAGCGCGGCTCGTCGAGCGTGTAGTAGGTGCGCGAGAAGTCGCAGGAGGAGCCGAGCCGGCGGATCTGGTTCAGGATGTCGCCCCGGCGTGCGGCGGCCCACTCCCGGCAGATCTCGAGGAACTGCTCCCGCCCGACGTCGTGTCGCGACTGTCCCGTCCTCTCCGCGAGGTTTCGCTCCACGACCATCTGCGTCGCGATCCCCGCGTGGTCGACTCCGGGGAGCCAGAGGACGGCACGCCCCTCCATCCGCCGCCAGCGGCAGAGGATGTCCTCGAGCGTCCGGCCGAGCGCGTGCCCGACGTGCAGCTTTCCCGTCACGTTCGGCGGAGGGATGACGATGACGTAGGGTTCGGCGCCCGGAGGCGCCGCCTCGGGCCGGAACAGCCCCGCCTCCTCGTGAAGGCGGTACCACTTCATCTCGAACGCGGCCGGATCGAAGTTCTTCGGAAGCTCGTGCGGGGCGTTCATGGCGCGATGAGCCGTTGACGTTACCAGAGCGGACGTCCCGCCCCGAGGCGGAAAGTCAGTCCGCCCGCTCCAGCTCCCGGAGCCGCTCGCGGACGAGGCGCTCGGCCATCTCGGGGACGACGTCCCACGCGACCTTCCGGACGACGCGTTCGCCGAGGATCTCCACGACGCGGCGTGCGACCCGCTCGACGTCGTCCTCCGAGAGCGGACGGTCGAGGACGGGGGAGGCGCCTACGATCCGGGTCAGGTCCGTGAGGCTCGCGCTCGCGGCCAGCGTCTCGAGCTCGCTCGGGGGCGGCTCGAGGAGGGGCCCGCCGCGGGGCGGAAGCTCGACGGAGGTCGCGCCACCCTCCAGCTCGTCGGCCGGAAGAGAGAAGACGGGGCGCTCCGCGGAGCCGCGGAATCTCCGCTCGTACTGTTCGATGTCGGCCTCGACGTCCCGCCGCGGAATGTCATCCTCGAGCCCCCCGAGATCCACTTCCCAGCCGGAGGGCTGGACTTCTCCGGCCGGGAGGAGCGGAAGCTCGGCTTCACGGAACGGCTCCGGGGGAATCTCGGCTTCGGCGACCGCGGGAGGCGTGACGAGAACCACATTGGTCGGGCTCGTCTCCTCGCCCGGCTCCGGCGGCGCCTCGAGCTCCGCAACCGGCGCAGTGACGGCGAACTCGGGGACGGGCGCCTCCGGCTCCGGGGCGAGCGCTTCCGGCTCCGGCTCGGGCTGGGGAGGAGGAGGCGGCGGGGGTGGTGGCGCCACGGCCCTCGCCTCCTTCGCGCTCACAACGAGATCGCGGACCAGGGAGGAAAGAGCGTGTGAGTCGAAAGGCTTCGACACGACGGTGTCCGCGCCCGCGCGGTCGGCGCGGGGACGGTCGAACGGCTCGAAGGTCCCGGTCAGCATGACCACCGGAATGTAGGCGCCGTAAGGGAGTTTCTTGACCGCTTCGCAGAGTTCGTAGCCCGAAAGGCCCGGCATCACGGCATCGGCGAGAACGAGGTCCGGCTCGAAATCCGCGAGAAGGCCGACGGCCTTGTCGCCGCTTCCCACCGCCCGCAGGTCCCATTCTGCGCCGGCGAAGGTGAGCTCCACGACTTTCCGGATCGTCAGACTGTCGTCCGCAAGGAGAATCCGGTGACCCATTCGCACTCTCCGGCCGAGGAAATGACGTCCTGTTCGGGCGTCCTTCGAGTGTACTACGCCCGCCGCGCCGCGGCCGCTTCGAGAGCCGCGAAGACGCGGGAGGCGGGAACCCGGCCGGTGACCGCCGCGAGGGCTCGCGACGCCTCGGCGACCGCCGGAAGCGAGACGCCCGTCTCGAATCCCATGCCCTGAAGGAGGTAGAGGAGATCCTCCGTCGCGAGGTTTCCCGCCGCCCCCGGGGCGAACGGACAGCCCCCGAGCCCACCCGCCGAGCTGTCGAATGTCCGGATCCCCAGGCGAAGCCCTTCGGCCACGTTCGCGATCGCCGTCCCGCGCGTGTCGTGAAGGTGGAGCGCGAGGGCGGAGAGCGAAACTCCCGCTTCGAGGATCCGCCCGACGACCTCCGCCACCTGCGGCGGGACTCCCACGCCGATCGTGTCGCCGATCGAGATCTCCTCGCAGCCGGCCTCGCGGAGCCGGGCCGCGACAGCCGCCACCGCCTCCGGGCGGACCGGCCCCTCGTACGGGCAGCCGAAGGCGCATGAGACGTAGCCGCGGACGCGGACCCCGGCCCTCCTCGCCCGCAGGAGGACGGGGGCGAAGCGCGCGAAGGACTCCTCGATCGACGCATTGACGTTCCGGCGGTTGAAGGTCTCCGACGCAGCCGTGAAGACGGCGATCTCGCGCACCCCGGCCGCCTCGGCCCGGTCCATCCCTCTCTCGTTCGGCACGAGGACCGGATAGCGGACCCCCTCCCGCTTCCGGATCGCCCGAAAGACCTCTTCGCCGTCCGCGAGCTGTGGAATCGCGCGGGGCGAGACGAAGGCGGTCGCTTCGACGACGGGAAGTCCGGCGGCCGCAAGCGCCTCGATGAACGCCACCTTCGCCGCGACCGGGACGACGGCCGCCTCGTTCTGGAGGCCGTCCCGGGGTCCCACCTCGACGACGGTCACGCGGCCCGGCGAGGCGCTCACCCGATCTCCGCGAGCCGGTCTCCCGCCGAGACCATCGAGCCTTCCGCGACGAGGAGACGCTGGACGACCCCCTCCCGGGGGGCGCGCACCGGATGTTCCATCTTCATCGCCTCGAGGAGGAGAAGCGTCGTCCCCCTGGCCACCGTGTCTCCCTCCTTCACGAGGAGGGCGCGCACCTTGCCCGGCATCGGCGCGACGAGGGCGTGTTCCGCCTCGGGCGACTCTTCGGCCCTGCGGAGCGCCACGCGTTCGATCCGGTACGTCTCGCCGCGGTGGAAGACCCAGACGACGCTTCCGTCGCGGACCGCGCGGAGATCCCCCGGGCGTTTTGAGGACGACGGTCCGCCGAGGCCGTCGCCCGCCTCGAAGAGCGTCCCCGTCACTGCGTCGCGCAGCCTCATCGGAACGTCCGGAATCCTCCGGCCTCGAACGGATCCGGGAACGAGACGCTTCGAGGGGAACGCTCCGCGCCGGCCGCCGCGAACTCCCGCCCTGCGGCCTCGAAGATCTCCCCCGCCGGCGCCGGAACCGGCGGAACCGCGAGCCGCGAGAGGAGCGCCGTGTCCAGTTCGCCGCGCACGACCGGCTCCGAATCGAGGACGCGGCGGAGATAGGAGAGGTTCGTCGTCAGGCCGAGGGCGACCGTCTCTCCGAGGGCGCCCGCGAGGCGCCGCCGCGCCTCCTCGCGCGTCGCGCCCCGGGCGATCACTTTCGCGAGCATCGGATCGTAGTGGACAGAGACCTCGTCCCCCGCCGAGACTCCGGAATCGACACGGATGCCGGGCCCCGAGGGCTCCTCCCAGGCGAGCAGGCGCCCCGTCTGCGGGAGGAAGTCGTTCTCCGCGTCCTCCGCGTAGACCCGGGCCTCGAACGCGTGCGCGCCGGGCGCTTCGGGGAGCTGATCCGGCAGGGGCTCCCCTGCCGCGATGCGAAGCTGGAGGGCGACGAGGTCGAGGCCGAAGGCCTCCTCCGTGACCGGATGCTCCACCTGCAGCCGGGTGTTCATCTCGAGGAAGTGAAAGGTGCCGTCCTCCGCGAGGAGGAACTCCACCGTCCCCGCGCTCTCGTACGAAACGGCGCGCGCCGCCGCGACCGCGGCCGCGGAGAGCCTCCTTCGGAGCTCAGGCGTCACGACGGGCGAGGGGCTCTCCTCGATCACCTTCTGGTGCCGGCGCTGGAGGGAGCACTCGCGCTCGCCGATCGCGACGACACGGCCGCGCCGGTCGCCGAAGACCTGTACCTCCACGTGGCGCGGCCGCTCGAGGTAGCGCTCGACGTAGAGCGTCCCGTCCCCGAACGCCGCCTCGGCTTCGCGGCGGCAGGACGCGAGGGCGTCGGGAAGCTCCCCGGCCTGACGGACGACGCGCATCCCCTTTCCGCCGCCGCCGGACGAAGCCTTCACGACGAGCGGAAACCCGACGGTCGACGCGAGAGCCGCCGGGGAGAGGTCGTGCGAGCCGGGCACGACCGGGACTCCGGCGGCGCGCATCCGCTCCCGCGACGGGATCTTGAGCCCCATCGCCTCGATCGCACTCGCCGGCGGGCCGACCCACGTGATGCCGGACTCCTCGACTGCGCGCGCGAACGCGGCGTTCTCGGAGAGGAAACCGTATCCGGGGTGGACGGCGTCGCAGCCCGTCTTCCGGGCGGCGTCGAGCACCTTCCCGGCGTCGAGATACGAGGACGCGGCCGGAGCCGGCCCGAGCAGGACGGCCTCCGAGGCGAGACGGACGTGCCGGGCGCCGCGGTCCGCCTCGGAGAAGACGGCGACCGGCTCGATCCCGAGCGCCCGGCAGGCGCGGAGGATTCGGACCGCGATCTCGCCGCGGTTCGCGACGAGAAGCCGCCGGATCGGGCGGAAGCTCGTCACTCCGCCTTTTCCTTCTCCCCGGCCGCCCACGTCGGCGGCCGCTTCTCGAGGAACGCCGTGACCCCTTCCCTCCCCTCGGCCGAGGCGCGCCGCTCCGCGATCCGGAGAACGGTCAGCGCCTGCTGCTCGCGCGGCGGGTGCGAGGTCACGGTCCGGGCCAGCTTCTTGGCCTCCGCGAGGGCCTCCGGCCCGCCGAGGAGAAGCGAGTCGATCACCTCGTCGGCGACCGACGAGAGGGACGCCTCCGCGGCAACGACGTGGACGAGGCCGATCCGCCGCGCCTCGTGCGCGTCGAAGCGCCCTCCGGTCAGGAACCATTCCCGCGCGCGCGACTCGCCGATTTTCCGGACGACGTACGGAGAGATGACGGATGGGACGAGGCCGAGCCGGACCTCGGTCGTGCCGAAGAGCGTTCCCTCGGCCGCCACGGCCACGTCGCAGACGGCGACGAGCCCCGTCCCCCCGCCGAGCGCCGCGCCGTGGACCCTTCCGACGAGCGGCTTGGGCATCTCGTCCAGGACGTGAAAGAGCTCGGCCAGCTCCGCGGCGTCCCGCCGGTTCTCCTCCATCGTCTGAAGCGCCACCCGCTTCATCCAGTTCAGGTCCGCGCCCGCGCAGAAGGCCTTCCCCTCGCCCGAAAGCTCGACGACGCGGACGGAGGTGTCCGACGCGAGCGTCCGGACGACGCGCTGGAGCTCCCGGACGAGCGTCTCGTCGAACGCGTTCCGGATCCCGGGCCGGGCGAGCACGACCCGCGCCACGCGCCCCCCGTGAGACCGCTCGACCCGGACCGGCCCCTTCTTCTCTCCGCTCACGTCCGATCCCTCCTCACATCCGGAAGACGCCGAACCGGGTCTCCCCGACGGGCGCGTTGAAGGCGGCCGAGAGCCCGAGAGCGAGGACCGTGCGCGTCTCGCCGGGGTCGAGGATCCCGTCGTCCCAGAGGCGCGCCGTCGCGTAATAGGGGCTCCCTTCGGCCTCGTACTTCTCGAGCGTCGGCCGCCGGAACGCCTCGCGCTCCGGCGGCGTCATCCGCGGCTTCCCCTGCCGCTCCCGCTGGTCGTCCTTCACGGTCGCGAGGACATCCGCCGCCTGCTCGCCCCCCATGACGCTGATTCGGGAGTTCGGCCAGCTCCAGAGAAAGCGGGGCTGGTAGGCCCGGCCGCACATCCCGTAGTTGCCCGCCCCGAACGAGCCGCCGACGAGGACGGTCAGCTTCGGCACCGCCGCGTTCGCCACGGCGTGGACCATCTTGGCGCCGTCCTTCGCGATCCCGCCCTGCTCCGCGGCCTTCCCCACCATGAAGCCGGTGATGTTCTGGAGAAAGAGGAGCGGGATGCGCCGCTGAGACGCCATCTCGATGAAGTGAGTCGCCTTCAGCGCCGACTCGGAGAAGAGGACCCCGTTGTTCGCGAGGACGGCCACCGGGAAGCCCGCGATCCGTCCGAAGCCGGTCACGAGCGTCGCACCGTATCGCGCCTTGAACTCGTGGAAGCGAGAGCCGTCGAGGATCCGCGCGAGGATCTCGCGGGCGTCGTACGGCCGCCGGATGTCGACGGGGAGAACCCCGTAGATCTCCTCGGCGGGATAGAGCGGCTCCTCGGGGGCCGCGAGGTCCCCCGGAAGCGACTTGACCGTGTTCAGGCGCGAGACGATCTCCCTCACTCGGGAAATCGCGTCCGCATCGTCGTCGGCGAGGTGGTCCGCGACCCCCGAGAGGCGCGTGTGGACGTCCCCGCCTCCCAGCTCCTCCGCCGTCACGCTTTCGCCGGTGGCCGCCTTCACGAGGGGCGGGCCCGCGAGGAAGATCGTCCCCTGCTCCTTCACGATGACCGTCTCGTCCGACATCGCCGGGACGTACGCGCCCCCGGCCGTGCACGAGCCGAGGACCGCCGCCACCTGCGCGAGCCCCGCGCCGCTCATCCGTGCCTGGTTGTAGAAGATCCGGCCGAAGTGGTCGCGGTCGGGGAAGACCTCCGCCTGGAGCGGCAGGAACGCGCCCCCCGAGTCGACGAGATAGACGGATGGCAGACGGTTATCGGCAGCGATTTCCTGCGCCCGGAGATGCTTCTTGACCGTAATCGGGAAGTACGTCCCTCCCTTCACGGTCGCGTCGTTCGCGACGACCATCACCTCGCGGCCCGCGACGCGCCCGATGCCGGTCACCAGGCCGGCGCAGGGCGCGGCCCCGTCGTACATCCCCCATCCCGCGAGGGGCGCGATCTCGAGGAACGCGGACCCCGGGTCGAGGAGGCGCTCGATCCGGTCCCGGACCGAGAGCTTTCCCCGCGCCGCGTGCCGCTCCCGCTCCTTCTCGCCGCCGCCGTCCCGCGCGCGAGATACCTCCTCGCGCAGGCGCGCGGCGAGTGCGGCGTGGTGGCGGTGGTTTTCCCGGAACTCCTCCGACGACGGGTCGATGCGGGAAACGAGCGTCTCGCTCACCGGCCGTCAGCCGGCCGCGGCAACGCGCCCCGCGAGCCGCCGGATCGCCTCGACGGTGTCGCCGGTCGTCGTCCCCGGAAGGAAGACGTCGCGGACCCCTTTCGCCTTCAGGGCCAGGATGTCTTTCTCCGGAATGATCCCGCCCACGACGACGGGGATCTGGCCGCCGCCGCGATCCTCCAGCGCCTCGAGCACCTCCGGGACGAGGACGTTGTGCGCGCCGGAGAGGATCGAGAGGCCGACGACGTCTACGTCTTCCTGAATGGCGGCGGCGGCGATCTGCGGAGGCGTCTGCCGCAGGCCCGTGTAGATCACTTCCATCCCGGCGTCCCGGAGCGCGCGCGCGATCACTTTCGCGCCACGGTCGTGACCGTCGAGACCGGGCTTGGCGATGAGGACCCGGATGGGGCGGTCGTCTTTCATCGGACCGATTCTAATAGAATGACTTGCGCGGAGGCTGATTGGAGCGACTCGGCGACCTCATGGTCGGGATGGGCCTCGCCACCGAGGAGCAGAGGGCGCGGGCGTTCCTGATCTACCGGAGGGAGGGAGGCCGCTTCGGAACGGCGCTCCTCGAGGCGGGGGTCCCGGAGGCGCCCATCGCGGCGGCGCTCGGCATCCAGCACAACGTCGCGGCGGCCGGGCCGGCAGAGCTGGAGGAGATCCGGGCCGAAGTTCTCCGCTTCGTCTCGCTTCGGAGCGCGCAGCGTCTCGGCCTCGTGCCGTTTCGCCGCGAGGGACGCGTCCTGTGGGTCGCCCTGAAGGACCCGGGCGATCTTCGCGCGCTGGACGAGATCGGCCTCGCGACCGGACTCGAGGTCCGTGCCTCCGTCGCCACGGAGGCCCGGATCGACACGGCGCTCGCCAAGCACTACGGCGCGCGGGTCGAGCCGCGCCACGTCGCCGCCATTCGTCTCGCCGCCCTGCGGAAGCCCTCTGAATCGGCGGAGCGGAAGCCGAGCGAGCCGAGCACGGCCCCCCGCCGGGCGCGCCCTTCCACCATCCGGATCATTCATCCGCCCGTCTCCGGCGGCCAACTGGCCGAGCCCGCGCTGCGGCCCCCTCAGGCCGTCCCACCGCCCTCTCGCCGGTCCGCGGCGGCCCGGGACCGGGCGGACCCCTGGAGCGGCTCCGACGCGCGGCGCGCCGCGGCCGTTCTTCCCCGGGACGAAGAGATCCTCGACGAGGCCATCCAGCTCCCCGCGGCCGAGCCTCCGCCCTCTTCGGTCCCGGCCCGGCCGGTGCCGCACCCGCCCGAGGACCTCGTCCCCGACTTTCCCGAGCCGACAGTGGAGGAGCGCCTCGCCGAAGAGCTCGGATACGCCGTGACGAACGAGGATGTCATCGACACGGTCCTCGAGGCGGCCGGGCACTATGTCCGGCGCGCCGCCCTCTTCGTCGTGCAGGGAGAACTCGTCGCCGGTTGGGGCGCGCGCCCCGAGCCGGCGGGAGACCTGCGTGAGTTCCGCCTCCCGCTCTCCGAGACCTCGGTCTTCGCCACGCTGCGCGACACGGAAGGGTTCTACGTCGGCACGTACATGGACCTCCCGTCGACGGTCCGGGTCCTGCGCGCCCTCGGCTCGGACGGCATCGGGACGATGGCCGTCGTCCCGGTGACGCTGAAAGGAAAAACGGTTCTCTATCTCTGGGGGGAATCGGAGTCGTACACGCGCCCCCCCTCGGTCCCGGCGCTGAAGCGCCTCGCCGCGATGATGGCGACCGCCCTCGAGATCGTCCGGCTCAAGAGCCGCCTCCTGACGCTCTGAACGAGCCGCCTCGGGGCGGATAAAACACTCGATTTGAACAAGATCAGGAATTCCCGGTAAACTCCGGTCCGCGTGATCAAGAACGACATCATCAACGGCGTCGCCGACGCGGCCGCCGTACCGCGCCAGAAGGCCGCCCTCGCCGTCGAGACGATCATCGACGTCATGCGCCGCGCGCTCACGCGCGGGGAGCGGATCGAGCTGCGAGGCTTCGGAGTCTTCCTCGTCAAGCCACGAAAAAAGGGGATCGGCCGGAACCCGAAGCGGCCCACCGAGGAAGTGCAGATTCCGCCCGGCTTCACGATCCGATTCAAGCCGGGGAAAGAGCTGCGCGACCTGACGATGCCGGCCCCGGACCCCGCAGAGCCGCCCAAGCCGTAGGGGAATGAGCGCGGGCTTTCCCGAGCCTGGCCCCGCGCCGCGCCGGCGCGAACGGTGGTGGCTTCACGGGCTGCTCCTCCTTCTCACCGCTGGCACAACGACGTATGTCGGCGCCGGGTTCGCCCTGAATTTCAGACCGGGTCTTCTGCCGGCAGGCGGCGCCTCCCCTGGCTCCCTGACCCCGCTCGTTCAGGGCGCCCTCTCCTTCTCCCTGCCGCTTCTCGCGATCCTCTTCTCCCACGAGATGGGGCACTACCTGATGTGCCGTCGCTACGGAATCGACGCCTCGCCCCCCTACTTCCTTCCGTTTCCGTCTCTCGTCGGCACCCTCGGCGCGTTCATCCGGATCCGACAGCCCATCGCGTCGAAACGGCAGCTTTTCGACATCGGCGTCGCCGGGCCGATCGCCGGTTTCGTCGTCGCGATCCCGCTTCTCTTCTGGGGCATCGCACACTCCCGTCCGAATCTCTCCCCGGTTCTCGAAGAGGGGACGATTCTGTTTCGTTACCCTCTGGCCGTGACCTTCGTCCAGAATCTGATCCTCGGCCAGACGTTCACGAGCGAACAGGCCGTCGAGCACCCGGTCTTCCTCGCGGCATGGTTCGGCCTCTTCGTCACGGCTCTGAATCTCCTCCCGATCGGACAGCTCGACGGCGGGCACGCCCTCTACGCCGTTCTCGGCCGGATCCAGCGGCGCGCCGCCTGGCCGATTCTCATTGCCCTCGCGCTCCTCGGCCTGAAGTGGCCCGGCTGGTGGCTCTGGGTCGTCATCACTCTCGTCATCGGCGTGAGGCACCCGCCGGTCCTCGACGAGGACGAGCCGCTCGACACGACGCGCCTCGCCGTGGCCGTCCTCGTCCTTCTGATCTTCGCCGTCTGCTTCGCGCCGGTCCCGATCGTCGTGACCTGAGGGCTTCAGACTCCGGCGAGCTTCCGGATCAGCCGGACCTGTCCCGCATGGTAGATGTCGTGCGCCGCAGCGCCGGCGACGAGGCGGAGCCAGGTGCTGCGGCTGGCGAGAGCACGGGAGCGGAGCTTTCGCGGCGAGAACGCGGCGACGACGGCCCGGAGCTTTTCGTGTTCGTTCCGGAGAAGCGCGAGATCGGCAGGCCAGGATTCGAGAGCGTCTTTTCCCGTTCTCGGGAAGAAGTTGCTCCCCTTCAGCGGGAATGAGCCACGCTTTTCCCCGGTGAGCTTTCGCCGGACGGCGTACTTCCAGTAGGCGCAGTGGAGGGCCAGCTCCTGAATGCTGTGGCGCCCCTTTCCGGGCCGGGCGCCTGCCTCGGACGGCGAAAGTGCGCGAAACGCTCCGTAGAGATTCGGTCCGTGCCACGCCTTCCTGTCGAAGGCCTCGTCGAGGAGGTGGAGAAGGATCCCAATTTCCCCGCCCGGATTCTTCGCGTTCATCGTCCGCCTCCCTCCGGAGCCCGCTTCGACCGCCACGTGAAGGTCACGGGGCCGTCGTTGACGAGCTCCACCTCCATCATGGCGCGGAAACGCCCGGTCTCCACCGGAACACCGTAGGCCCTGAGCGTCGCCACGTAGCGCGCGAAGAGCGGCTCGGCTACCTCCGGCTTCGCCGCCCCTTCGAACCCCGGACGCCTCCCGCGCGAGAGATCCGCGCCGAGGGTGAACTGCGACACGGCGAGGACCGACCCCCCCGCCTCGCGGACGTCACGATTCATTCGTCCGTTCTCGTCCGCGAAGATGCGGAGCTCGGTCGTCTTCCGCGCCGCCTCGTCGGCGCTCGCCTCGCCGTCGAGCGGCTCGACGCAGCCGAGGACGAGGAGCCCCGGCCCGATCGCGCCGACCGTTTCCCCGGCGACCCGGACCGCAGCGCGCGTGACGCGCTGAAGGACGAGGATCACGGGTTCCTCTTTCTCCGGAGCGCTCCGAAGATCTCCTCGACCTCGGGCGCCCGGAGAGCTGACGCGACGGCGACGAAGAAGAGCGAGGATCCGACCGCGACCGACACGACCCACCCCAGGCGCGCCGCGAAAACCCATCCCGGGTCGTACGGAAGGAGCCTTTCGCCGATGGCGAGGACGACGGCACCCATCGCGAGGCTCGCGCCGAGCGTCCGGCCGAGCGACCCGAGGAGCGCACGCCCCCCGATCGGCCCCAGCTTCCGCCGGAGGAGGGCGAAGAGCAGGACGAAGTTGATCCAGAAGCCGGCCGAGGTCGCGAGCGCGACGCCCGCGTGCTTCATCGGCCCCGCGAGGAGGACGCAGAGGATCCAGAAGACGCCGAGGTCGAAGGTGGCCACGACGACCGGCGTCCGGGTGTCGTGAAGAGCGTAGAAGGCCTGCGTGAGGATCTTCACCCCCGCCGCCGCGAAGAGGCCGAGCGAGAAAAAGAGAACGGCGAGCGCCGTCTGCGTCACGTCCGACGCGTCGAACTTCCCGCGCCGGAAGATGACGTCGATGACCGGGCGGGCGATCAGGAGGAGTCCGATCATGGAGGGGATCGTCACGAAGCCGACGAGCCGGAGGGCGAGCCCGAGCGTCCCGCGGTAGGCATCCCGTCCGGCCACCAGCGCCTGGTCGGAGAGTGCCGGCAGGACGGCGCGCGTCAGCGAGACGACGAAGCCGCCGAGGACGAAGTCGACGACGCGGAAGGCGCAGTAGTTGAACGTGACGAAAGCGTTCCCGAGCGCCGCGAGCGTCCGCGTCGAGACGAGAAACGAGAGTTGGCCGACGCCGTAGCCGTAGAGGCGCGGGGCGATCAGGAGGACGGTCTCCTTCA
>JBBIPB010000069.1:0-13672 GCA_037443065.1 Acidobacteriota bacterium | reverse complement strand
CGACGACGAGAACGCGATGGTCCGCCTCGACATGTCCGAGTACCAGGAGAAGCACGCCATCTCCCGGATGATCGGTGCCCCGCCGGGATACGTCGGCTACGAGGAGGGAGGACAGCTGACCGAGACAGTCCGCCGCCGCCCCTACTCCGTCGTCCTCTTCGACGAGGTGGAGAAGGCGCATCCCGACGTCTGGTCGACGCTCCTTCAGGTGCTCGACGACGGACGGCTGACGGACGGGAAGGGGCGCGCCGTCGACTTCAAGAACACGGTCGTCATCATGACCTCGAACATCGGGAGCGATCTGATCTCCGGAAGAGAGGGCGGCGTGACCCGGACCCCCGCCGAGGAGAAGAAGCTGCTCGAGGAGGCGCTCCGCGCGCACTTCCGTCCGGAGTTCCTGAACCGGATCGACGACATCGTCGTCTTCCACCGGCTCTCGCTCGTTGACGTCGAGAAAATCGTCGACATCCAGCTCCGGCGCGTCGCCGGGATCGTCGCTTCGCGGGGCGTCCGTCTCGATTGGACCGAGCCTGCGCGGACGTTCCTCGCGCGGGAGTCGTTCGACCCCGTCTACGGCGCGCGCCCGCTGAAGCGCAACCTTCAGAAGCTCGTCCAGGACCCGCTCGCGTTGAAGCTCCTCGCCGGGGAGATCGGCGACGGCGCCTCCGTGACGCTCGACCTCGAAGACGGCCGGCTCGCCTTCCGGAGTACCGAAGGCCCGGCCGCCGCACCCGCTGATCCCGCGCCGACGACGGCGCGAAAATCCAGGAGGTAACCCATGGCCATCATTCGCTGGAACGACCCCTTCCGTGACCTCGCCGCCCTTCAGGACCGG
Source organism: Acidobacteriota bacterium (assembly GCA_037443065.1). GTDB lineage: Bacteria > Acidobacteriota > Thermoanaerobaculia > UBA5066 > UBA5066 > DAOMFB01. Next base: position 12,837 of record JBBIPB010000069.1, on the reverse strand, counting down.
ATGAACCGGCTCTTCGAGGGAGCTGTCCCCCGCACCCGGACCGAAGAGGAGCTCTTCACCGGGACGTGGGCTCCGCCAGTCGACATCTACGAGACCAAGGACAAGATCACGCTGAAAGCCGAGCTGCCCGGCTTCGACGAGAAGCAGATCAACCTCCGCTTCGAGGACGGCATCCTGACGCTCGAGGGAGAGCGGAAGTTCGAGAAGGAGAGCGGCGACGAGAACTACCACCGCGTCGAGCGGAGCTACGGAAAGTTCGTCCGCACCTTCGCCCTCCCCGCGGGCGTCGAAGGAGATCGGATCGCCGCGAGCTTCTCGAACGGCGTTCTGACCGTCGACCTCCCGAAGCGCGAGGAGATGAAGCCGAAGCAGATCAGGATCGAGGCCGGGGCACCCACCAAGGCCGCCATCGAGGCCAAGAAGAAATAGCAGAACCTATATGGCTGTGGTCGCGGTGAGTTCCTCGTCCTTGAAGAGATCCGTCGAGAGATAACGCTCCGACGTGGACGGGATGACGAAGACGATCAGCTTTCCCGCGCTCGCCGGACGTTTCGCGATCTCGATCGCCGCCCACGCGGCCGCGCCGGAGGAGATCCCGCCGAGGATTCCCTCCTCGCGCGGGAGGCGGCGCGCCATGGCGAAGGCCTGGTCGTTGGAGACCTGAACGACCTCGTCGATGAGCCGGGTCTCCAGGTTCACGGGGATGAAGCCGGCGCCGAGCCCCTGGATCTTGTGCGGGCCCGGCGCGCCGCCGGAGAGGACGGCCGAGTTCGTCGGCTCCACCGCCACGATCTTCAGCTCGGGGCGCCTTGGCTTCCAGTACCGCCCAACACCCGTGAGCGTCCCGCCCGTCCCGACACCGGCGACGAAAACGTCCATGCGGCCGTCCGTGTCGTTCCAGAGCTCCACCGCCGTCGTGGCCTCGTGGATGGCCGGGTTCGCCGGGTTCTCGAACTGCTGGGGGATGACGGCGTTCGGGCCGTGCTCGGAGACGATCTCGTTCGCTTTCGCAATGGCTCCCTTCATCCCGAGCGGGCCCGGGGTCAGGACGACCTCTGCTCCGAGCAGCTTCAGCACCTTCCGGCGCTCGATCGACATCGTCTCGGGCATCGTCAGGACGAGCCGGTATCCCTTGGCCGCCGCCGCAAAGGCCAGCCCGATCCCGGTGTTCCCGGAGGTCGGCTCCACGAGGACGGTCTTCCGGGGCTCGATCTTCCCCGCCTTTTCCATCGCCTCGATCATGGCGACGCCGATCCGGTCCTTGACCGAGTGGGCGGGGTTGAAGAACTCCAGCTTCGCGGCCACCGTCGCGCCGGGCGCGATGCCGGCCGTGATGCGGTTGAGCCGGACGAGCGGCGTGTTGCCGATGAGCTTCGTGATGTCGGCGGCGATTCTCATCCGATCCTCCGATTCCGGGCAGGCCCTTTGCTAAATTGGGCCGTGGGGATGCCGAGGCGTCCGCAAGGGTCCTCGAAACATTCTCCGGGAAGGAACATTTCGCGAATGTTGCACCGACGCCTCGCTCCAGCCCTGATTCTGCTCCCTCTGGCCCTCTTTGCGGCGGCCGACCCTCCATCTCCCGCCAACGAGCGCCGGACGCCGATCGTCGCGGCCGTCGAGAAGATCGGCCCCGGCGTCGTGAACATCTCCGCCGAGCGGATCGTCGTGACGACCGCGAACGGAAAGGAATACGAGGCGGAGGTGAAAGGCGCCGACGCCGACAACGACCTCGCGGTCCTCACCAACCAGCGGGTCCGCACTCTCGACGACCTCTCCCGCGCCGTCGAGAGCGGCTTCGGGCGGAGCAGCCTCGTGATGGTCGTCGTCCGGGGCGGCTACGGTTACACCCTGACGTTCGGCATGGAGTAGCGGGGCGGAATGGCTATTTCCGGGAGAGAGGCAGCTCGGAGACGAGGATCCCGAGGAGAACGAGCGCTCCGCCCCAGAGCTCCCGGCCCGAGAGCCGCTCGCCGAGGATCGGCGCGGCGAGGAGCGCGGCGAAAACCGGCTCGAGCGCGTAGATCACGGCGGCGTGCGTCGCCGACATCCGGGCCTGCGCCCACGTCATCATGAGGAACGTGACGACGGTCGCCGCAAAGGACATCCAGAGAAGAAAGCCGAGGAGCCGCGGCTCCAGGACGAGCGGCCGCGCCTCCGCCCGGAAGAAGGCCTCCGGGCGCGAGAGGAACGGCAGGGCGGCGAGGCGCAGGGTGAGGACGACGAGCGAGGCGCAGATGATCTGACCGGCCGCGAACCACCGTACGTCGTGGCGGCCTCCGGCCTCGGAGAGCCGGACGACGACATAGGCGTAAGAGAGGGCCGTCACGAGGACGAGGAGGTCTCCGACGTTGACCCCGCCGAGGTCGCCCGGCGCGGCGAGGACGACGAACCCGAGGGTGGCGAGGGCGAGCCCGGCGAGGTTCGCGGCCGCGGGGCGCTTCTTCGTGACGAGAAAGGCCACGGGAGCCGTGAGCGGGACCGAGAGTCCCGTGATGAAAGCCGCCTTCGAGGCCGTCGTGTAGACCTGCCCGGCGAGCTGAAAAGCGATGCCGACCGCCGTGAGGCCTCCGACCGCGAGGCTGTCCGAGAAGAGGCCGGGCGTCCGCGGGCGTCCGCGGGCCAGGAGAAGGAGAACAGCAGCCGCGAGCGCGAAACGGAGAAGGAGGAAGAGGAGTGGCGGCGCGTCCCCCGTGACGACGAGCCGGTTCACGACGAACGTGGAGCCCCAGATCGCCGTCACCCCGATGAGAACGGCGTCGGCGCCGAGCGCCTCGGGGCGCGAGAGGGGCGGTGTCATGGGGCGGCGATGATACGGGGATGCCGTAACATCCCGCGGCCATGACGGCTCCGCGCGTCCGCTTCGCGCCGTCGCCCACGGGGTCGCTCCACGTCGGCGGGGCGCGGACGGCTCTCTACAACTGGCTCTTCGCCCGGAGGCACGGCGGGGCGTTCGTCCTCCGCATCGAGGACACGGACGCGGCGCGGAGCCGGCCCGAGCTGACGCACCAGATCCTCGACGCTATGTCGTGGCTCGGCCTGACCTGGGACGAGGGGCCGTACCTCCAGAGCGACCGCCACAGTCTCTACGTCGCAGCCGCGGAGCGCCTCCTCGCGGAGGGGAAGGCGTATCGCGCCTTCGAGACACCCGAGGAGCTGGAGGGCGAGAAGAGGGCCGCCGAGGCCGCGGGCTCGGCCTTCCGGTACTCGGGCATCGGACGCACTCTCTCCCCGGAGGAGTCGGACCGTCGCGCCGCCGCCGGCGAGAAGTTCGTCGTCCGGCTGAGGATGCCCGAGGAGCCGATCGTCGTCGACGATGTCGTCCAGGGGCGTGCCGGGTTCCCGGCCGGAGCCCTCGACGACTTCGTCCTCCTCCGCTCCGACGGTCACCCGCTCTATCACTTCAGCGTCGTCGTGGACGACGTGGCGATGAAGATCACGCATGTCATCCGGGGCGTGGACCACCTCCCGAACGCGCCCAAGCACGTCGCTCTCTTCCGCGCCCTCGGTGCTCCCGTCCCCGTCTTCGCCCACCTCGGAATGATCCTCGGACCGGACGGGAAGAAGCTCTCGAAGCGCCACGGCGCCGCCGGCGTCGAGGAGTTCCGGGAGCAGGGGTTCCTCCCCGAGACACTCTTCAACTTCCTCGCTCTCCTCGGCTGGTCGCCCGGAGGGGATCGCGAGAAGATGACGATAGACGAGATGGTCTCGCTCTTCTCGCTCGAACGGATCGGGCCCTCCCCCTCCCGCTTCGACCACGAGAAGCTCCTCTGGCTGAACGGCCAGTACTTGCAGGAGTTCTCCTCCGAGGAGCTCCTCGCGAGGCTCGCCCCGTTCGGCCTGCCGGACTGCGATCCTTCGACTCTCGACCGCGCCATCGCGCTGCACCGTTCCCGCGCCCGGACGCTCCGGGAGCTTTCGGGCGCTGTCGCGCTTTACGGCGCGGACCCGTCCACGTTCGAGCCCGCGGGTCTTGCGAGGTTCGGGACTCCCGCCGCCGCCGCGAACCTCCGCGCGCTCGTCGAGCGGCTCTCATCCGTGGAGCCGTTCGCAAGCGCCGCCCTCGAGGAAGCTGCCCGCCTGCTCGCCGCCGGACGGCACGTCAAGCTGGGCGAGCTGGCACAGCCGGCGCGCCTCGCCCTGACGGGTTCGCTCGCCTCCCCGCCCCTCTTCGAGCTGATCGAGGTCCTCGGGCGAGAGACGTTCCGCCGCCGGGCGCACGCCTTCGCCGACCGGATCGCGCCTGTTCCCGCGGCGTCCTGAAGGAGACCCATGGCCGACACCTCTCCGCCCCGCCCCGCTTCCGAAAGCGCCCCACGCGACTTCATCCGCGAGATCGTCGACGAAGATCAGCGGACCGGAAAGCACGCGGGCCGCGTCGCGACCCGCTTCCCGCCCGAGCCGAACGGCTACCTGCACATCGGCCACGCCAAGTCGATCTGCCTGAACTTCGGCGTCGCCCTCGAATACAAGGGGACGTGCAACCTCCGCTTCGACGACACGAACCCTCTCAAGGAGGACGTCGAGTACGTCGAGTCGATCCAGGAGGACGTTCGCTGGCTCGGCTTCGACTGGGAAGACCGGATCTTCTACGCCTCGGACTACTTCGAAAGACTCTACGAGTTCGCCGAGACGCTGATCCGGAGCGGGAAGGCTTTCGTCTGCGACCTCGCGGCGGACGAGGTCAGGAAGACGCGCGGCACGCTGACGGAGCCCGGAAAGAACAGCCCCTGGCGCGGGCGCTCCGTGGAGGAGAGCCTCGACCTCTTCCGGAGGATGCGATCCGGCGAGTTTTCCGACGGCTCGCGAACCCTCCGGGCGAAGATCGACATGGCGTCGCCCAACATCAACCTCCGCGATCCGGCCCTCTTCCGGATCCGGAAGGCGACGCACCACCGGACGGGCGACGCCTGGTGCCTCTACCCGATGTACGACTACGCCCACGCGATCTCGGACTGGATCGAAGGGATCACGCATTCCCTCTGCACGCTGGAGTTCGAGGACCACCGTCCCCTCTACGACTGGTGCCTCGAGGCGCTCGACCTGCCGAACCGTCCGCGGCAGATCGAGTTCGCCCGGCTCAACCTCACGTACACCCTCCTCTCGAAACGCAAGCTTCTCCACCTCGTCACTGGCGGCCACGTGCGCGGATGGGACGATCCGCGGATGCCGACGATCGCGGGATTCCGGCGCCGCGGTTTCACGCCCGAGGCGATCCGGGACTTCTGCGACCGGATCGGAGTCGCCAAGCGCGACAGCGTCGTGGACGTCGCCCTCCTCGAGCACTGTCTCCGCGAGGACCTGAACCGCCGCGCACCGCGATTCATGGGAGTTCTCGACCCGCTCCGCGTCGTCATCACCAATTTCCCGGAGGGGCGCGTCGAGGAACTCGACGCGGTGAACAACCCAGAGGATCCCGCCGCCGGAACGCGCAAGGTTCCCTTCTCCCGGGAAATCCTCATCGAGCAGGACGACTTCCGGGAGGTTCCTCCTCCGAAATACCACCGGCTCTCGCCGGGGCAGGAAGTCCGCCTCCGCTGGGGCTACATCATCCGGTGCGGGGAGGTCGTCAAGGACCCTGCGACGGGCGCGATCACGGAACTTCGTTGCACGTACGACCCGGCCACCCGCGGCGGCGAGGCCCCCGGCCGGAAGGTCAAGGGGACGATCCACTGGGTCTCCGCGGCGCATGCCCTCCCTGCAGATGTCCGGCTCTACGACCGTCTCTTCCTTCGCGCCGACCCCGACGACGCCCCCGAAGGAACGGACTTCCTCTCCAACCTGAACCCCGAGTCGCTCGTCACGAAGACCGGCTGCCGCGTGGAGCCTGCGCTTGCGGGGAGGAAGCCTCTCGACTTCTTCCAGCTCGAACGGCTCGGTTACTTCAGCGTCGACCCGGACTCCGCGGCGGGCGCCATGGTCTTCAACCGCTCCGTCTCGCTGCGCGATACATGGGCCCGGATCGAGAAGAAGTCCCGCGAGGGGGCGTGAACGGACGCGTCCGGCTCATTCTCTGGGCGCCGGTCCTCCTGCTTCTCGCGTTCGAGGCGTATCTCTCGTCGCAGTCGCGGCTCCCGGGAATCGGGATCTCCTTCGACGGCCTCGACAAGCTCGAGCACGCCGCGTACTTCTTCCTGACGGGCCTCCTCGCGGTCCGCGCCGCCCGGTTCGGCGAGCATTGGGGACCCGGAAAGACGGCCGTCCTGCTGGTCCTCTCCGCGTTCCTCTGGGGCTGCCTCGACGAAATCCATCAATCTTTCGTCCCGATGCGCAGCGTCGAGCTCGGAGACGTCCTCGCCGACACCGCCGGCGTCGTTCTCGCCGCCGCCTTCGGAGAGAGAATTCTCCGAAAAACAGGGCTCAACCGAACGATCATTTGACGGCGCCCGGGCGAGCTAGTGGCTGGGGGGCAGGGATTCGAACCCCGATAGCCAGATCCAGAGTCTGGAGTCCTACCGTTGGACGACCCCCCAGGGGGCGTCAAGAAGGCGGGATTATGTTTGTCCCGCCGCTGCTCGTCAATCCGCCGTTCCTTACGAGGAGAGCGAGCGGAAAAACGCGGCCAGCGCTTCGGGTGAGCCGGTCCCCTGATAGGTCACCGTGATGCTTCCACCCTTCTTCGCCGACGCCCGGCGCCCGCGTTTGGCCGCCGGAGCCGCGGCCGGGGCCGCGGCGACCGCCGGAGCGGGTGCCGCCTTGCGCGGACGGCCCGGTCCGCGCTTCGCGCCCTTGGCGGGACGTCCCGGCCCGCGCTTGGCGACCTTCGGCGGACGTCCACGGCGCCGCGAGGCACCCGCGCGGCGCGGGCGGAGGCGGGAGACGTCCGGAGGTCCGAGACGGACGCCGAACTTCGCGGCGATCGCCGCGATGACCTTCTTCGCCTCGAGCGTTGGAGTCTCGGCCAGCATCTTCCGGGCGAAGGCCAGGGCCCCCGGCCGGTCGATTCCGAGAGCGGCGCGGACGTCGCGGATCACGCCGGCCCCCACGTTCTTGGGGTTCAGCTTGAACGCCTTGCCGATCGCCGCCTTGACCTCGCGCTCCGTGAGCGCCTTGTTCTTCTTCAGGAGATCCGTGACGAACTCGCGGACCTTCTCCGGTTGCTCCGCCATCTTTGTACGTCCCTTCCGTCGGACAGACAATTCGTCCGAACGGCCTGATACCAACAGAAATTGCGGAGAAAATCAATATTGGCGAATCAAGAGCCCGGCAGGCCGGCCCGGCCGGATCGCCCGCGTGCACGGAACCGTCCGCTCGCGTCCGGGAGAGCTATGATGGACCACCATGCTCGAAGACTTCGGAAACGAGCCCTTCACCGACTTTCACAACGCCGAGAACCGCTCCGCCTTCGAGACCGCCCTTGCACGGATCGAACGGACGGCGGGGGCCGAGATTCCCGTCGTCATCGCCGGGCGCCGCGTACGCGGCCGCTCACTCCTCGAGAACACGAACCCGTCCGCCCACGGACAGGTCCTCTCGCGGCACCATCTCGCCGACCGCGCGACGGCCGTCAAGGCGCTGGAGTCCGGCGTCCGCGCCCGGGAGGCGTGGGCCGCCCTGCCGCCCCGCGAGCGCGCGAGCGTCCTCTTGCGCGCCGCCGCCCGGATGCGCGAGCGCAAGCACGAGTTCTCCGCGACGATGGTTCTCGAGATCGGCAAGACCTGGCCGGAGGCAGACGTCGAGACCGCCGAGGCGATCGACTTCCTCGAGTTCTACGCGCGAGAGACCCTCCGCTGGGGAGGCGAGATCCCCGTCACGCCCTACCGGGGCGAATTTCCGGAGACTCTCTATCTCCCGCTCGGCACGGGAGCGGTCATCCCGCCCTGGAACTTTCCGAACGCGATCCTGACCGGCATGACGTCCGCCGCGGTCGTGGCGGGGAACTCGGTCCTCCTCAAGCCGGCGTCCGACACGCCCCTCATCGCCTGGAAGGTCTTCACGCTCCTCGAGGAGGCGGGCATTCCGGCCGGAGTGCTCAATTACGTCCCGGGCTCGGGAGCCGAGATCGGCGACGTCATCGTCGAGCACCCCCTGACCCGGTTCATCGCGTTCACGGGCTCGAAGGAGGTGGGGCTGCGAATCAACCAGAAGGCGGCCCAGCAGGCTCCGGGCCAGCTCTGGATCAAGCGGACGATTCTCGAGATGGGGGGGAAGGACTTCATCGTCGTCGACGAGGACGCGGACTTCGATTTCGCCGTCGCGCAGGTCGTCGCCTCGGCCTTCGGCTTCCAGGGGCAGAAGTGCTCCGCCTGCTCCCGCGCGATCGTCCACCGGCGGCTCTACCGCCGATTCGTGGATGCCGTCGTCGCACGAACCGGGAAGCTCGTCCTCGGCCCCTCGCGCGACCCGAAGACGAACGTCGGGCCCGTCGCCTCGGCCCGGCAGATGAAATCCGTCTCCGACTACATCCGGATCGGCAGGCGGGAAGCCAAATTGGGGATCGGCGGAACCTGGAGCGGGAAGACCGGCCACTTCGTGGCGCCGACCGTCTTCTACGAAGTGAAGGCCTCGCATCGGATCTTCCGGGAAGAGATCTTCGGGCCAGTCCTCGGGATCACGGAGGCGAAGGACTTCGACCACGCGATCCGGCTTGCCAACGCCAGCGAGTACGGCCTCACGGGCTCCTACTTCGGGCGGGACCGGTACCGGATCACCGAGGCCAGGCGCCGCCTCTTCTGCGGGAACCTCTACATCAACCGGAAGTGCACCGGGGCGCTCGTCGGCGTCCACCCCTTCGGCGGCTTCAACATGTCCGGGACCGACAGCAAGGCGGGCGGGCGCGACTACCTCGGCCTCTTCCTCCAGGCGAAATCAATCTCGGAGAAGTTTCTCAACAAGTAGCGCCGGCCTCAGGCCGGAGGCTTTCGGAGCGTTCGGACATAGAGGATGACCTGATCGATCTCCTGCGCCGAGAGCGTGTGTCCCCACGGCGGCATGAGCGGCGAGAGACCGACCCCCGAGCCTCCCCGCCGAATCGCGTCCGCGAGGTCGGCGTCGCTCTTCTTCTGGAAGACGGGGTCCGACAGATCGCGCGGGTGGGGATCGAGATTGAAGGCGTTGAAGCCATCCCCGCCGCCCGTATCTCCATGGCAGGTTTGACAATAGTGCCGGTAAACCTGCCGGCCGAGCCGCATCTCGTAGGACAGTTCCACCGGAGCGGCGCTCGCAGCCGGAGCGGCCGGCCGGCGCGAGCAGCCGGTAACGGCGGCGAAGAAGACGAGCAACGCTCTCGCACCGAGCCCCATCCGCACCTTCACCGTCCACCTCCAGCGACCTTCGTCTCGGGCGGCGACTTGAGTGTCTCCAGGTACGCCGTCAGGCGGAGGACGGCGGTGTCTCGCAGTCCGTAGTCCGGACACCGGACGTCGGCGCGCCAGCGCTGAGGACCTTTCAGCCAGTTGTAGATCCAGCCGGGCTTCAGGCGGGTCGCCGTATCGGTCAGGGGAGGCCCGTAGTAGCCCCCTCCCGCGCTCCCGATGAGATGACAGCCGCGGCACCCGAGCTCGGCGTAGAGGCGCTGCCCTTCTCTCGGGTCAGAGTCCGACGAAGGCTTCCCCGCGAACGGATCCTCGGGAATCGCCGCGTCGACCCAGAAGCTCTCGATGGCGTCCGCCAGGCGGGTCGCGTCCTCCCGGGACATCCGGAAGATCGGCATCCGCTCCTGGAGGACCGGCCGGATCGAGGTGGAGAGGAGAAGGTATCCGACCAGCCAGTCTCGCCGGACCTTGCTCCCCTCGTACGTGAGAGGAGCCGTCGAGGTGTCACCCCCGCGGTCGCCGATCTGGTGGCACGAGAGGCACCGGTACCGGTCGATGAGCCGTCCTGTCTCCCCGCCGGGGAGGACGGCGGGCGGGCGCTTCGACGCGTAACGGTACGCCTCGGGGACGGGCTGGGCCCCCATGGCGAGCAGCGCCGTCACGATCGCCTCCTTGTCCTCCGGCGAGAACCCGAAGGAGGGCATCTTCAGACCCTGGGCGAAGGAGCGCGGCGCTTCGAGCTTGGCGGCGAGCCATCCCGGCAGCGTGCGCGGGAGGTCGAGGCGCTTCCCAAAATCGAGGGAGGCGGGTTTCTTGTCGCCGACCCCGTCCAGCGTCGGGCCGAACCTCTCCGTCTCGGAGGCGGGCAGCGGTCCATGGCAGGCGAAGCACCCCAGCTTTCGGAAGAGCTTCTCACCGCGCTCGGCCACCGTCTGATTGGGGCGAAGCGGCTCCAGAATCTCCTTCGGCGCGTCGAAATCGCGGAACTCGTCCTCGAGATACGCGACGACGTCGCGCGATTCGGTCTCGGAGAAGCCGTATTGCGGCATTCGGGTCTTCGGGTTGAAGGAGTGTGGGGAGCGAAGGAACGCGAGAAGCCAGCCGCGCGTGGCCGTCGAGGCGATTTTCGAGAGCTCGGGCGCCGAACCGTTTCCCTTCCCCTCGACCGTGTGGCAGCTGATGCACATGGACTCCCGGAAGATCTTCTTGCCGTTCGCCGCGTTCCCCGCCGGCTCCTCGGACGCTTTCTGGATCGCGCCGGCGAGCCCCTCGGGCACCGGCCGCGCGAAGAGGGCGTTCGCCAGCTCGTCGATTTCGGTGTCGGAGAGCTGGAAGTTGGGCATCGTCGCGTTCGGGTCGATCCCGCGCGGGTTCTTCAGCCAGCGCCGGACCCATTCCACACCGGTCTTCAAGGGAAGCGTCTCGATGGGGGGCGCCTCGGACCGGAACGTCTCCTGACCCCGGACGAAATGACACGCATAGCAGCCGAAGCGCGACATGAGGGTGCGCCCCTGCGTCAGACGCGGTGCGCCGGTAACGCTCTCCGACCCATGGCAGCGCCCGCATCCTGACTCGATGTACGCGGCCGGCGTCATGGGCGGCCCCGCTTCCTTCGCAAAACCGTGAGCGTCCTCTTGCGACGTCGCGGGACCCTGTCCGCCGTGGCACGACGTGCACCCGATCCGCTCGAAACCGTCCGGCGTATGCGCTGTCCTTGGGTGGACCCGGAAGGGCTCGGGAGCGGCCGACATGAGCGGATCGGCGACGCCGAGGTGGCATGTCGTGCAGCGGTCCACGCGGTTGTCGAAATCCATCATCCAGATCTGCCGGATGGCGACGGGCCGGTTTTCGTACTCGAGCGCGGCCTTCTGGCTCTTGGCCCGGGTCGCGCCAAGCCGGGCAAACTGGCGCTGGAACGACCGGTACGGCCGGAGCGCGTTTTTCGCCGGCGAGATCGCGAGAATCGTGAGGAACAGGAGACTCGAGATCGCGAAGAGACGTCGAAGCGGCACAGATCCTCCTTCAGAACGTCGCGCCGGGGGCCCACGGCCAGACGAAGGACCAGCCGGGCCCGCGGAAGAACGTCCCGATGATCGTCAGGAGGGCGGCGATGACGACGAACCAGGTCATGATCCACTCGGGGAGCGTGACCAGGGCGAGGTGCTGGCGAAGGCGCCCTCCCGTCTCGCCCCTCCGGGCCCAGAAGACCGCCCCGCCGATGGCGACCGTGGGGATCGCGATGGGCCAGCAGCCAAATGCCGCGAAGAGAGCCACGATCGCCGCGAGGACGGCTGCGACGGCCGCCATCCGCTTCGGATTCCGCTCGGCCCAGAACGGACCGGCGTTCAGGTTCACGCGGGCGTACGGGATGACGACGAGCGCGAGAACGACGAGCATCGGAAGGAGGACGCCCGCGACGACGGGGGGAAAGTAATGGAGTAGCTCCTGGAGGCCGAGAAAATACCAGGGCGCCTTGGCCGGGTTGGGGGTCTCCACCGGGTTGGCGATTCCCTCCAGCGGCGCGTCGACGAGGAGAGCCACGACCGAAAGGGCGGCCACGACGAGCTGGAAAAGGATCACCTCGCGAACGATCAGGTGAGGAAACGTCGTGACGTACTTCTCCTCGCGGCGCCGGACCGCCGGCCGGATGTCCGGCCGGACCAGGGCCACGCGGCGCGGCACGGCGACGGGATCCGTCGACTCGACGATCTTGAGAGGCGTGCCCCCGTTCACGAACGCACCTCCGGCTCCGAGGGACCTTCCGTCTCTTCCGGCGGCCCCTGCACGCCACCGTCCTTGCGAATCCGCCAGATGTGAACGGCCACGAAGAGAACGAGGGCGACGGGAAGAAGCACGCAGTGGAGAACGTAGAAGCGGAGCAGGGCATTCTCCGAGACGATGTTCCCGCCGAGGAGAAGGAACCGGATCTTCTCGCCGACGATCGGGGCCGTCCGGGCCATGTTCGTCCCGACGGAGACGCCCCAGTAGGCGAGCTGGTCCCACGGCAGGAGATAGCCCGTGTACGAGAGAAGAAGCGTGAGGATGAGGAGAACGACGCCGATGACCCAGTTGAACTGCCGCGGCGGGCGGTAGGCGCGGTGGTAGAAGACGCGGAGCATGTGGAGGAAGGCCGAGAAGACCATCAGGTGGGCAGCCCACCGGTGGAGATTCCTCAGAAACAGGCCGTCGTCGACGACGAAGGCCAGCTCCTTCATGTCCCGGTAGGCCTGCGGAACCGACGGGTGGTAATAGAACATGAGAAGGACGCCGGTCACGATCAGGACGAGCGTCGAGACGAGCGTCACGCCTCCCAGCCAGAAGGTGTGCGTGAACCGGAGGGTCTTCTCCCGGACCTTGACCGGATGGACGTGCAGGAAGAGGTTCTCGAAGATGACGAGGGACCGGTTCCGGTTCGTCCCCGCGACCCCGTGACGGACGATCGAGCGCCAGACGGCCGTGGCCCGGATCCGGTCGAAAAGAGCGGTCTCGAAACGCGCGCTCATGCTTTCAGCACCTTTCCGCGCGGAATGACCACGCTGGTGTCCACGACGAGGTTTCCCTTGTCGTCGAGCCTCACCTCGAGCCA
>JBBIPB010000068.1:0-13914 GCA_037443065.1 Acidobacteriota bacterium | reverse complement strand
GGATCAAGAGGCCGCGCTGCACTCCTACCATGAGAACTCCTCCTTCCGGCCTGTGAGGGGCCGGAAAACCGATTTCGAATTACCCGGGGTAAGGGTGAAAACAAGACCCGGAGCTGCGAAGCTCCGGAAAGAGAGAAACGCATTGCCGCTGGGATTGCCGTGCTGCCGGCAGGATCGCGGACAGAGTTGCGGAAAACGCATTTTGCTTCGAGCGCGAAGACTAGGGATACCTGCTGGGCAACCGATATGATTCAGATGCCCTATCCGTATCTAATCCAACCGCTTGGACCCGCTGAGGAACGCGGTGACGCCGAACGGAAAGCGCCATCGTCCGAGCAGCCGTGCCTCCAGCCCGAGGACGGCTTCGAGAAGGCCGTTCAGGGGGGCGGGAGCGAGATGGAATTCCGACCGGACCGACGAGGAATCGCGTCCCGGGAGGAGCGCCGCGCGCAGGCGGCGGACGGCGAAGATCCCCGGTGAAAGGAGGTAATTCGCATAGCCGGCTCGACTTACCGAGAGGCCCGAGGACTCGGCCAACGTCCTGAGACCGCGAGCCGAATACCGCCTGAGGACGTGCGTGGCGACGTCCTGTTCGCCGGCGAATGCCCGGAGCGCGGCTGCCGTCAGGTAGACGGGCGCCCCCGAGGCGGCGACTCGCACGATCTCGCGAAGGGCCCGAGCGTCGTCGGGAACGCTGACGAGGACGTCGCGGCAGGAAACGCCGCCGAATGCTCCGGAACGAAACGGGAGCCGCTCGGCCGTCCCGAGGATGAGGCGCGCGAGCCCTCGCCGGCGGCAAAGGCGGAGCGCTTCGAGCGAGAGGTCGAGGCCGACTCCCGAGACCGCGCCTCGGGGAGGCGCCAAGTCGGCGAGGTTCGCACCGGTGCCGCATCCGACGTCCAGAAGCCGGGCTCCGGAAGGGAGCGAAAAGAGCCGGGGCGCGACCCGGCGGGCGATCCGGCGCATGCCGCGATACCACCAGTACCGCTCCTCGACGTGGAACATCGTCTCGTACTCGGACGGGTTCATGGGCGCTCCCTATAATGCCGCCTCCCGTGAGCACGACGCGCCGGCTTCTTCTCGTCACGCTGGCGTGGGTCGTCTGGGTCTGGCTGATCGCTCTCGTCGCCGACCAGGCGATGCCGTGGCTCAGGGGGCCGACGAAGTGGGGCTACGACCTCGTCCGGCGCGTCACTCCGCTCGCGCGGTGGGACTCCGGCTGGTACATCTCGATCGCGGAAGGGGGCTACCAGCAGCCGCCGAAGGCGTTCGGGCAGGAGACGAACCACGCCTTTTTCCCTCTCTATCCGCTCCTCGTCCGGCTCCTGACTCGGACGACCGGGATCGAGACCTCACTCGCGGGGAACCTGATCTCGGGTGCGGCGCTTTTCGGGGCCGTCCTCCTCTTCGCGGACTGGATCCGGCGCCGGTGGGGGGAACCGCGCGTGGCGCCCGCGCTTTTCGCCCTCCTCGCCTTTCCGACGTCGTTCTTCTTCCTCTCCGTCTACACGGAGTCGCTCGCGCTCTTCCTCGCGCTTCTGGCCGTCGTCTCGATCGACCGGAGCCGCCCCCTCGTGGCCGTCCTCGCCGGATACCTCTCGGGCCTCACGCGGATCACGGGGGTCGTCCTGGCGCCGTACCTCGCGCTCTCCTCGATGGCGAAGAGCCGGCAGGACGGAAAGAGCTGGGGGCGCGCGGTTGCCGCGGGCATGCTGACCGGCCTCCCACCGATCCTCGGCTTCCTCACTTTCTGCGCCTATTTCGAGTACCGCTTCGGCGACCCCTTCCTCTTCATGAAGGCGCAGCACAACTGGGGGACCATGGAGAAGACGGCCCTCGACGGCCCGCGGATCGTGGCGAAGATGATCGCCGCCGACGTGACGACCGGACGGATCTTCCACAAGAGCCCCGCGCGGACGCTGGAGGGGGTCTTCCTCCTCCTTTTTGCGTTCCTCGCCATCCGGCTCCTGCGCGAGAAGCGGTGGATCGAGTCGCTCTACGTCTTCATGACGATCGGCCTCGTCCCGTTCACGGGGACGCTCGAGAGCGCCGGGCGCTACGTCCTTCCGGCCTTCCCCGCGTTTGCCGTCCTCGGGGGCCTCTCGATCCGTCCGTCGCTCTTCCGAGTCGCCGTCGTCTTGGGCTTCCTTCTTCAGGCGGCCTACGTCGCCATCTTCGTGAACTGGCTGTGGGCCGGCTGACGCGGACGTCGCTCCTCGCGGCGCTCCTCGTCTCCGCCGCGTGCGGGCCGGGGCGGGACCTCGGTCTCCCTCACAAGGCATTCCTGCCGGCCGTCGTCCGGTCGCGGATCCCGGGACGGGTGCCGTGGGAGACGCGCGTCGAGGTGACGAACCCGGGCGGCGGACTTCTCGCTGTCCGCCTCCGGCGGTGGCCCCCCGACGATCGGGAGGCGGAAGAGGAAACCATCGTCATCGCGCCGAGGTCGACGCGCGGGATCCCGCTCCGGATCCCGCTCCTCCCCTCGGTCTCGACCTTCCTTCTCGAGAGCGCGGACGCCTTCACGGTCACGGCAGTCGTCCGGGACCGCCGCGGCGGGGGCCCGCCCCCGCTTCCCATTCCCGTCATCGAACCGGAGAGCCTCGCCCGCCCCGGCGACACACTCCGCGTCGGTCCGCTTCTCTCGGACCGCGAGCACCGGAGCCACATCGGATTCACCTTCCCGGCCACGGAACGCGAAGCCGTCCCCTTCCGCGTCCGGACCGCCGTCATCGGGGCCGACGGCGTCCGCCTCGGCACGTGGGAGCAGGCCCTGCACGGCGTCCCGCAGATCATCGAGGACCCCTGGGCGTTCTACGAGCTGCGCGACCGGCGGCCTCTTTTCGTGGAGGTGACTCTCCTCGGCGGAACGCGCGGGCGAAAGCCGGTCTGGGGGCTCTGGGTCTACGGGATCGTCACCGAGATCGCGACGAACGCCTCGCGCTTCGTCGAGAGGACCGTGAGGCGCGGGAGCTGAGCGCCTCCTCGCGGACGGCCGCGGCGACCTCTTCCGACTCGTCGTCTGAAAGGTCCGGGTGTAGCGGGAGCGAGAGGACTTCCGCCACCGCGCTCTCGGTGACCGGGAGCGCCCCGCGGGGAAAGAGGGCGAACGCCGCCTGCTGGTGGACGGCCGCCGGGTAATGGACGTCGGTCCCGATTCCCCGGACGAGCAGCCTCTCCCGTAACGACTCTCGAGAGGAGGTCCGGACGACGTAGAGGTGATGGCAGGGCTCGGCCCCCGGAAGCGGCGGCGGGGGAATCGCGAGGCCCGGGATGCCCGCGAGCGCGGCGTCGTATCGCGCCGCGAGAGCGGTCCGGCGGGCATTCCGCTCCAGGAGGCGCGAGAGCCGGCTCCTGAGGAGCGCCGCCTGCAGCTCGTCGAGTCGGCTGTTGAACCCCGGCTCGGCCGCGTCGTTCCGGGTCTCGTAGCCGTACATCCGGAGGCGCCGGAGACGTGTGGCGACGGCGGCGTCCCGGGCCGTCACGAGACCGGCGTCCCCAAGCGCTCCGAGGTTCTTCGTCGGGTAGAAGCTCCAGGCCGCCGCGTCGCCGAACGTCCCGACGCTTCGCCCGGCGAGGCGCGCGCCGTGTGCCTGCGCGCAGTCCTCGACGACCGCGAGGGCGTGCGAGCGGGCAAATGCGGCGATCGCCTCCATCGGCGCCGGCCGGCCGTAGAGATGGACCGGGAGGACCGCCTTCGTCCGCGGCGTCAGGGCCGCGTCGAGGCGGGCCGGGTCCATCGTGAGCGACGCGGGATCGACGTCGACGAAGACGGGACGGGCGCCGGCGTTCAGGATGCCGGTCGCCGTCGGGGTGCACGTCATCGAGACCGTGAGGACGTCGTCCCCGGGGCCGATGCCGAGAGCCCGGAGGGCGAGCGTGATGGCGTCCGTCCCGCTCGCGCAGCCGACGGCGTGCGGCGCCCCGACGAACACCGCAAAAGCGGCCTCGAAGGCCTCGACCTCCGGTCCGAGGACGTACCAGCCGGAGTCGTGGACGCGCGCGAACGTGGCGTGCATCTCTTCGCGCTCCCGCGCAGCGAGCCTTGCGAGTTCGAGAAAGGGGACCTTCACGCCGTCGCGTCCCAGTAGCGCGCGCCGTGCTCGCGGAAGAAGGCGACGGTCCGGCGGAGCCCTTCCTCGAGGCCGACGGCCGGCTTCCAGCCGCTCGCCTCGCGGAAGCGCCGGGCGTCCGTCGAGAAGTCGCCGATGTCGATCCGCTTTCTCTCGACGGGGAACGGGACGATCCGGACGTCGCCCGCGCCGGCGACACGGATCAGCGTCCCGGCGAACTCGAGAAGGGACACGGAGTCCTCGCGGCCGCAGTTCCACGCCTCTCCGTCGCCGGGAATCCTCTCTGCCGCGAGGAGGAACGCCTCGACGGCGTCGTCGACGTAGAGGATGTCCCGGCGCTGCTCGCCGGTTCCGAAGAGCTCGATCGTCTCGCCCCGAACCGCCTTCCGGACGAGCCAGCCGGTGAAGCTCGCACGCGAGTGGGCGACGAGCTGCCTCGGCCCGTAGACGTTCGTGAGCCGGAGGACGGAGGTGGAGAGCCCCAGCCGCTCGGAGGCGACACGCGCGTAAAACTCCGCCGCGAGCTTGGAGACGCCGTTGTAGTCGGGGGGGCGGAGCGGGTGCGTCTCGTCGACGGGGAGCCGGAGCGGGTTCCCGTAGACCTGCCGCGTCCCCGCGAGGACGATCCGCGCCCCGGGATTCACGCGGCGGCAGGCGTCGAGGAGGACGACGGTCGTCGCCGCGTTGTCGACGAGGTCGTCCACGGGGTGCAGGAGGCTGTCGACGTGGCTCACCTTTCCCGCAAGGTGAAAGATGAGATCACACCCCGCGACGGCGGCGTCGGCGGCAGAGCGGTCGTCGGCCCGGCCCACCGTGATCCGGAGCGCTTCGGCGGGTCGTACGCCCTCGAGGTTGAACCGGTTGCCGCCGTCTCCCCTCGTCAGCGCGTCGAGGACCCGGACCCGGGCTCCCTCCGCGAGAAGCCGCCGGACGAGGTTCGAGCCGATGAAGCCGAGGCCACCCGTGACGAGCGCGGTCTTCCCCGCGAACCGTCCTGCGGCGCTCACGGACGCGGGACCGGCAGGCCCGGGCGCGGCGGAGGGGCGTGGCCCGCCACGTTCACGGGGGTGTCGCGCACCACGTTCAGCTCCCACCAGAGCCGGAGAATGTTGACTCCCGTGACGAAGAGGCGGCGGAAGTTGAAGAACTGCGACCGCCCGTGGACGCGGTGGTAGTGGTGGACCGGGAAGTCGACGAAGCGATACCCGGCCCGCTCCAGCTTCTTCACGAGCTCGAGGCAGATGACGCCGCTCGAGTGCTTCAGGGCGATCGTCTCGAGCGCCGACCGGCGCACGAGGCGGAAGTCGCAGTCGACGTCCCGGACCCGGAACTGGAAGAGGAGGCGCATCAGGACGAGGTAGACCTTCCCGATGACGATCCGGTGCCAAGGGTCGGAGCGGGCGATCTTGTAGCCGTTCACGACGTCCACGCCGTCCTGCATGGCCGGGAGGAGCTTCTTCAATTCGAGGACGTCGTACTGGCCGTCGCCGTCCGTGTAGAAGACGAGGTCCTTCTTCGCGACGGAAAAGCCGCTCCGAAGCGCCCCGCCGTACCCGCGGTTCGTTCCGTGGTAGACGACGGAAAGCTCCGGATAGCGCGCCTTCAGCTCCTCGAGGATCGCGACGCTCGCGTCCGTGGAGCCGTCGTCCACGACGACGATCTCGAACGTCCGCCCCGATTCCGTCCCGACGACGTGCGCGCCCGCCACGAGGGACCCGATCGTCCCCGCGTCGTTGTAGCAGGGGAAGAAGATCGTGAGGCTCTCCGGGGCGTGCGTCGCCATCGCGGACGATTCTAGCCGCCGTCGGGTGCTCTTTTCCGCCGCCCATGATCTCGTTCTCGGGAGTGGGCAAGCAGTACGGCCGCCAGGTGCTCTTCGTCGACGCCTCCTTCCAGCTCAACCCCGGCGAGAAGGCCGGCCTCGTCGGCCCCAACGGCGCCGGGAAGACGACCGTCTTCCGGATGATCGTGGGCGAGGAGCACCCGGACGAGGGGGACGTCGCCGTCCCGAGAAAGCTCTCGATCGGCTACTTCCGGCAGGAGATCGACGAGATGTCCGGGCGGTCCGTCCTGGACGAGGCGATCGCCGGAAGCGGCCGCCTCGGCGACCTCCACCACGAGCTGGAAAGCCTGACGCACGCCCTCGGAGACCCGGAGCGCGCCGGCGCGATGGACGCGATCCTCAACCGGTACGGGGAGGTGCAGGGGGAGTACCAGCAGCGGGGCGGCTACGAGCTGGAGGCGAACGCCCGGGAGGTCTTGCACGGCCTCGGCTTCGCCGACGTGGTGATCGACGGCGACGTCGGGAGCCTCTCGGGCGGCTGGAAGATCCGGGTCTCCATGGCCAAGGTCCTCATCGGCCGGCCCGACGTCCTCCTGATGGACGAGTCGACGAACCACCTCGACCTCGAGACGAAGGAGATGCTCGTCCGGTCGCTCGGCCAGTTCGCCGGGACGATGCTCTTCGTCTCCCACGACCGGATGTTCCTGCGCGGCCTCTCGAACCGTGTCCTCGTCCTCATGGAGAACGGCCCCGCAGACCCGCCGC
This sequence comes from Acidobacteriota bacterium, assembly GCA_037443065.1. Taxonomy (GTDB): domain Bacteria; phylum Acidobacteriota; class Thermoanaerobaculia; order UBA5066; family UBA5066; genus DAOMFB01. Next base: position 7,296 of record JBBIPB010000068.1, on the reverse strand, counting down.
ATCTCTACGGCGGTTCGTACGGGGAGTGCGTGGCGCGGAGCGGCCACGAGGCGCCGGGCGTCCATCTCTGATAGAACTCCACCCCACATTCCGGGAAATGACAGAAGGAGGACCCATGAAACCCTTGTTTCGCATGACGGCGATCGCCGCCGTCCTCGCCCTCGCCGGCCTCGGCGCCCCGTCGGCGCTCGCCGCCAGGAAGAAGGCGCCGACGCCCGCCCCGGCCCCCGCCGCAGCGCCGGTCGACGTCAACTCTGCCGACCTGAAAGCCCTCGCCGCCCTGCCAGGAGTCGGGGAGAAGACGGCCAGGGAGATCGTCAAGGGGCGCCCCTACAAGAGCGTCGACGACCTCGAAAAGGTGAAGGGGATCGGCGAGAAGAAGCTTGCCAAGCTGAAGCCACTCGTCACGGTCGGCGCGGCTCCGGCCCCTGCCCCTGCCCCTGCCCCTGCCGCAAAGCCCGCCGCTCCCGCGGCCAGGCCCGCGGCTGCGGCGCACGCTGCCGCCGCCAAGGCCCCCGCTCTCGCCCCCGGCGAGAAGATCAACATCAACACGGCGTCGCTGGAGTCGCTCGACCGTCTTCCCGGAATCGGGCCCGTGAAGGCCAAGGCCATCCTCGACTACCGCGCGCAGCAGAAGTTCGCGACGATCGAGGAGATCATGAAGGTCAAGGGAATCAAGGAAGGCGAGTTCGCCAAGATCAAGGACTACATCACCGTCAAGTAGTGATCGGGGAGACCTCGCGGACCTCTGCGAGGCCTCCCTCTTCCAGCCGGGCCAGCGTCTCGGCGCGGCCCCGGCGGGAATCGACAAGCCGGGCTCGCGTATCGAGAATGGCTCCGCATGTCGGCGCCCGGGAAGCACCCCCTGTCGCAGGTCCTCAGCCTGACCGTCTTCGTGGCGGCCCTCGGATACTTCGTGGACATGTTCGACCTGCTCCTCTTCCCCATCGTGCGGCAGCCGAGCCTGACGGACCTCGGCATCCCGCAGGGGGACGCGCAGGTCTCCGCCACGTTCCTGCTGCTCAACTCCCAGATGGTGGGGATGCTGCTGGGCGGGATCTTCTGGGGCGTCCTCGGCGACAAGAAGGGCCGCCTCTCGACGCTTTTCGGGAGCATCGCGCTCTACTCCGTGGCGAACATCGCCAACGCCTTCGTCCACGGGCTCCCGTCCTACGCCGTCTGGCGCTTCCTGGCGGGAGACCTCGGCCTCATGGCGGGCTACTGGGCCGTCTTCGTCACCATCGCCGCGGAGCAGTTCGGCACGAACCTCCGTGCCACGGTGGCAACCACGGTGCCGAACTTCGTCCGGGGGTCCGTCCCGCTGATCGCAGGCGGCTTCTCCCTGCTCCGAGGCCCTCTGGGCTACGTCGGGAGCGCCTGGAAGGTGGGCCTCGTCTGCATCTCCCTCGCCCTCGTCTCCCTCCTCGGCATGTCCGTGACGGCGGTGTGCGACCTGGACTTCCTGGAGTGAAGCCGGGCCGAACGGAGACCGCCGGTGGGACCGGCGCCACTTCCCACTCTCGCGCCCCTTCTCTCGAGAGGTTTCGTGTCTGAAGGTCGGCCGGACGTAGACTTCCCGTCCGAGAAGGACCTCCTCGAGGGAGATGAAGCCTCCGGACCAAGAGACCCCCCGGAAGACGGAGCGCGAGCTTCGGACGATTCTCGAGACGATCCCGGCCTTCGTCTGGACCGCCCGGCCGGATGGCGCCATCGACTTCATCACCGGCCGTTTGTTCGCGCAGACGGGTCTTCGCGAGGACGAGACCCTCATGTGGGAGTGGGCGAAGGTGATCCATCCCGAGGACCGCGAACGCGTCGTCGAGGACTGGCGGGAGGCCATCGCCGCGGGGCGTGCCCCCGATCAGGAAATGCGGGTCCGCGGCGCGGATGGGACCTATCGATGGTTCCTGACCCGCGCCGTTCCGCTTCTGGACGACAAGGGGGCGATCCTCCGGTGGTACGGCACGTTCACGGACATCGACGCCCGCAAACGCGCGGAACAGGAGCTTGAGAAGCTCAAGGATCAGCTCTACAAGGAAAACACCGCACTGCGGGACGAAGTGATCCAGTCTTCCATGTTCGAGGAGATCGTCGGCTCTTCGGCACCGCTGCGGCGGGTGCTCGTGCTCGTGGGCAAGGTGGCGAGCACCGATTCGACCGTCCTGATCACCGGCGAGACCGGCACTGGGAAGGAGCTGATCGCGCGCGCCATTCACCGGCGCTCACCCCGAGCCTCGCGTCCGTTCGTGTCCGTCAATTGCGGCGCGGTTCCGCCGTCCCTGATCACCTCGGAGCTGTTCGGCCACGAAAAAGGAGCCTTCACGGGCGCGGCGCAGCGCCGCCTCGGCCGCTTCGAGCTGGCCGACGGGGGGACCATCTTTCTCGACGAGGCGGGAGAGCTCCCGCAGGAGACGCAGATCGCCTTGCTCCGCGTCCTGCAGGAGCGCGCCTTCGAGCGCGTCGGTGGCAGCCAGTCCATCCCCGTGGACGTCCGCGTCATCGCGGCGACGAATCGCGACCTCGACAAAGCCATCGCGGACGGCGCGTTCCGGAGCGATCTCTTCTACCGGCTCAGCGTCTTTCCGGTCCACGTGCCGCCGCTGAGAGAGCGCGCCGAGGACATCCCGTTGCTCGTCGAGTACCTCACGCAGCGTTACGCCGCCAAGGCGGGGAAGAGGATCACGGAGGTGAGCCGGAGGGCCATGGATCTGCTCAAGGCCTACGACTGGCCGGGCAACGTCCGCGAGCTGCAGAACGTCATCCAGCGTGCGGTGATCCTGAGCGAGGGCGCGCTGGCGGTCGACGAGACGTGGTTCGTCCGGCCGGCGGCCCGGGCTGCGGGAGGCGCACGCCGACTCGGCCGGCTGAGCAGCCGCGAAGAGAAAGAGTGGATCGAGAGCGCCCTCGCGCGGTCGCGGGGCCGCGTTTCCGGTCCGGACGGCGCGGCGGCCGTGCTCGGCATTCCGCGGTCCACGCTCGAATCGAAGATTCGATCGCTGCATATCGACAAGCATCGATTCAAGACCGGATAGGCCGGCGGCTCGGGCCAATGGCGGTGTCGGAACCCGCCAATTGCCGAAAGTCGCCAACGGGCACCTCGCTCAACTGATTCGGCGTCAACGGCTTCACGTTGGCACACCGGTTGCCCTAGAGGCAATCGATGGTTCTGAGGATTGAGCCCGCCCCGAACGACTCGCCGACGCTTCTCAAGCTCGTCGGGAGGATCGCCTCGCCGGACGTCCAAGAGCTGAAGGCCCTGATCGCGGAGATGCCGAACCCCGTCGCCCTCGACCTCCAGGAGGTGGAACTCGTCGATCTCGACGCGGTCCGCTTCCTCGCGGCGGTCGAACGGGGAGGCCTCGCGCTCCGCAACCTTCCGCCGTACGTCCGCGCCTGGGTCCTCCTGGAGAGAGAGAGACTCGGCGACTCCGAGTGACGCGCTCTTTACCGACGGACCCGAAAGGAGAAACGGAAATGGAACGGATGCTGGTCGTGGTTTTCGACAACGAGAAGAAGGCTTATGAGGGCAAGTCGGCTCTCAAGCAGCTGGAGCGCGAAGGCAGCTTCAGTATTTACGCGGGGGCGGTGGTCGTCAAGCATGCGGACGGCACCGTCAGCGTCAAGCAGCTCGAAGACGGGCCGATCGGCACGCTCACGGGAACGGCCGTGGGCAGTCTGATCGGGGTGCTGGGTGGACCGGTGGGGCTGGCCATCGGTGCCGCGTCGGGCCTCGTGCTCGGCGCGCTCTACGACGCTGACGACATTCGCGTCGGCTCGGATTTCGTTGACGACGTCACGAAATCGCTGATGCCAAATAAAGTCGCGATCATCGCGGAAATCGACGAGGACTGGACGACGCCGGTCGACACGCGCATGGAATCGATCGGCGGCATCGTGTACCGCCGCTCGCTCTGGGAGGTGCGTGAGAGCGCCGACCAGAAGGAGAACGCCGCGATGAAGGCTGACCTCGCGCAGCTCAAGGCCGAGCTCTCGAAGGTGAACGCGGAACGGAAGGCGAAGATCCAGAAAAAGATCGATCAGCTCAAGGCGAAGATCGAGGCGCAGCAGAAGAAGACGATCGAGCGGCGTGAAGCCTTCGAGGCGCGCCAGAAAGCCAAGAAGGACGTCCTCAAGCAGAACGCGAAAGCCGCCGCGAGCGCGCTCAAGCAGCTGGCGAAAACCCCCGTCTGAACCAACTCAAATACGGATAAGGAGAAACTGACAATGACCCCGCCTCTCTCTCAGCAGGTTTCGAAGCAGGCCGGCTGGAGCCTCTTCATGGGCATCCTCACGGCCGCGGTCGGCGTCGCCATGATCCTCTACCCGATGGCGACCGCCACGGTCTCCACGCTTTTCTTCGGGTGGTCCCTCATCCTCGCCGGCGCCGCGCAGGTGGTCTTCGCGTTCAGCTCGCAGTCGGTGGGGAACTTCTTCCTGAAGCTCCTCCTCGGCATCCTCTACGGCATCGGCGGCATCGCGCTCGTCGCGTTCCTGCCCGCGGGCGTGCTCACGCTGACCGCGGCCGTCGGGATCATGCTGGGCGCGAACGCGGTCATCGAGATCGTCCTCGCATTCTCGGTCCCGGTCGGAGGAGGTCGCGGCTGGTTCCTGACCAGCGCGATCGCGAGCGGGTTGCTCGGCTTCCTGATCCTCGAGTCGTGGCCCAACAGCGCCGTCTGGACGATCGGGACGATGGTCGGCGTGGCGGTTCTGTTCAACGGCATCTCGCGGGTCGTTGTCTCGGGCGCCGTGCTCAAAGACGTGCACGATCTCGAGCAAGTCCCGAAGGTCGCGTGATGGTCTCGGCCGTCCGCGAGAGCCGCTCCCGTGCTCTCGCGGACGCAGCCGCGAGGCAACGGCCGACCTCATCGTCAAGAAGTCCGTCATGCAGCAGAAGCTCCTCGAGCTCAAGAACGCCGGGGAGGACCGCTGGGACCGCGTCCGGCGGGATGTCGAGGCACACATCGCCGACTTCGAGAAATCAGTGAAGGACCTCGACGCGAAGTTCAAACAGGGCTGACGCCCGAGTCACGACCCTTGAAAAAGGGGAAAAAGGAGAAACCGATGTCTACGACAACGCCGCCCAGCGCGGGCAAAACGCCGCCGGCGGGCGGTGGGACTCCGAACCCGGCCGTGCCGCCCGGGCGTTCGTGGCTCACGTTCGCGCTCGTCCTGCTCGCGAACTACCTGCTCGTGCGCCTCCTTTTCCCGGGTGCCGGCGAGCCGGTGAAGGTTCCTTACACGCTCTTCAAGGCGCAGGTCGCGAGCCGGAATGTGGAGAAGGTCTTCAGCAAGGGCGTGGACATCACCGGCAAGTTCACGAAGCCGGTCAAGTACGCGGCCCGTCAAGGCGCCGAGCCGAAAGAGGTGACCGGGTTCGCGACGACGCTGCCGGCGTTCGTCGACCCCGGATTGGAGACGCTGCTGATCAGCAACGGCGTCGAGATCAGCGCCGAACCGATGCAGTCCAGCAACCCGCTGCTGACAGCTCTCTATAGCTTCGGGCCCGCGGTCCTCATTATCGGTCTTTACGTGTGGATGTTCCGACGGGGGTCGAAGGCGGGCGGAGGCATCGGAGGTGCACTGTCCGGTGGACTCTTCGGGCTCGGGCGAAGCAGCGCGCGGCGATTCGACCAGGCGAAGGAGGGAAAGGTCACCTTCAAGGACGTCGCGGGCATCGACGAGGCGGAGAACGAGCTGGTCGAGATCGTCGACTTCCTGAAGGACCCGAAGAAGTACACCCGCCTCGGAGGAACCGCACCGAAGGGCGTGCTGCTGATCGGCGCCCCCGGGACGGGCAAGACGCTGCTCGCGAGGGCGGTCGCGGGTGAGGCCGGCGTTCCGTTCTTCTCCATGAGCGGCTCGGAATTCGTCGAGATGATCGTCGGGGTCGGGGCCGCGCGGGTGCGCGACCTCTTCAAGCAAGCGCGCGAGAATTCGCCCGCGATCATCTTCATCGACGAACTCGACTCGATCGGGCGCGCGCGGGGACAATTCGCGATCGGCGGCTCGAGCGAGCAGGAGCAGACGCTCAACCAGATCCTCACCGAGATGGACGGCTTCTCCAGCCAGGAGGGGACCATCGTCCTCGCGGCCACGAACCAGCCGAACATTCTCGACAAAGCGCTCCTGAGGCCCGGCCGTTTCGACCGCCGCGTCGTGGTCAACCTCCCCGACCGCGTCGGACGCAAAGCCATCCTCGGGATTCACACCCGTAAGGTGCCGCTCGCCGGCGATGTCAGCCTCGCGGACGTCGCGGCCGCCACTCCGGGACTGTCCGGCGCGGACCTCCGGAACCTCGTCAACGAGGCCGCGCTCCTCGCGGCGAGGCGGGGCGAGGACGAGGTCCATCAGAAGGACATTCTCGACGCGCTCGAGAAGATCGCGCTCGGACCGGAGCGCCCGATCCTTCTCAGCCACGACGACAAGCAGCGCATCGCCTACCACGAGGGCGGACACGCGATCCTCGGGCTGGTCGTCCCCGGGGCCGACCCGGTTCACCGCGTGACGATCGTGCCGCGAGGCCAGGCGCTCGGCGTGACGTACCAGCGCCCCGAGAGCGACCGCTACAACTATCCCGAAGGGTACCTGCGGGCGAAGATCATCGGGATGCTCGGCGGCCGGGCGGCCGAGGAGATCGTCTACGACACGAAGACGACGGGCGCCGAGAGCGACATCGAACAGGCCACCGAACTGGCGCGGAGCATGGTGACGCGATGGGGCATGAGCGAGGCCCTCGGCGCGGTGCAGCTCGCCCCCCGGGAGAACCCTTACCTCGGTGTGGCGGCCGGCGGCGACGGCGCGCGGCCGTTCAGCGAGGAGACGGCGCGAACGATCGACGCCGAGGTGCTGAAGATCATCGCCGAAAGCCACGAGGAGGCGCGACGCCTGCTGCGCAGCCATCGCGCGGAGCTCGACAAGCTCGCCGAAGCGCTCCTCGCGCACGAGACGCTCGACGAGAAGGAGATCCTGGACGCGACCGGTCTTCCGCCAGCGCCCCCGCTCCGGACGAGGTTCCTGTCCGGGCGCCCGTGAACGCGGCACTCGTCAGGCTGGACTCGAGGCCCGCCTCCAGTTCCGCGGCGGGGAACACACCAGTCTGAAGATGAGAGCTGCCCGGTGGGTTTCGCGAATTGGCTTCACAAGGAGTGGGACGCGTCCCGTTGACATGCTCCGCATCGCCCACGTCACCGACGTCCACCGTTGAGCTCTTCTCGATGGCGAGGTCCGCATCGCCGGAAAAAATGGCCGGGGGCTCGAGGATGGCGAGAGTCACGTCCGAGCCTCGTCGGACGA
>JBBIPB010000067.1:0-14107 GCA_037443065.1 Acidobacteriota bacterium | reverse complement strand
CCTCCGCCGTTCACGACCTCCAAGCTCCAGCAGGCCGCCGCGCGCGTCCTCGGCTTCACCGTCCGGCGGACGATGCAGGTGGCGCAGCGGCTCTACGAAGGCAAGACGCTCGGGGAGAGGGGCTCCGTCGGCCTCATCACGTACATGCGGACCGACTCGACGCGCACGGCCGAGGAGGCCCTCGCAGCGGTCCGCGACTACATCGTCCGGACCTGGGGAGAGGGGGCGCGCAGTCCCGAGGTGCGCCGCTTCCGGCAGAAGAAGGACGCCCAGGACGCCCACGAGGCGATCCGCCCCACCTCGACGGACCTTCCGCCCGAGACCGTCGCCCGGTACCTCTCGGCCGAGGAGATGAAACTCTACCGGCTCGTCTGGACCCGCTTCGTCTCCTCCCAGATGAGCCCCTCCGTCGCGGAGGTCACGGCCGTGGAGATCGCCTCGCGCGAGAAGGGGTCGGGCGATGTCGCGCTCCTGCGCGCCACGGGGTCGGTCCTCCGGGACCCCGGCTGGCTCCGCGCGCACGGCGAGACGGCCGACGACGAGACCCCCGAGGAGGGGAACGGGAACGGGAGCGGCGATGGGGACCCCGACGGAAAAGTCCGGCTCCCGGCGCTCGCCGAGGGAGATATCCTCGCCCTCGGCGCGGCCACCTCCGAGGCGCACGAGACTCAGGCCCCCCCGCGCTTCAACGAGGCGTCGCTCGTGAAATTCCTCGAGGAGAACGGCATCGGGCGCCCCTCCACGTACGCGGAGATCCTCCGGAAGATCGAGGACCGGGAGTACGCGCGGAAGAAGGACCGCCGCTTCATCCCGACCCCGCTCGGCCGGCTCGTCATCGATCTGATGCTCGAGGGGTTCGAGGACTTCTTCGAAACCGGGTACACGGCGCGGATGGAGGAGGAGCTGGACGAGGTCGAGGCGGGAAACGTCGACTGGCGGAAGGCCCTCGCGGAGTTCGACGGGAAGTTCGTGAAGGACCGGGAGCGGGCGAAGAAGAAGATGGTCTCGATCAAGGCGGGCCTCCCGCTCTCCGACGTCCGGAAGCTCTTCGTCCACTTCCGCCTCGCGTCCGATCCGGGCGACGCCTGCCCGAAGAGCGGCCACCTGCTGAAGCTCCGGATGGGGAAGGCAGGGCTCTTCATCGCCTGCGGCGGCTACCCGAAATGCGATTTCACGCTCGACATCCCCGAGGTTGAAGAAGACCCGATCGACACGGGCGACGTCGAGGGGCAGACCTGCGAGGAGTGCGGCAGCCCGATGAAGCTCCGGACGGGTCGGAGCGGCTCGGCGTTTCTCGGCTGCACCGCCTATCCGGCCTGCCGCAACACGGTCCCCGTGAAGGTCGCCGGGGGAAAAGCGGAGGCGCGCCCCGACGTTCCGACCGGAGAAGGCTGTCCCGTCTGCGGAAAGCCCCTCGTCACCAAGCACGGCCGGTACGGCGACTACGTCGCTTGTTCCGGGTGGCCGGAATGCCGGTACCGGCCACCGAAACCGGTGACGACGACCGGCGTCGTCTGCCCGGAATGCAGGAAAGGCGAGATCCTCGTCCGGCGCGGGCGCTTCGGCCCGTTCTACGGCTGCTCGAACTACCCGTCGTGCCCGAAAAACTTCCGGGCCCGCCCCGTTCCGAAGGCATGCCCTGCCTGCGCTGCGCCGTATCTCCTCGTCCGGGACCGGAAGGCCGGTGCCTTCTTCGTCTGCGAGCGGGAGGCGTGCGGCTTCGACGCCCCGGCCGGGGACCTCGATCTCTACACGCCCGTCACCAAGATTCCGGACGGCGCTCACGCGGCCGCGGAGGCAGCGGCCGCCTCCGCCCCTCCGGCCGGAGCGCGACGTCGGGCTCCGAAAGGTGCCGGCACGAAACCCCGCAGGAAGAAAGGCTGATCCCGGATGAGCACGAAAGCCCCCGACCACCATGACGCCGAGCTGGCCTTCCGGGCCTACGACCTCCGCCGCGAGGGCCTCATGCGCGAGTCGCGAGCGGCGATCCTCCAGAAGTTCTGGCCGAAGAGCTACGACGAGATCGCCGCCGTCCTGAAGAGCGACCACCCGCTCAACGCTCCTTTCCGGCAGGTCTCCACCTACTGGGAGATGGTCTACGGCGTCGTGAAGCACGGCATCGTGAACCCCGACTACTTCATGGAGTCGAGCGGCGAGGGACTCTTCCTCTTCGCCCGCATAGCGCCCCATCTCGAGTCGCTCCGCCGCGAGTACTCCCCGATGGCCTTCCAGAACGCCGAGTGGGTTTCGAAGGAGACGGCCGTCGGCCGCCGGCTCTTCGGGATCTATCGCGAGCGGGTGGCGAAGGTCCTCGAGACGAAGTAGCGCCCGTTCCGTTCAGCGGGACGCGGCGACGCGGGGGGCGGGCTCTGCTTCGGCAGCGCGGGCGAGCGCCCGGAAGAGGGCTCCGAAGCGCCCTTCGCGCCACCACGCTTCGGGGTGCCACTGGACGCCGAGGACGAAACGCTTTTCGGGGATTTCCACCGCCTCGATGAGCCCGTCGGGGGCAAACGCTGCGGCGACGAGCGGGGTCGCGAGGCGGTCGACCGCCTGATGGTGAAGGCTGTTCACCTCCACCTCGTCGAGCCCGAGGAGGGCGTGAAGCCGGGAGCCGCGCCGGATCGAGACCGTGTGCGCGACGTCAGTCCGTGGCCGCGCGAAGTCGTCGTGGCGAACCCCGGAGCCGGTCTCGGACCGGATGTCCTGGACGAGCGTCCCGCCGAGGGCGACGTTCAGAAGCTGCATCCCGCGACAGATGGCGAGGATCGGAAGGCCGTGCGCGAGCGCCTCGAGGACGAGCTTCACCTCGAACTCGTCCCGCTCGGCGCTCGTGTCGGTGACGGTCGGCTTCGCCTTCTCGCCGTAGAGGAGAGGTGTCACGTCGAGTCCCCCTGTCAGGACGAGGCCGTCCAGCTTCGAGAGGAGCGCCGGGTGGAGCGCGGCGCCGGCCGGGGCGAGGACGAGAGGGACGCCGCCGGAAAGCTCGACGGCCCGGACGTAGTCGTGCCGGAGGATGTAGAAACCGGGAAGGACCGGCTCGGTGCCGGACGTGATGCCGATCAGGGGGGGGACGCTCATCGGCCGCGAGTCTAGGGGCGGGGTGCGTCAGACCTCGAGATGCCCCTGCATGATCAGGACGGCGCTTCCCGCGACGCGGACGCCTGCGGGCGCGCCGTCGGCCTCCCGCTCCACGGTCACCTCGATCTCGGACGGGCGCCCCATCTCGACACCCTGGTCGATGAAGAATCGCGGCGCCCCACCGGGGAGCGCGCCGTGAAGGGCGAGGTAGACGCCCAGCGGGCCGGCGGCCGAACCGGTGGCGGGATCCTCGGGGACGCCGGCACCGGGGCAGAAGGCGCGGGCGTGGATCCGCTCCCCGTCGAATGCGACGAGATACGCGATCAGGATGTCGAGTTCCTTCTCGAGAGTGTTCAAGACCCTGGCGTCGGCGACGGCCGCGGAGACGGACGCGACGTCGCGGAGTGGCAGGACGAGAGTCCGGTTCCCGGTCGAGACGACCTGCGGCGGGAGCTTCTTGTGGAGGGCGGTTCCCGGGAGGCCGAGAGCGCGGGCGATCCGCTCCCTCGGTGCCGAGGCGCCGATCGGCTTCTCCCACGCGGGCTCTCCCTGCTCCATCCTCACGCGCCGGACCGCCCCCTTCTCGCGGATCAGCTCGAGAGTCAGAGGCCCGAACCCGACCTCGATCGAGATTTCCGTTTCTCCCTTCGCGCCGACCTTCCCGAGCGCGGCCATCACCACGGCCGTTCCGACCGTCGGGTGCCCGGCGTAGGGAATCTCCTTGAAGGGGACGAAGGTCCGCTGCCGGTAGGCGTGGCGCGGGTCGTCCGGGGGGAGGACGAAGGTCGACTCCGAGTAGTTGATCTCGCGCGCGACCGCCTGCATCAGGGCGGGCGAGAGGCCGCGCGCGTCGGGGACGACGAGAAGGGGGTTCCCCGCGAAGGGGCGGCTCGTGAAGACGTCGCAGGTGACGAAATCGACTCTCATCCGTCCGAGCGTATCGCGCGGATGAGGATCCGGTACCGGAACGTCTCTCCGACGAGCGGGAGTGGCGCAAGGACCTTCTCGACCCACCGGACGCCGGGAAAGGGAGAGACGGACCAGTCGAGGAGGTCGATCCGGAATCCGGTCTCTGTGAGGGCTTCACGGAACGCGTTTACGCGGCGGACGGCGATGTGCTCGGGAAACTGCTTCAGGAGGAGATCGTGCGCCTTCAGCCGCTCGACGTAGTGGGCCCGGTCGGGGGTATAGATCCCGAGCCGGCCGCCCGGGACGAGGACGCGCCTGACCTCCCGGAGCATCGCTGCGAGCGTCGGGTCGTCGATGTGCTCGACGAGGTCTATGGCCGCTACCGCGTCGAAGGAGGCGTCCGCGAAGGCCGAGAGGTCGGCCACGTCCCCCCTCACGAAACGGACGTTCTCGACCTGCCGCCTGCGCCGCGCGCCCTCGGCCATCCCGAGAGCGATCGGGGAAGCGTCGAGGCCCACGACCTCCCGGGCCTTCTGCGCGAAGAGGAAAGTGAGATCTCCCCGCGCCGCGCCGAGCTCGAGAATCCGGTCCCCCGGGCGCGAGGCCACGACGCGGAGTGCGTCCCGGTTCCGCTCGATGTACTTCCGGGGCGGGTTCGTGAACCAGTGGTCGGGGTGGAGCCGCTCGAAGTACTCCCGCCCGTAGTGCCTCTCCTCGAACGTCACCCGGGGATTCTCCCCCGCTCCCCCTAGAATCACCGCCCCATGCCGGAAGCTCCCCGCGTCACGATCGTCGGCGGCGGCTTCGCCGGGGTGGAGTGCGCGTGGCAGCTCGCCCGGCGAGGGCACCGGGTCCGTCTCGTCGAGATGCGCCCCGTCCGGAAGACCGAGGCCCACACGACGGACCGGCTGGCGGAGATGGTCTGCTCGAATTCGTTCCGGTCGGACAACCCGCAGAACGCCGTCGGCCTTCTGAAGCGCGAGATGGAGATCGTCGGGAGCGTCATCCTCGAGGAGGCCCGCCGGGCCGCCGTCCCGGCCGGAGACGCCCTCGCCGTCGACCGGGGGATCTTCGCCGAGGGAGTCACTCGTCGGATTGCGGAGCGGCCGGAGATCGATCTGGTTCGAGCGGAGATCGGTTCACTTCGGCAAGCGAGGCCCGGCGGCGGATTCGCCGTCGTCGCGACGGGACCCCTCACGTCGGAAGCGCTCGCCTCGTCGCTCAAGGAAGCGCTTGGCGAAAGCTATCTCTACTTCTACGACGCGGTCGCGCCGGTCGTGGAAGCCTCGTCGCTCGATCTGACGAGGCTCTTCGCGGCGAGTCGCTGGGGGAAAGGCGGGGGCGAGGACTATCTGAACATTCCCCTCTCGAAAGCGGAGTACGAGGCCTTCGTGAGGGAGCTTCTGGCCGGCGAGAAGGTCCCCTTCCACGATTTCGAAAAGGCCGTCTACTTCGAGGGGTGCCTTCCGGTCGAGGCGATGGCCGAGCGGGGGATCGAGACGCTTCGCCACGGGCCGATGAAGCCGTTCGGCCTCAACGACCCGAAGACGGGTCGCGAACCGTACGCGGTGGTCCAGCTCCGGCAGGACGACCTCGCGCGCGAGCACTGGAACCTCGTTGGCTTCCAGACGAAGCTGAAGCAGGGGGAGCAGCGGCGGATCCTCCGGACGCTCCCCGGTCTGGCGGAGGCCGTCTTCGTCCGGTACGGTCAGCTCCACCGGAACACCTACATCAACGGGCCGGCGCACCTCGACCCGCTCTTCCGGTGGAAAAAGGACCCCCTCATCTTCTTCGCCGGGCAGCTCACGGGCGTGGAGGGATACCTCGAGAGCGCGGCGACGGGGCTGATGGTCGGCGCGACGCTCGCGCAGCTCCTCGAGGGGCGCGAGCCGCTCCCCCCTCCGTTCGCCACGGCGCTCGGGTCGCTCGCCCGGCATGTCTCGGCGCCGCGCGAGAGCGACTTCACCCCGGCAAACGTCACGTTCGGACTCATGGACGAGGCAGACGTCCCGAAGCTCCGGGACAAGGGGGCACGGCGCGAGCTCCTCGTCCGGACGGCCCTCGAAAAGGTCCGTGCATGGGCCGAGGCGGCCCTCGGCGCGTCCGCCGGACGATAGAGAATAGGTACGTGCTGGCCGACGAGATCGCCGCCTTCGAACGCCACCTCCGCGACGAGCGAGGTGTCTCTCCGCACACGCGCACCGCTTACCGCCGCGACGTGGCGTCGTTCGCGGAGTTCCTCGCGCAGGAATTCCTCTCCCGCCCCGCCGAGACGGTTTCGGCCGCACAGGCCGACGTCCTCGCCGTCCGGTCGTACCTCGCCCGCCTTCGGGCGAAGGGCCTCTCGAAGACGTCGGTGGGCCGGCACCTCTCGGCACTCCGGACTTTCTTCCGCTTCCTCGCCCGCGAGGGGAAGGTGACGGCCAATCCTGCGAAAGCCGTCGCCACGCCTCGCGCGGCGCGGCCGCTCCCGCGAACGCTCTCCGTGACGGAGGCCGCCTCCACGCTCGAGGCACGCGACGGGGACGAACCGCTCTCCGCGCGCGATCGCGCCCTCCTCGAACTTCTCTACGCGACGGGCCTGCGCGTCTCGGAGCTCGTGGGGCTGGACCTTCCGGACGTGGACCTCGCCTCCCGGCAGGTCCGGACGCTCGGGAAGGGGAAGAAGGAGCGGATCGTCCCGTTCGGCGAGAAGGCGGCGGGGGCGATCCGCGAGTATCTTCGCGAGCGGCCGCAGCCGACGAGACGGAAGGATGCCGAAGCCCTCTTTCTGAACCCGGGCGGGGGGCGTCTCACCGACCGGAGCGTCCGGCGGATTCTCGACCAGGCGCTCCGTCTCGCGGGCGTGACCCGGCACGCCTCGCCGCATGCCTTGCGGCACAGCTTCGCGACGCACCTCCTCGCCGCAGGGGCCGACCTCCGCTCCATCCAGGAGATGCTCGGCCACGCTTCCCTCTCGACGACTCAGAAATACACCCATCTCGACGCCGAAAGGCTCATCGAGGTCTACCGGAAGAGCCATCCGCGTGCCGGGAAGGAATGACAGGCCCGGTCCCGGCTAGACTCGCGCCGTGGAAAAGACTCCGCTCTTCAGGCACACGACCATCCTCTGTGTCCGGCGGGACGGGCGCGTCGCACTCGGAGGCGACGGTCAGGTGACGATGGGGACGACCGTCGTCAAGCACGGCGCCTCGAAGCTTCGCCGGCTCCTCGACGGGAAGGTCCTCGCGGGCTTCGCCGGTTCGACGGCGGACGCCGTCGCCCTCTTCACCCGCTTCGAGCGGAAGCTCGAGGAGTTCCACGGGCAGCTCGAACGGGCGGCCGTGGAGCTCGCGACCGACTGGCGGACCGAGAAGACGCTCCGGCAACTCGAGGCGCTCCTCGTCGTCGCCGACGTGAAGACCTCGCTCCTCCTCTCCGGGACCGGGGACGTCATCGCCCCCGACGAGGGAGTCCTCGCCGTCGGGTCGGGCGGGCCGTACGCAGCGGCCGCGGCCCGGGCGCTCCTTCGCCACTCGTCCCTCGACGCCGAAGCGGTCGTCAGGGAGGCGCTTCTCATAGCCGCCTCGATCGACGTCTACACGAACGATGTCATCCGGATCGAGACGCTCCCATGAAGTCCGGGTTCCTGCGCGACCTCGCACCGCGCAAGATCGTGGCCGAGCTGGACCGGCACGTCGTCGGGCAGGGGAAGGCCAAGCGGTCGGTCGCGATCGCTCTTCGGGAGCGATGGCGGCGCCAGCAGCTCGCGCCCGAGGTCGCTCGCGAGATCACGCCGAAGAACATCCTGATGATCGGGCCGACCGGGGTCGGGAAGACCGAGATCGCCCGCCGGATCGCCCGCCTCGCCGACGCCCCGTTCGTGAAGGTCGAGGCGTCGAAGTTCACGGAGGTCGGGTACGTCGGGCGCGACGTCGACTCCATCGCCCGGGACCTCGTCGACGCGGCGATCCGCCTCGTGAAGGAAGAGCGGCGCGGCCGCGTGGCCGACCGGGCGGCCGCGGCCGCGGAGGAGACTCTCGTCGGCCTCCTCGTCGCCCAGCAGAGCACGGACGGCACGGCCGTCGAGGGGCGCGAGCGGATCCGGCGGGAACTGAAGGAGGGGAAGCTCGAGGCGCGCGATGTGGAGATCGAGGTGGCCGACGACCGGACGCCGCAGATCTCCGTCATGACGCCGCAGGGAGTGGAGGAGATGGGGATCGACCTCCCCGGGATGATGTCGGGGCTCTTCGGCGGCCCGAAGAAGAAAAAGGTCAGGACGACCGTGGGCGAGGCGCGCCCGCTCCTCGTCGAGCGGGAGGCCGACGCCCTGACGGACGACGCGACCGTCCCGCAGGAGGCGATCCGGCGGGCGGAGGAATCGGGGATCGTCTTCCTCGACGAGATCGACAAGATCGCGGGGCGCGAAGGGAAGGGGTCCGGCCCGGACGTCTCGCGCGAGGGGGTACAGCGCGACCTCCTCCCGCTCGTCGAGGGGACCACCGTCAAGACGAAGCACGGGATGGTGAAGACCGACCACGTCCTCTTCATCGCGGCGGGTGCCTTTCACGTCGCGCGCCCCTCGGACCTGATCCCCGAACTCCAGGGACGCTTCCCGATCCGCGTCTCGCTCGACGCCCTGACGGAGGCCGACTTTCTCCGGATCCTGACCGAGCCGGAGCACGCCCTTCCGAAGCAGGCCACGCGCCTCCTCTCCGCCGATCAGATCGAACTCGTCTTCGCGGACGACGGCCTCGCCGAGATCGCACGAGCGGCCGCCGAGGTGAACAGGAACCTCGAGAACATCGGGGCGCGGCGGCTTCACACGATCCTCGAGACCGTCCTCGAGGAGATCTCCTTCGCGGGGCCCGACGCCGCCGGGGCCCGGATCGTCGTCGATCGCCCGTACGTCGAGCGGGCGCTTCGCGGCCTCGTCCGCGACCAGGACCTCTCACGGTTCGTGCTGTGAAGCATCTTCCCCTCGCCCTCGCAGGACTCATCCTGCTCGTTGCCTGCGGGAAGAAGCTGGATCCGCAGCCGCCGATCCTCGTCGTCCCGGCGCGCCCGGCGCCGCTCGACGTTTTCCAGGATGATTCGGACGTCGTCGTCCGGTTTCCCTTCCCGACGATGACGTCGCAAGGGACGCCGCTCTCTGGCCTCCGGAAGGTGACGATCTCCCGGGAGGTTCGGGCCGCGCGCGAAGGGATCCGCCCGTCGCCTCCGGCGGCCGGCGGGGATGCCCGCGAGAGGGAGGAGAAGGAGTTCCGGTCCCGCGCGGAGGTGATCGCCGAGATCGCACGCGACGACATGGACCAGTGGACGGCTGGCGGCGACTTCCTCTACCGCGACTCGCTCCTGCCCCTCTACCGCGAGAAGCGGCTCGGGCGCGTCCTCCTCCGCTACGGCGTTACGGCGACGCGCGGGAAGAAGCTCGTTTCGGAGATGTCGCCGATCGTGGGGATCATCCCGGTCGTCCCGCCGGGGCGCCCGCTCTTCCTGAAAGCCGTGGTCGAGGAAACGCGCGTCTGTCTCGAGTGGCTCTCGCCCGAGGAGATGCTGGACGGCGCCCGGCCGCCGGTCGTGGGAGCCTACGCCGTCTACCGGAAGGAGCGGGGCGAGGAGTGGTATGAGAAGGAAATCGCGGTCGTGAAAGGGGCGACGTCCTACGTCGACGCGTCGGCCCGTCTCGACCACGATTATCTCTACACCGTTCGCGCCGCGCCGACGGACCAGTTGCCGCTCATCCTCGGCCCCGCAGCGGACGAGATCCTCGTCGACACGAAGGACGTCTTCCCGCCCCCTCCACCCGGCGGCTTTCTCGTCCTCGTCGAGCCGGAAGGAGCGCGCCTCGTCTGGAACCCGGTCCTTGCCCGGGACTTCGCGGGGTACCGCGTCTACCGGATGGGCCCGGGAGAGGCCTCGTGGACGAGGGTCGTGGACGGCCTCGTCGAGACGCTCTGGTTCGACAAGGGAAGTCGCCCCGGCACGCGGTACGCCGTCGCGGCCGTCGATCGCTCGGGAAACGAGAGCGTCCGCGTCGAGGAGCGGAGGTGAAGACCTTCCCTTCGCTCCCCCGACGGTTCGTGAAGATGAGCGGCGCGGGAAACGACTTCGTGATGTTTCTCGGGATGCCGGAAAGGAGCGTGGAGGAGTCCGAAGTCCTTCGCCGTCTCTGTGACCGGCGGACGGGAATCGGCGCGGACGGAGTCCTCTTCGTCCGTCGGGACGGGGAGCAGGTCGTGGCCGACTATTTCAACGCCGACGGCGGATCGTCGCGCTTCTGTGCGAACGGGACACGCTGCGCGGCACGCCTCGCGGCGCGCGCGCTCGACGTTCGAGGGAAGTTCATCGTCCGGACCGGCTGGGGGTCGGTCGCCGCCCGCGTCGCGCAGGATGGGCGGGTGACGATCGTTCTGCCCCAAGCCGTCCGGCCGGGTCGTCGTCTCGCGACACACCTGCATGACGTGCCGGTCGGGAAGGAGGCGGTGGAGGTCGTCGTGGGCGTCCCGCATCTCGTCGTCTCGGTCGACTCGGTGGAGGCCCTCGCGGCCCTCGACCTCCCGCGTCTCGGCCCTCCACTCCGCCATCACCCGGAGATGCCGGAAGGGGCGAACGTCAACTTCGTCGCGCGGTCGGGCCCGGGAGCCATCGCGCTCCGGACCTGGGAGCGGGGCGTGGAGAACGAGACGCTCTCCTGCGGATCGGGAACGGTCGCCTCGGCGATCGTCTCGTCGCGCGTCGCGGGGGACATTCCTCCGGTCCACGCGCGGACGTGGTCCGGGGAGACGCTGGTCGTCGACTTCGAGCGGTCGGGAGAGGTCTATTCGGAGATCACGCTCTCGGGAGACGCACGGATCCTCTACGAGGGCGAGATCCGTTTCGAGGAGTGGCCATGAGATTCGTCCGATTCGTGACGTCCGGGGCGCCGTCGTGGGGAATGGTCGAAGGGGAGTCGATTGTGCCGCTCCTTGCGGCGCCGTGGGAGGGGGCCGCCCCGGCGCGGGCGGGGACGCCCGTCGACCGCCGGAGCGCGGCGCTCCTCGTCCCCGTCGTCCCGTCCAAGATCCTCTGCATTGGCCGGAACTACCGGGCCCACGCCGCCGAGCTGGGAAACGAGGTGCCCGAAAAGCCGCTCGTCTTCATGAAGCCTCCGAGTGCGCTTCTTCCCCACCGCGGAACGGTGCTCCTCCCGCCCGAGTCGTCCCGCGTCGACTACGAAGGGGAGCTCACCGTCGTCATCGGGAAGCGCGCGCGGCGGCTCTCGCGTGAGACGGCGATGTCCGCGGTGTTCGGCTACACGGTCGCCATCGACGTCACGGCGCGGGACCTCCAGAAAGCCGACGGGCAATGGTGGCGTGCGAAGGGCTTCGACACCTTCTGTCCGCTCGGCCCCGTGATCGAGACGGACGTGGATCCTTCAGACCTTCTCCTCGAGACTCTCGTCGACGGCGCCGTGAAACAGTCGGGCCGGACTTCGGCCATGGTCCACGACGTTCCGGCCCTCGTCGCGTGGGCCTCGCACGCGATGACGCTCGAACCGGGGGACGTGATCCTCACCGGAACGCCGGAGGGGGTGGCCCCGCTCGCCCCCGGACAGACGCTCGAGGTCCGGATCCAGAAGGTGGGGTCCCTTTCCGTGACCGTTGCGAAGGAGACGTGACGCCGCCCGGCAGCCGTCAGTGCCCCCCGAGCGCCGAAAGGAGCTTCTCCGGGAAGCTGCCGAAGGCGCCGGAGGACATGGCGACGACGACGTCCCTGCTCCTCAGCTCGGGGAGGAGCTCCGCGAGGAGCGCGTCGGGCGTCGCGGCCGTGACGGCGGGCATTCCCCGCTCGCGAAGCGCCTTCGCGAGCCGCTCCACGTCGAGCGCTCCCGGGCCTCCCGGCTGCGAGAGGCGTGCGGCGTGGAACGGTGCCGGAAGGGCGACGGCGTCCGCGTTCGAGAGAGCCTCGAGATAGAGCGCGAAGAAGTCGGCGCGCCCCGCGGTCATCGAGCGGGGCTCGAAAACGCCCCAGAGGCGGCGCCCCGCAAATCGCTTCCTCGCCCCGGCGAGCGTGGTCGCGACCGCGGTCGGATGGTGGGCGAAGTCGTCGACGACCGTGACGCCTCCCGCCGTCCCCTTGACCTCCAATCGCCGCTTGACGCCGCGGAACGTCGCGAGGCCGGAGGCGATCTCCCCGGGAGAAAGGCCGAACTCGATCGCCACGGCGACGGCCGCGAGGGCGTTGGCGACGTTGTGCCTGCCGGAGAGCGGAAGGGTCGCCTCGAGGAGGGGACCGCCGCGCCGGAGGATCCAGAAGCAGAGCCCCTCCCCGGACTCCCGGACCTCTCCGGCGAAGAGATCCGCCGAGGCATCCTTGAGAGAGTAGAAAGTCGCGGGGGCGCGCCCGACGAGCACGACGTCGCGGACGTTCGGGTCGTCGGCAAAGGCGACGATCCGGCCGTCGCCGGGGACGATCGCGACCCCCTTCCGGAACGCCCCCTTCACGGCGGCGAGGTCCTCGTAGAGATCGGCATGGTCGAACTCGACGGAGGTGACGACCAGCGTTCGCGGGGCGTAGTGGAGGAACTTCGGCCCCTTGTCGGCGTACGACGTCGAGTACTCGTCCCCCTCCACGACGAAGGCGGGCCCGGTCCCGAGGTGCGACGGGGCGACGAAACCGAGAGGTTCGCCGGCGATGAGGAAGCCGGGGTCGCGCCCGGCCGAGGCGAGGAGCCACGCCACGAGCGCGGTCGTCGTCGTCTTGCCGTGCGTCCCGGCGACGACGACCGGACGCCGGCCGGCAAGGACCTCCGTCCGGAGGGTCTCGGGCATCGAAGCTGTCGGGAGGCCGCGTCTCAGGGCCTCGAGAAGCTCGGGGTTGTCGGCGCGGGCGACGTTTCCGACGACGACGTGCGTCACGTCCGGCGTGACGTTCTCGGCTCTCCAGGCGGGCCGGACCTCGATTCCGAGGGTGCGGAGGCGGTCGGACATCGGCGGGTAGAGCGGGCCGTCCGAGCCGAGAACGCGGTCTCCCCGCGCGAGAAGGAGGCCGGCGAGCGGTGCCATTGCCGTCCCTCCGATCGCGATCAGATAGAAAGTCCGGGGGGAGGTGGGCATTTCGGGCGCGGAGTTTGCTGAGGGTTCTGACTGTGGTCAAGCCGGGCCGTTTTGGCCCGATCGGTGCGACACGTATACTTTTCGGCCCCCGGCCCACTGCCTTCGCGGGGGAAACGACAGGAGGTCCCGACCCCATGAATCCCTTCCGCCATCGCCCGTTCGCCACCCCGGCAGCCGCCCTTCTCGGCGTCCTGCTCGCCGGACCGGTCCTCGCCCAGACGAAAGCCGCCGAGACCAAGCCCGCCGAGACGAAGGCCGCCACCCCCAAGGCCGTCATCGCCGAGCCGAACAAGGACGTCGGGATGGTCCCGAAGGGGGAGGTGATCAAGCACACCTTCCTCGTGAAGAATGCCGGGACGGCGGACCTTCTGATCACGGACGTCAAGCCCGCGTGCGGCTGCACAGTCTCGGAGTACGACCGGGTCATCAAGCCCGGGACCGAGGGGAAGATCACCCTGGCGATCGAGACGAAGGCGTTCCAGGGGTCGATCTCGAAGACCGCGCTCGTTCTCTTCAACGACCCGACGAGCCCGCAGGCGACGCTGAACGTCCAGGCCTACGTGAAGCCGTTCGTCGAGACCTACCCGTACGGGTTCTTCCGGATCCAGGCCCTGACCGGCGAGACGGTCAGCTCCGACCTGATCCTCGGCTCGGACGACCCGGCCTTCACCCCGACGAAGATCGAGGTGCCGTACCGGTTCCTCAAGGCGACCGCGACGGAGCTCCCCGAGAAGGAGCGCGCAGCGGGGAAGGGTGCGAGACAGTACAAGCTCTCCCTCTCGAACACGCCGGACGCCCCCGAGGGGCTTCTGACCGGATACGTGAAACTCCAGACCGGCGTCAAGCAGCAGCCCGAACTCGAGCTGGCGATCTCGGGCTACATCAAGCCCACCGTCACGATCACCCCGGGCCAGGTCAATTTCGGGAACTTCGATCCGAAGGGCGAGGCCGTCCGGCGCAACATCATGGTGATCGACAACGTCCCCCAGCGGCCCGACTTCTCCGTCACGAAGGCCGAGACGAACGTGCCGGGGATCTCCGCG
>JBBIPB010000066.1:0-14149 GCA_037443065.1 Acidobacteriota bacterium | reverse complement strand
CCGTCTCGCCGCACGTCCTCCGGCACGCCTTCGCGACGCACCTCGTCGACAACGACGCGGACCTCCGCGCCGTCCAGATGATGCTCGGCCACGCCGACATCGCGACGACGGAGATCTACACCCACGTCTCCCGCTCGCGCATCCGCCGCGTCTACGACCGGACGCACCCCCGCGCCTGACCACCAGGCTCCGCTTCAGAGCTTCGTGACGGTACCGCTGAAATTGTTCGTCACCCTGATGTTGGCCCCGTCGAAGGCCACGCCGCTTGGAGACGACCCCACGCTGAACGTCATCGCTGTCTGATTGGCCGGATACCACTTGAGGAGGCCGGTCTGGAGCGGGTTGGCCGCCACGGACTGGACCTCCGTCAGGTGGGCGTAGTAGCCGAAGACTTCGACCGTGAAATCGATGCTGCCGGCGCCCTGATTGACCTGTACGTAGACGACGGCGTCCGTATCGACCGGGACGACGCCGGCGTTCCCCCGCTGAGTCTCGGTGGGCGGGTAGTTGATCCTGGCGGTGGCGGGCGGGGGGGACTCCTCAGGAACCGCCGCTGAGGGTGACCGGCCGGGGTGTGTTGTTGGGGAGGGACGAGTCGGTCCGCGAGTCGTACCGCCGGCAGGCAGCGACGGCGACGAAGGGAAGAGGATTCGAGATGTCCGAAAGAGCGGTGTCCGAGAAGCCCGCCCGGGAGAAAGCCGTCGGGCCGGATTCGCCGGTGGGGTTCCATGTGGCCGGAGGCTGCCAGGAAACGAGGGGCGGGTTGCAGGCCGAGGCGGCCGGCCCCACTGCCGATGCGGGCAGCGCGACGAGTGTCAAGACCGCGATCAGGGGCGTCAGGGCGAGAGGGCGCATCGGGAACCTCCTCTAGGGGAAAAACTTACGTTCGCCAGGTTGTACGACGAATATCTTCACTCGACTGATGATGCGAATTTCAGGCGCCGGCTCCTGCATCAGCCTCCGGACGCATCCCCGCGCCTGACCGCCTCGTTCCGCTATAGTCGATTGGCTCGACCCATGCCTGACGCACCGACCCTCGAACTGTTCGTCGCCGGCAGTCGCTGCCGAAGCGACTCCGCGGCCACGATTCCGAGCCTCAATCCGTCCGATCCGGCCGACGTCGTTGCACTCGTCCCGGAGGGGGCCGCCTCGGACGTCGACGCGGCAGTCGCGGCGGCAGCCGAGGCGCAGCGCGGCTGGAGCCTCTTGAACGGACCTGTCCGGGCCGAGCACCTCTACCGGTGGGCCGAGGCCGTCGGCGCGCGGGCGGAGGAGCTGGCGCAGGCGATGGCGCGTGAGGTCGGGAAGCCGATCGCCGAGGCCCGGGGCGAGGCCGCCCGAGGCGTCGCGATCCTTCGCTATTACGCTGGCGAGGCCGTGCGCGAAGCGGGATCGGTCATCCCGTCCCAGCTTCCCGACACTCTGCAGTTGACACTTTGCGAGCCTCTCGGCGTCGTCGGCCTGGTCACCCCCTGGAATTTTCCGGTCGCGATCCCTCTCTGGAAGGCGGCCCCGGCGCTCGCATTCGGCAACACGGTCGTTCTGAAAGCGGCGGAAGCGTCGTCATACGTCGCTTCGCTTCTCGCCGAGACCGTTTCGGCCGCCGGGCTCCCGCCGGGCGTCTTCAACGTCGTCTTCGGCCTCGGGCCCGTCGCAGGAGAGGCTCTCGTCTCGCACCCTCTCGTCCGGGGGGTCAGCTTCACCGGTTCGGCGAAGGTCGGGGCCCGGGTGGCGGAGATCTGCGCGAGGCGAAACGTCCGGTACCAGACCGAGATGGGCGGGAAGAACCCCGCGCTCGTTCTGGCCGACGCCGACCTTCCGCGCGCCGGGGCGATGACGGTGGCCGGCGCGATGCGGTTCGCCGGACAGAAATGCACCGCGACGAGCCGAGTGATCGTCGACCGGAAGGTCTTCGAGGAGTTCACGGCCCTCCTGGCGTCGCAGTCGGCAGCCCTCCCGATCGGCCCGGTCACCGACCCGGCGGCCGCGGTCGGTCCGCTCATTTCCGAGGCCTCGCGGTCCCGCGTCGGCGCGCTCCTCGCGAAGCATCCATGCCGCGTCCATAGCGGAGGCGGCGCCCCGAAGGACCCGCGCTTCTCGAAGGGGTGGTTCCTTGCTCCGACTGTCCTCTCGGAGGTGGAGCCCGGCTCGCCGCTCCGCTCGGAAGAGCTCTTCGCTCCGGTTCTCGTCGCAATCCCGGCCGAGGGCCTCGAAGAGGCGCTGGCGATCGCCAACGACACGCCGTACGGTCTCTCGGCCTCGCTCTTCACGCGCGACGTGAAGAGCGCGCTCCGGTACGTCCGGAGGATCGAGGCGGGGCTCGTCCGAATCAACGGAGACACGACCGGGGTCGACCCGCACGCGCCGTTCGGCGGGACGAAGGGCTCGAGTTCGGGGAGCCGCGAGCAGGGACCTTCGGCCCGCGACTTCTACACGGAGATCAAGACGGTCCAGATCTCGGGAGGCTGAGGCGTGAGCGCCGAGCTTCCCCGCACGATGAGGGTCCTCGACTCGCACACGGAAGGGGAGCCGACCCGCCTCGTCGTGGAGGGATGGCCGTCCCTCTCGTCGCGCACGATGGAGGGAAGACGCGAGGAGCTGGTCCGCTGCTTCGACTCCCTCCGGCGGGCCGTCGTCCTCGAGCCGCGAGGGCACGAGGCTGTGGTCGGGGCGCTCCTGACTCCTCCCGTCTCTCCCGGCGCGGCCGCGGGGGTCGTCTTCTTCAACAACGTGGGACCTCTCTGGATGTGCGGCCACGGCCTGATCGGCATCGTCCGGACGCTCCAGTTCCTCGGGCGGATCGGGCCGGGCGAGGTCCGGATCGACACCCCTGCGGGTGCCGTGTCGGCCGTACTCGAGCCCTCGGGCCTCGTCACGATCGAGAACGTTCCGGCCTTCTGCCATGCCCGGGACGTTGCGATCGACGTCCCGGGTGTCGGCCGCGTCGCAGGCGACGTGGCCTGGGGGGGAAACTGGTTCTTCCTGACGACGCTTCCGGGCGAGAAGCTGGAGCTTGCAAACGTCGGGAGGCTCGGAGCGGCGTCCTCGGCCATCCTCCGGACCCTTCGCGAGCGGGGCGTCACGGGGAAAGACGGCGGCGAGATCGACCACGTCGAGCTCTTCGGCCCGCCGCTTCGGCCCGACGCCGACAGCCGGAACTACGTCCTCTGCCCGGGGGGCGAGTACGACCGCTCCCCGTGCGGGACCGGAACCTCCGCAAAGATGGCGACTCTCCACGCGCACGGCGCGCTGAATCCGGGAGAGCGGTGGAGGCAGGAGAGCATCACGGGGAGCCTCTTCACCGGCTGGCTCACCGAGAGGGATGGCGCGCTCGTGCCGCACATCCAGGGCTTCGCGTACGTCACGGGCGAGACGACGCTCCATTTCGACCCGGCCGACCCCTTCCGGTTCGGGTTCTCCTCGAAGTGAGCGCCCCGCGCCCCGATGTGGCCGTCGTCGGCGCGGGGATCGTCGGGGCGGCGTGCGCGGAGGCGCTGGCGGCGCGGGGACTTCGCGTCGAGATCTTCGAGTCGGGCTTCCCCGGCGCCGGCTCCACGGGAAGCGCCATGGGGCATCTCGTCGTCCTCGACGACTCGGAAGCGCAGTTCGCGCTGTCGTCTTTCTCGAGAACGCTCTGGGAAAATCGGACCCGGGAGCTTCCGGCCGAGGTCGAAGACGTCCCCTCCGGGACGCTCTGGGTGGCTGCCGACGAGGAGGAGATGGCTCACGTCCGCTCGAAGGCCGCCTTCTATGGCGCGCGGGGAGTCGCGACGGAGATCCTCGATTCCAAAGGGGTCGCCGAGGCCGAGCCGAATCTCCGTCCCGGACTCGCCGGAGGACTCCGCGTCCCGGGTGACAGGATTCTCTATCCGCCGGCAGCCGCACGATTCCTCCTCTCCAGGGCCGCAAGCGGCGGCGCGAGAATCCGGCGCGAAGAGATCCTCGAGGTCGGCGCGGGATTCGTCCGCTCTTCGGCGGGCCGGACCGACGCGGGCTCCGTCGTCGTTGCGACGGGAGCCTCCTCGCCCTCGCTCCTCCCGGGGCTCGCCATCGTCCCGAAGAAGGGGCACCTCGTCATCACGGACCGGGCACCGGGCTTCTGCCGGCACCAGATCATCGAGCTGGGGTACCTGAAGAGCGCCCACGGCGGCGCGCGGGAGTCGGTGGCCTTCAATATTCAGCCGCGCGCCACCGGGCAGATGCTGCTCGGCTCCTCCCGCGAACTCGCCGGGTTCGACGCCTCGGTGAACAGGTCACTCGTGGCCCGAATGATCGCCCGCGGGAAGGAGTACATGCCGGCACTCGCCCGGCTCTCGGCTCTTCGCACCTGGACGGGCTTCCGCCCGGCGACGCCCGACAACCTCCCCTTCATCGGCCGGTGGCCCGCCCTCCGGGACGTCTGGGTCGCCGCGGGGCACGAGGGGCTCGGGATCACGACGTCGCTCGGGACGGCGAGGCTCCTCGCTTCGCTGATCGTCGGCGAGCCGCCGCCGATCGATCCGGCTCCCTTCGCGCCGGACCGGAGGAGGCCGGATGCGTGACCGGATGACGATCCGCGTGGACGGCCGGAGCGTCGCGGTGGCTCGCGGGTCGACGGTCGCGGCGGCCCTCCTCGGCTCCGGGGTCCCGGCGTTTCGGACGTCCGTGACGGGGGAGCCGCGAGGGCCCCTCTGCGCCATGGGCGTCTGCTTCGAGTGCCGGGTGACGATCGACGGGAGGCCCGAAGAACGGGCCTGCATGACACTCTGCCGCGACGGGATGGAGGTCCTGACCCGTGGGTGAGGCACTGCGCGCGGACGTCGCCGTCGTCGGGGCTGGTCCGGCCGGCGTGGCCGCGGCCTGCCGCGCCTCGGAATCGGGGGCGCGCGTCGTTCTTCTCGACGACAACCTCGCCCCCGGCGGCCAGATTCACCGTCACCTCCCGGGCGACGCTCCTCCGCCGAAGGCCCGGCCCTGGATCGACCGGCTCTGGAAGTCCGGGGCACAGGTCGTCACGGCCGCGAGCCTCTTCGATGCCGAGATCCTCGGCGAAGAATGGCGCCTTCGCGCAATCAGGGGCGGACAGGTGCACGTCGTCCGCGCGAGGCGCGTGGTCGTCGCCACCGGGGCGCGCGAACTCTTCATGCCGTTCCCCGGCTGGACGCTTCCCGGCGTTCTCGGCGCGGGGGGCGCACAGGCCCTCGTGAAGAGCGGGGCGGACCTCTCGGGGAAACGAGCCGTCGTCGCAGGCTCGGGCCCGCTCCTTCTCTCCGCGGCGGCCTCCCTGACCGGGGCGGGAGTACGGGTCGTCTTCGTGGCCGAGCAGGCGCCGCTCCGGGCAATCGCGAGCTTCGGGCTCAGGCTCCTCGCGACGCCCGGAAAGCTCCTCGAGGGGATCTGGTACCGCGGAGCGATCGCCGGGTCCCCCTGCCGGACCGGCTTCTGGGTAAAGGCGGCCGGCGGCGAAGGCCGGGTCGAGCGGGCTCACGTCACGAACGGGACGAGGAAGCTGGAGATCGCCTGTGATCTCGTCTGCGCCGGTTGGGGGCTCGTCCCCAACCTCGAGCTCCCGAGGCTGATCGGGTGCGAGATCTCCGCGGAGACGGTCGTCGTGGGCCGGTATCAGGAGACGACCCGTTCCGGCGTCTTCGCCGCGGGGGAGGTCTGCGGGATCGCCGGCGCGGAGACCGCAGTCGCGGAAGGGGAGATCGCCGGCCTCGCCGCCGCCGGCGCGCTCGATGAGAACGGAGCAGATGCGCGGTGCCTCTTCGCCGCCCGGGCCCGCGGACGGCTCTTCGGCGAAGAACTCGGGAAGGCGTTCGCCCTTCGACCGGAGGTCCTCGCACTCGCGATGCCGGAGACGCTCGTCTGCCGCTGCGAGGACGTGCCGCTCTCCCGGCTCGCGGCGGCCCGCTCGATGCGGGAGGCGAAGCTCGCGACGCGCGCCGGCATGGGCGCCTGTCAGGGGCGCGTCTGCGGGAGCGCCCTCTCCCGGATACGCGGCTTTTCATCCGATTCGGTCCGCCCCCCGCTCGTCCCCGTCCCGATGGAGGCCCTCGCCTCCGAGGAGGAACCGACGTGATCTGGCACGGAGTCATCCCAGCGATCACCACGCCCTTCCGGCAGGATCTCTCGATCGACCACGACTTCCTCGGGCGGCATGCCGGGATCCTCGTGGACGCCGGATGCACGGGAATCGTCGCCCTCGGCTCGCTCGGGGAATCGGCCACTCTCTCGTTCAACGAGAAGGTGGCCGTCCTCCGGACCCTCCGGTCGGCTCTCGGCAAGAGAGCGCCGCTCGTGGCCGGCATCGCGGCGCTCTCGACACGGGAGGCGTGTGACCTGGCCCGGGCAGCGGCGGACGGCGGCTGCGAGGGGCTGATGGTCCTGCCTCCCTACGTCTACCGCGGGGACGTGCACGAGACCGAGGCCCACTTCGACGCGGTCCTCTCGGCCACGGACCTTCCGTGCATGCTCTACAACAACCCGATCGCCTACGGCACCGACGTCCTGCCTCCGCGGATCGCGGCTCTCGCCGACGCGCACCCGAATCTCGCCGCGGTGAAGGAGTCGAGCGCCGACATTCGCCGGATCACGGAGCTGAAGAGCCTCGCGCCGGGCCGGCTCGCGCTCCTCGTCGGTGTCGACGACCTGATCGTCGAGGGGATCGCCGCGGGGGCCGTCGGGTGGATCGCCGGGCTCGTGAACGCTCTCCCGGAGGAGTCGTTCCGGCTCTTCGACCTCTCCTCGGCCGGACGAAGAGACGCGGCCGAGGCGCTCTACGACTGGTTCCTGCCGCTCCTCCGGCTCGACACGGTTCCGAAGTTCGTTCAATTGATCAAGTTGGTCCAGGAAGAGGCCGGGGTGGGTTCGGAACGGGTGCGCCCTCCGCGCCTCGTCCTCGAGGGGGCGGAGCGGGCGGCCGCCGTCCGGATGATCCGGCAGCGGCTCGCGACGAGGCCCGCGGGGCCCTGACGCGACGGAACCGGCCCGGGTTCCGTAGACTCCACCAGGGATGAAAGGCCTGCCGGGGATCGTTCTGTCCGGGCTTCTCCTCGCCGGGGCGCTGCCGGCGCGCGGGGTTCTCGTCGTTTTTGGCGACGGCCGGGTCCTTCGCGCCGAGTCCTATCAGCTCGCCGACGAGGATCGGATCGCTCTGTCGCTCGCGGGTGGAGGGCGGATGACGATCCCGCTCGAGCTCGTCGACCGGATCGTGGACGAGGAATACGAGCGCACCGACGCAGATGCCGGAACAGATGGACGGCGCCACGCGAGCCCAAACGAGGCCTTGCCCCTTCGCTCTGTCCGTGCTTTCGAAGGAAGATTCCCGGCCGTCTCCCTCTACTCAAAGGAAATCCTCGACGCGGCGAAGAGATACCGGATCGACCCGGCACTCATCGCGGCCGTCATTCGGGCCGAGTCGAACTTCGTCCCGTCGGCGATCTCGCGGAAGGGTGCCCGGGGCCTGATGCAGCTGATGCCGGCCACCGCCCGGCGCCTCGGCGTGGCGCGCGCTTTCGACCCCCGCGAGAACATCCGTGGCGGCACGGCCTATCTCGCGGAGCTGGCCGACCGGTTCGGCGAGACGTCCGTGGAGCTGATTCTCGCCGCCTACAACGCCGGGGAGCGCGCCGTCGAGGAGTTTGGCGGCGTCCCCCCGTACCGGGAGACGCGCGCCTACGTGCGGCGGGTGAGCGCCCTCTGGCAGGAATCCCTCGCGTCGCGCCCGGCCCTCTGATGTTCCGGACGTCGCGCGCCTTTCTCCTCGCCGCCCCGGCCGCCTTCGGCGTGACCCTCACGGCGTTTCTGATCCTTCACCCGAAGGCAGCGGAGTCTTTCGCCGCCTATCCCTTCATGGCGGACGCGCTCGGATCGGGAGTCGTCCGAAGCCCGCTCCTGCGGTTCCTCCTGACGACGATCCTCTTCTTCCTCGCCCCGTATCTCGCCCTCGGCGTCCTTCTCCTGCTTTCCGAGCTGGGGCTCGGCGCGGCCCAGCCCCTCCTCGGGTCCGCCAGGAGATCCCGGGGAGGGCCGGACGAGGTGCCCGTCGAGAGCCGCTGGGCCTTCGTCGCGGTGACGCTCGGCGTGGCCGCCTGGGCCGGCGCATCGCTTCACCGCGTCGGCCACGCCGGCGACCTGCCGGGAGGGGTGAACGTGACGCCCCTGTTCGTCGTCGCGGCCTCGCTCGGCGCCCTGGCGGCGGGCTTTCTGGCGTCCCTTCTCGCAGCGGTGCCACGGGCGCTCTTCGGCGGCGCCGCGCGTCCGCGCGCCCGGCGGAGCCGCTGACGCCGCGTTATGCTCGGCTCGTGACCTCCGCACCGGACACGATCGTCGTCCTCGACTTCGGTTCCCAGTACACGCAGGTGATCGCCCGGCGGATCCGTGAGGCGCGTGTCCGCTCGGTCGTCCTCCCGTTCGACACGCCGGCGTCCGAAATCGCGGCGCTCGATCCGAAAGGGATCATCCTCTCGGGCGGTCCCTCGAGCGTCTACGACGAAGGAGCTCCGGTCGGCGACGAGAAGCTCTTCGATCTCGGAAAGCCGGTCCTCGGCCTCTGCTACGGGATGATGTGGATCGCGCAGAAGCTCGGCGGGAAGGTCGGCCGCGCCCCCGGACGCGAGTACGGCCGGGCCGTCGTGGACGTGGCCGGGGGCCGTCTCTTCCGCGGCCTCGGGCCGCACGAGACCGTCTGGATGAGCCACGGCGACCACGTCGAGACGCCGCCTCCCGGCTTCTCGATCGTCGCGACGACCCGGAACGCCCCTGTCGCGGCGTTCGAGGACCCGAAGCGCCTCCTCTTCGGCATCCAGGGGCACCCCGAGGTCCATCACTCCGAGCACGGGGCCCAGATGCTGGAGAACTTCCTCTACGACGTCTGCGGGGCGAGGCCGACCTGGACGATGGCCGGCTTCCGCGACGCGGCGGTGACACGCCTGCGCGAGACGGTGACGGAAGGCGTGGTGCTCGGCGCGCTCTCGGGAGGCGTCGACTCGACGGTCGCGGCCGTCCTTCTCCGGGAGGCGATCGGGGACCGTTTCCGGGGCGTCTTCGTCGACACCGGGCTTCTCCGGAAGAACGAAGGGCGGCAGGTCCTCGAGGCGTTCCGGCACCTCGGGCTCCCTGTGGAAGGGGTGGACGCTTCCGCGCGCTTCTTCGCGGCGCTCGCGGGCGTCACGGAGCCGGAGCGGAAGCGGAAGATCATCGGAGGCCTCTTCATCGACGTCTTCACGGACTACGTCCGGACGCACGCGGACTCGTCCCTCCGGAACGTGAAGTGGCTCGCGCAGGGGACGCTCTACCCGGACGTCATCGAATCGGTCTCGATCAAGGGGCCGTCCGCCGTCATCAAGACGCACCACAACGTCGGGGGCCTCCCGGAGAAGCTCGGCTTCAGGCTCGTCGAGCCGCTTCGCGAGCTCTTCAAGGACGAGGTCCGCCGCCTCGGCGAGGAGCTGGGGATCCCGCGCGAGATGCTCTCCCGCCACCCCTTCCCGGGGCCGGGCCTCGCTGTGAGGATCCCCGGAGAGGTCACGCCGGAGAGGGTCCGGATCCTCCAGGAGGCGGACGCGATCTTCCTCGAGGAGCTACGCGACGCCGGCTGGTACGAGACGACCTCCCAGTCCTTCGCCGTTCTCCTGCCGGTCAAGAGCGTCGGCGTCATGGGGGACGGACGGACGTACGAGAGCGTCGTCGCCCTCCGCGCCGTCACGACCGAAGACTTCATGACGGCCGACTGGGCGCGCCTCCCGCACGACCTGCTCGACCGGTCGGCCCGGCGGATCGTGGGCGAGGTCCGCGGCGTCAACCGCGTCGTCTACGACATCACGTCGAAGCCTCCCGGCACGATCGAGTGGGAGTAGTGTTCCCCCTCCCGCTCTCCGCCTACACGGGCGAAGAGGGGATGGGCCTCGCGTGGGTCCTCGTCCACCGTGTCACGGTCGAGCCGATGAATCTCGTGGCGACGGCGATCTTCCTCCTGGCGATCCTCCACACGTTCTTCGCCCCCCGCCTGATGGCCGCCTCTCACCGGCTGAGGGAGAAGGTCGAGGCCGAGCGGGGGCCCGGAGCCCACAGCGTCCGGGTGGAGGTCCTCCATTTCCTCGGGGAGGTCGAAGTCGTCTTCGGCATCTGGGCGATCGCGCTCTTCGGTGCGATGGCCGCCGTCTTCGGTCCCCACTCGGTCGACGCCTACGTCTCGGAACGCGTGAACTTCACGGAGGCGGCCTTCGTCGTGGTGATCATGGCCGTCGCTTCGTCCCGCCCTGTCCTCGTCTTCGCGGAGAAGATCCTCGGGGCCCTGGCCTGGTTCGGAAAGGGGACGCCGCTCGCCTGGTGGCTCTCGACGATGACGTTCGGGCCTCTCCTCGGCTCGTTCATCACAGAGCCCGCGGCGATGATCATCTGCGCCCTCCTCCTCGCACGCCGTCTCTACGAGCTGGACCCGAGCCGGCGCCTCCGCTACGGGACCCTCGGGCTCCTCTTCGTGAATGTCTCGGTGGGCGGAACGCTGACACACTTTGCGGCCCCGCCCGTCCTGATGGTTGCCTCCCCGTGGGGCTGGAACCTCTCCCACATGGCCTCGCACTTCGGCTGGAAGGCGGCGGCCGGGATCCTCCTGGCGAACCTCTTCTACGCGCTCGTCTTCCGCCGGGAGTTTGCCGCGCTCGGCGAGAGAGCGGTGATCCTCCCGGAAGACACGGGCGGAGGATCCGCCCTGCCGGCGTGGGTGACCGCCGTCCACCTCGGGACCCTCGCCCTCGTCGTCTGGGCGTCCCACACGCCCCCGCTCTTCATCGGAATCTTCCTCGTCTTCCTCGCCTTCCAGCAGGCCACGGCGCCCCACCAGGACCCGCCGAACCTGCGCACGCCTCTCCTCGTCGGGTTCTTCCTCGCAGGGCTCGTCATCCACGGCACGCTCCAGCAATGGTGGATCGCGCCGGTCCTCGGAAGGCTCTCGGAGATGCCGCTCTTCTTCGGGGCGGTCGTGCTGACGGCGTTCAACGACAACGCCGCGATCACCTATCTCGCAACGCTCGTCCCGCAGTTGACGGAGCCGCTGAAGTACGCGGTGGTCGCGGGAGCGGTCGCGGGCGGCGGGCTGACCGTCATCGCGAACGCGCCGAACCCGGCCGGACAGGCGACCCTGACGAAGTACTTTCCGGATGGCGTCTCGCCGCTCGGCCTTTTCCTCGGGGCGCTCTTCCCGACTGCCGTGATGGCGGCGGCCTTCCTGCTCCTTCCTTGAGCCCGATCGGGTGCCCGCGACGATAGAATCCTCGAGGGATGCCCTCCGACTTCGTTCACCTCCATCTCCACACGCAGTTCTCCCTCCTCGACGGCGCCAACCGCGTCAAGGACCTGATCCACCAGGTCAAGGGGCTGGGGATGGACTCCGTGGCCGTCACGGACCACGGGAACATGTTCGGCGCCTACGAACTCCAGACGGCGGCCCTCGAAGCGGGCGTCAAGCCGATCCTCGGCGTCGAGGCGTACGTCGCCCCCGGATCCCGCTTCGACCGGGAGCAGGTGAAGACCTTCGACGGCGAGGGAAACAACTACCACCTGACGCTCCTCGCCGAGACGGCGGAGGGCTACAGGAATCTGACGCGGCTCGTCTCGGAGGCCTTCCTCTCCGGCTTCTACTACAAGCCCCGAATGGACTGGGAGCTCCTCGAGCGCTACCACGGCGGGCTCATCGCCCTCTCCGGGTGCCTGAACTCGGAGGTTTCCAAGCGGCTGCGCGCCGGGGACTATTCCGGGGCGAAGGCGACGGCGCTGAGGTACCGGGACCTCTTCGGGAAGGACCGCTACTTCATCGAGGTGATGGACCACGGGCTTCCGGAGCAGCGCCAGATCCTCCCGGATCTCTTCCGGCTCTCGAAGGAGACGGGCATCCCGCCGGTGGCGACGAACGACGCGCATTACCTCACCCGCGAGGACGCGCCGGCGCAGGACGTTCTGCTCTGCATCGGGATGGGGAAGACGCTGAACGACGCGAAGCGGATGCGGTTCTACAACTCGGAGTTCTACGTGAAGAGCCCGGCGGAGATGTCGGAGACGTTCCGCGCCTGGTCCGCCGAGGCCGTGTCGAACACCGCGGCCGTGGCGGACCGCATCGAGGCGGGGGTCATCGTCGACACGGGACTGAAGATTCCGAGGTTTCCGGTCCCCGAAGGGTTTTCCGAGCCCGAGGAGTACCTCGAGAGCCTCGCGCGGGAGGGGCTCGAGAAATGTCTCGCGCCGCTCGCGGCGGATTTCGCCGCCGGGCGGGCGAAGCATCGCCGGGAAGAGTACGAGGAGCGCCTCGCGTGGGAGCTCGGCGTCATCCGGAAGATGGGCCTCTCGAGCTACTTCCTGATCGTCTGGGACTTCATCCGGTTCGCGCGGGAAAGCGGCATTCCCGTCGGGCCGGGACGGGGAAGCGCGGCCGGCTCGCTCGCCGCATTCGCCCTCCGGATCACCGAGGTCGATCCGCTCGCGTACGGCCTCCTCTTCGAGCGCTTTCTGAACCCCGACCGGATCTCGATGCCGGACATCGACGTCGACCTCTGCGAGCGCCGGCGCGGCGAGGTGATCGAGTACGTTCGGCAGAAGTACGGGCGGGAGAACGTCGGCCAGATCATCACGTTCAACTCGATGAAGGCGCGCGCCGTCATCCGGGACGTCGGCCGGGTCCTCGAGGTCCCCCTGCAGGAGGTCAACCGGCTCTGCGGGATGATCCCGGCGAATCCAGGAAAGCCCGTGACGCTCGCCGAAGCGCGACGGACCGTGAAGGAGCTGTCGGACGCGCTCGCCGGAAGCGAGGCCTACCGCCGTCTCTTCGAGATCGCGGAGCGTCTCGAGGGAGTCTCCCGCCACGCGGGGGTCCACGCCGCGGGCGTCCTGATCGCGCCGCGCCCGCTCGTCGAGTATCTCCCGCTCTACCGGAACAACAACGACGAGATCACGACGCAGTTCGAGATGAAGTCCGTCGACAAGATGGGGCTCCTCAAGATGGACTTCCTCGGGCTCATCACGCTGACGATCCTCGACGACGCGCTGAAGTTCGTCGAGAAGCGGACCGGGACGCGGCCGGACCTGTCCGCCATCCCGCTCGACGACCCGGAGGTCTACCGGCTCTTCGCCGAAGGGCGCACGGACGGCGTTTTCCAGTTCGAGTCGTCCGGCATGCGCGACCTCCTTCGCCGGTCGCGGCCGGAGGCGTTCGAAGACCTCTGCGCCCTGAACGCCCTCTACCGGCCGGGAGCCCTCGACGCGGGAACCGTGGAGCTCTACATCGAGCGCCGCCGCGGGAAAGACTTCGACTATCCGCTGCCACAGCTGGAGCCGATCCTCCGGGAGACGTACGGCATCCTCGTCTACCAGGAGCAGGTCATGCTCGCCGCGCGCTCCGTGGCCGGCTACACGCCGGGCGAGGCAGACAAGCTCCGCAAGGCGATCGGCAAGAAGGACGACGCCCTCCTGAAGGCCGAGGGGGCCAAGTTCCTGAAGAAGGCCGCCGCGGCCGGCACCCCGAAGAAGAAGGCCGAGGAGCTCTGGGCGCTGATCCTCCCGTTCGGCCGGTACGGGTTCAACAAGTCCCACTCGGTCGTCTACGCGCTCCTCGCGTACCGGACGGCCTGGATGAAGGTCCACCATCCGGTGGAGTTCCTCGCCGCCACGCTCACGGCGAGCTCCGGCAAGTCGGACGACGTCGTGAAGTACGTGAACACCTGCCGGGAGATGAAGATTCCGGTCCTCCCGCCCGACGTGAATGCGTCCGACTTCTCCTTCACGCCGGACGGCGACGCGATCCGGTTCGGCCTCGGCGCCGTCAAGGGAGTGGGGGAGGGGGCCGTCGCCTCCGTCCTCTCGGCGCGCTCCGCGGACGGCCCCTTCCGCTCGCTGACCGACTTCTGCTCGCGCGTCGACCTCCGGCTCAACAACCGCAAGGTGATCGAGGCGCTGGTCAAGTCCGGTTCGTTCGACTCGCTCGGAAAGAGCCGGGCCGCGCTTCTCGCGGGCCTCGACTCGGCCATCGACGTGGCCGCCGCGCACCGCGAGGCCCGGACCTCCAGCCAGAACGTCCTTTTCGAGGTCTCCGCCGAGGCCTCCTTCGTTGACCGCTTCCCCGACCTTCCCGAGGCGCACGCCGAGGAGAAGATCCGGCACGAGAAGGAGACGCTCGGCT
>JBBIPB010000065.1:0-14658 GCA_037443065.1 Acidobacteriota bacterium | reverse complement strand
GTCCCCTGCGGGCGGAAGTCGGCGTTGCCGTACTTCCGGATGAACTCCTGGATGGCGGGGTCTTCCGCTTCCTTCGCGCTCTCGATCCAGTCGTCGCTGTCCGAGAGGCGCTCCTTCCAGTAGAGCCAGATCTTCCGGGTCTTCTCGGTCAGGAGGTCCTCGTCGGCAAAGCCGTGGGCCGTCGCGAACTTACGCGCCCCCGCTCCGACGAGGAAGACGCGGTCGGTCCGCTCCATGACGAGGCGCGCGACCTTGGACGGGGTCTTGACGCCCTCCAGCGCCCCGACGGCGCCGGCCCGCATCGTCCGGCCGTCCATGACGCAGGCGTCGAGCTGGACGACCCCCTCTTCGTTCGGGATGCCGCCGTAGCCGACGGTCATGTCGTTGGGGTCCAGCTCGGGGATGTTGACGCCGGCTATGGCGGCGTCGAGCGGGTCCATCCCCATGATGAGCGCCTGCTTCGCCGCCTTCGCGGCCTCGAACCCGTTGGCCGAGGTGACGAGGATGAAACCGGGGTCAGGTGAGGGGGAGGGAGCCGGCGTCTTCGCGCCGGCCGAAGATTCTTCGAAAGGTGAAAAGACCGTCGCGGCTCCCGCGAGGGCCGCGCCCTTCAGAAAGCGTCTGCGCGAACTCGACATCGGCAACAACCTCTCCCCGAACGCTCAAGCGGCGTCGGGTCCCGGAGCCTGATTACCTTTGGAAGAAACCCTCCGGTCTCTCTCTCCCCGTCACTCCTCCGGGAGCTCCTTCTCTTCCTCCTCCGTCCGCGTGGCGCCGGGGAGGGCGTGAGTCATGATGAGGTCCGCGAGGTGCTGGGAGAAGGAGGAACGGGAAAGCACCTCGTGGCAGCCCGCCTCCATCGCCTTCTTCTCCACATCCTTTCGGGTGTGCTCACACCAGCCGACGACGTGGATCCCCTTCGTTTTCGTCGCTTTTCGGAGGGCGGCGATGGCGGCGAACGGCTCGTGCCTCACGGCGAGGTCGATGAGGACGAGGGCGGTCTTCCCGGTCTCGACGGCCTTCGCGAGCTCCTTCGGATCCGAGATGAAGACGGCAGAAGCCTGCGCGGATCTTGCGGCGTGGTCGATCTTCGTTTTCCAGTACGGATCGTCCGCGAGGACGACGACGGTGCGATTCATTTCTCGCCTCCTCGGAGGGGCCGCACCCGGACCCCGTTCTTTCGCGTTACCGGGATCGAGGACTCGGGGGCAGATGATCGAAGTATAGACCCCTCTGCATCGCGTTAGACAGCCGGACGGAAGGGATGTCAGACTCCCCCCGGTATCCGAACGAACGAGACGCGGGCGGCCGGCCGGCACCGGCGCGTGCCCCCCGCGGGAGGTTGAATCCGTCCATGAGCGACAAGGAGTTCAAGCCGTACGTTTCGGCCGAGAGCACGATGACCGAGTTCACCGGCCGGGCGCTGGTACTCGGCCTTCTGATGTGCGTCGTCCTCGGCGCCGCGAACGCCTACCTCGGCCTTCGGGCCGGGATGACGATCGCGGCCACCTATCCGGCGGCCGTCATCTCTATGGCGGTCCTCCGGATTTTCAAGGGGTCCCTCCTCGAGGAGAACTTCGCCCGAACCGTCGGCTCCATCGGCGAGTCGGTCGCGGCGGGGGCAATCTTCACGATCCCCGCGTTCGTCATCCTCGGCCTCTGGAAGTTCCAGGCGTTCGACACGAAGGAGTACCTGACGTCGACCGTCCTCATGATCCTCGGCGGCATCCTCGGCATCCTCTTCGTCACGGTCCTCCGGCGGGTCATGGTGGAGGACAAGTCGCTGCCGTTCCCCGAGTCGGTCGCCGCCGGCGAGATCCACAAGGCGGGGCAGAAGGGAGCCGACGCGGCCATCCAGCTCTTCCGGGCGATGGGCGTGGGGGCCCTCATCAAGCTTCTCGGCGACGCCGGGGTCTTCCGCGCGTCGAACGACTTCGAGCTCGCGGTCGGAAAACTCAAGGAGAGCTTCGTCCGCCTCGGTCTGAAGGATCCGGCGCAGAAGGTCGCGGCCGGGGGCGTGACGACGATCTCGGCTCCCGCCGCGACCCCCGCCTACCTCGGCGTCGGCTACATCATCGGGCCCGAGCTGGGCGCGCTGAACTTCGCCGGCGGCCTCCTGGCGTGGGGCCTCTTCGTCCCGCTCCTCGTTTTCTTTCTCGGGCCATCGAACATCGGCGGCTACACGGCCGCCGACGGCACGCAGAACTGGGCTGCTCTGACCGGGCACATCTACCGCTACATGGTCCGCCCGATCGCGGTCGGCGGGATGCTCGTGGGGGCCTGCTTCACTCTCTTCCGCATGCGGAAGAACCTGATCTCCGGGATCAAGCGCGGCGTGGCCGACGTGAGGAGGTCGGCAGCGGCCGCCGCGGCGACGAGCCGGACGGAGAAGGACCTGAACCTGAAGATCGTCGGAATGGGCGTCCTCGCCGTCTTCATCCTGATGATCGCGACCTACTACTACTTCACCCACGTCCTGGCGGGCGCGTTCTTCGCAGCCGTCGTCATGCTCATCACGGGCTTCTTCTTCGCGGCGGTCTCCGGGAACCTCGTCGGGATGATCGGCTCGTCGAACAACCCGATCTCGGGCCTCACGCTCGCGGCGACGATCGTCGCCGCCCTCACGATGGTCATCGTCGGCGTGACGGGCTCGGCCGGCGTGACGGCGGTCCTCGGGGTCGCCGCGGTCGTCTGCGTCTCGTCGGCCGTGGCGGGCGAGATGCTGCAGGACCTCAAGGTCGGGTACATCCTCGGCGGCACGCCCTGGAAGATGCAGGTGGGCGACCTGATCGGCGTCGTCGTCGCCGGGTTCGCCCTCTTCTTCCCGATCTGGCTCCTCCACACCTCCGATCTCGCCTCGAACCCCGGGATCGGCGGCCTCGGCGGAAAGAACCTCCCGGCGCCGCAGGCCGGCCTCATGGCCGCTCTGTCGCAGGGGATCGTCGGCGGAGAGATGGCCTGGCCGCTCGTGATCGTCGGCATCGCGATGGGGCTCTCGCTCATCCTGATCAAGGTGAAGAGCCCGATGCTCTTCTCGGTCGGGATGTACCTGCCGCTCGAGACGACCTTCGCCATCTTCATCGGCGGCCTCATCCGCGGACTCGTCGATCGGATGGCCGCGCGGAAGAACCTCAACGAGGCGCAGAAGGCGCGCGTGGAGAACTCGGGCATCCTCGCGGCGTCGGGCCTCATCGCGGGTGAAGCGCTCATGGGGCTGGTCATCGCAATCGTCGTCCTCCTCCGGACCGAGAAGACGTTCCCGCAGGTGCCGGGCTTCGAGGGGATCGCTCCGTGGCTCGCGATCCCGGTCTTCCTGATCCTTGCCCTCTACCTCGTCCGGATCCCGCTCTCGAAGGCCGGCGCGGCCGACGAGCCGGCTCCGCCGACGGCGGTGATGTAAACCCGGGGAGCCGTGCGACCGGCATCCCTCCTCCTGCGCGCGCAAACTCGCTTCGCTCAGACAGTGCGCGCGGGCGTCGGAGGGACGCCGGCCACCCTGCTCCTTCCAGCCGCCGCCGTCCTCTTCTTCTTCGATCCAGCGACGGCCGGCTTCTACCCTCCCTGCCTCTTCAAGACGATCTTCGGCGCGCAGTGCCCCGGCTGCGGGAGCCTCCGGGCGATGCACCAGCTCCTCCACGTAAACCTCGCGGCGGCGTGGGCGCTGAACAAGCCGATCGTCGTCGGCCTGCCGCTCGCGGCGATCGCCGGCGCGATCAACGTTTTCTTTCGCCGCTCGCAATCGGTGAAGGGGTGAGGTCCCGGGTGGCCCCTTCAGCCTCGAGAATCCCGCGCTTCCGCTCCACGCCCCACCGGTAGCCGCCGAGGCCGCCATCGGTCCGGATGATCCGGTGGCACGGCACGACGAGAGCGACGGGGTTTCGCGCGCAGGCCGAAGCTGCCGCGCGAACCGCCGTGGGGCGGCCGACCGAGGCGGCGAGCTCTGCGTAGGAGCGGGTCTCGCCGCGCGGGATCGCGCGGAGCGCCTCGAAGATCCGCCGCTGGAACGTCGTCGCGCGGAGGTCGAGCGGGATTCCGGAGAGGTCCACGGCGCCCGAGAGAGAGCCGGCGATCGGGGAGGCCCAGCCGGACAGGGCC
Organism: Acidobacteriota bacterium; assembly: GCA_037443065.1. Lineage (GTDB taxonomy): Bacteria > Acidobacteriota > Thermoanaerobaculia > UBA5066 > UBA5066 > DAOMFB01. Next base: position 10,563 of record JBBIPB010000065.1, on the reverse strand, counting down.
TCCGGCGCCTTCTCGATCAGGGCCTCGGGGTATTCGCTCCGAAGCGTGGCCTCGAGAGTGCGTTCGGCGTTGCCCAACATCACGGAGCAGACACCCCGGTCGGTCGCCCCGACGAGGAGTCTTCCGAGCGGCGTCGTGAGAGTCGTGTACCGGATGTGAAGGCCGCGGCCCCCTCGCCGGTACCGCGCCGGAGTCGTCCCGAGGTGGCGGGAGGCGTGCTCGTAGGCGCGGCTGCTCGAACCGTAACCAGCCTCGAAGCTTGCCGCAGCGACGCTCGACCCGCTCCGGAGGAGCGCGCGAAGCCGGTCGGCGCGACCGGCGTCCGCGTAGCGCTTCGGGGTGACGCCGACGAGCTTCCTGAAGGTCCGCTGAAGGTGGAAGGGGGAAAGACCCGCGGCCCGCGCGAGGGCGGAGAGCGGGACGTTCTTACCGGCGTGCAACTCGAGGAAAGCCAGCGCCCGCTGGACGGCCTTGACGGCTGCAGCCGGCTCGGCGCTCGCCGGGCGGCACCGGAGGCAGGGGCGGAAGCCCGCGGCCTCGGCCTCGGCGGATCCGGCGAAGAACGAGACGTTCTCCCGTAGTGGCCGGCGCGCGGAGCAGGAAGGGCGGCAGTAGACGCCGGTCGTCGAGACGGCGAAGACGAAGAGGCCGTCGGAGGCGGCGTCGCGCGAGAGGACGGCCTTCCAGGCGCGGGCGGGATCGAACGCGGCGGGGGCGGGCATGGCGGCGAGCATCATGCCCCGAAGATGGCCCCTCCGGGCCCGGTCCTCTCCCCGCTTCTTGCGGCCGAACTCTCTCTCTCCCCGGCTACCGTTCGCTCGGCTTCCGAAAGAGCGGAAGGATCGTCGCGTCGAGCCGCCGGAAAAGTTCGGCGGTCGCCTCGACGTCGCGCCGGCAGTAGTCGGCGATCTGTCCGATGCGCCCCTTCCGGTAGAACTCGTCGACGGTGTAGCCGTGCACCTCCTCGCTCTTCGGGGAGGGGATGCCGAACGCGACGCAGGCGGAATGAAGGGTCGGCGTCTGGTCGCGGGAGACCGCGCCCTGGAACGTGAGCACCTCCAGCAGATCGACGGTTGCGGCGAATTCGTAGCGCTTCCCGACGAGATTCTTCGAGGGTGGAATCCCGTGGATGGCGCTTCGCACCGAGAGGAACGGGCCATCGAAGCTTCTCCCGTTGAACGAGACGAAATGGTGGTACTTCTCGCACGTCTTCCAGAACTCCGCGAGCATGGACGCTTCGTCGCAGCCGACGTACTCGAAGAGGCCGTCGTCGGAGGGGCGTGAGATTCGGCCCTCCGCGGCTTCGTACCAGACGATTCCCTTTCCCGTCTCCGGATTCTGCATCCCGATCACGACAACCTTCCCGGTATAGGGAGAAAGAGCGCCCCCCTTCTTCCTTCGAAGAAAATCCTCATGATCCCCGGCATACCGCGTGAGCTTCTCGCGCAGCATCGGGTCGAGGTCGAGCCACGGGAACGACACCGTCTCGATGTCGAAGACGACGGTCTTCATGGCGAACCCGAGCTTATTACTTCGGGGTGGGCGGGGGGACGGGCGTCGGGGAGGGGGCGGGAATGGGAACCGGAAGAGGCGTGGCGCCGAGCCGGGCCGCGAGCCAGTCGAACATCGCGGCCTTGGCCTCCGGATGCTCCCGGAAGAGAACGAGGTTGTGTGCCGCCCCGGGGACGAGGAGGAGCTTCTTCGGCTCCACGGCGGCGTCCATCAGGGCGCGCGCGGAGTCAGCCCGCCCCGGAGCCAGCTCGGAGGCGATGAAGAGGGCGCCGCGCGGGACCTTCGGGCGGCCGCCGGCGAGGGCGGCGAGCCGGTCGGCGTTCGTCGAGACGATGACGTCCGCCTCCACGAGACCCGCTGCCGAGGCGAGGATCGCGAGATTTCCGCCGAGGGAGAGCCCGACGGCGCCGAGCTTCGGCGAGCGCTCCCGGAGCCAGCGGCACGCGGCATCGACGTCTCGCGGGAAGCCGTTCGGGTCGGACATCTGGCGGGGAGAGATCGGGATCGGTTTTCCGTTCTTCTTCGTCGACTCGCCGTGGGCCCGGAGGTCGATCGCGAGCGTCGCGAATCCCTGCACGGTGAACTCAGGGGCGAGCGCTTCCCAGTCGCGCCTCTCACGGGAGAAGTCGTGCAGAAGGAGGACGGCCGGGGCCGCCGGGCGCTCGGGAACCGGGCGCCACGAAGCGGCGAGCGCGACCCCGTCGGCCGTTTCGATGGTGACGCGGTACGGGTCGGCCGGGCGCGGGACGGCCGTCGGCTCGGGGGTCTTCCTCCTCCTTATTCTCTTTGTGGCCCCCTCGACGGGGCGCGCGAGAAGCGCCGGAATGACGACAGCCGCCACGACGGCGGCGGTCAGGAGCGTTCGGGGAACGGTGCGGCCCTTCACACCTGAGAGGGCTTCGTCCCGAAGGTGAAGAGGACCGTGTCGTGACAGTAGTGCGTCAGGAGGAACGACAGAACGACCGCGTAGTAGCACTGCTCGATCGGGAGCCCGAGACCCCAGACGAGGACGCCGATCAGGAGCGACGCGCCGGTGGTCCAGAGCACGTTCCAGCCGTAGTAGCGGAAGAAGGCGCCGGGCTCGGCCATCTTCTTCACGAAGTCGCTCGTCACTTCGCCGGCGGGCCGGGCGAGGTTGAGGAGGAGGAACGTGAGGCCGAGGTACTGGAACGAGTGCCACGCGTTGAAGCCCTGGAAGGCGACGGAGAGCTCGCCGATCCGCGTGATGATGGCCGCGACGAACATCGTGAGCCCCATGAAGAGGAGATAGGGCCCGCCGAGCTCGCCCCGGTGCCACTGGTTCCACGTCTTCACGGCCCACGCGGCGATCAGCGCCGCCGCCGAGAAGGCGAAGCCGTTCGCGAACCAGTCGTGCTTGAGAAACGGCGGGAACCAGAGCGTGCGGTTCCCGATGACGAAGGTCCCGGCGACGTGTCGGTACATGGCGACCGCATAGAGCGACCCCGCGACGACCGCGAAATCGAGGAAGCGCTCCCAGGGCTGCGCCTTTCCGCCCCTCTCGCGGTAGAGATAGGCCACGTAGGCGGCTTGATCGCAAACGTGGAGCGAAGCCACCGTGAAGAAGAAGGTGAGAAGCGCGGTGAAAGCGAAGACCGCTCCCGAGACGACGAAGACCGGGACGATGAAGACGGGCGCCCAGTTGAGGGCGGGGTGGAGCTTGCGGAACCGCGGCTCGAAGACGGTCCGGAGGAACGTCGCGTACATGTGCGGCCCGCCGATCAGAAGCGTCACGAGGAGGTCGACGCCCGTGGCTCCGACCTTCCAGTAGGTGTGCGCGAGGGGCGGGACCGCCACGAGAAGGCACGACATCGTCAGCCAGGTGAGATCCCAGCGCCGGCTCGTGATCCACGGCGAGAAAGCCGAGTCCGCGATGGCGGGGGCTCGAGCACTCATTGCTCCTCCAAAAAAAAGGGGGCCGTACGCCGACCCGGTCGAAAGTCTAGCAAACGGATCGAGCCTTCCCCCGAGCGCTAAGATGGCCTGCGTGAGCGTCGCCCTGCCCGGCTTCGCCCCTCAATCGTCGCTCCCCCCGGATCTCGATCTCGAGGTGGAGATCCGGAGGCTCGCGAAGGAGCGGGGGGCCATCGTCCTCGCCCACTACTACCAGGAGTCCGAGATTCAGGATGTTGCCGACTTCGTCGGCGACTCGTTGGAGCTGGCCCGCCGCGGGAAAGAGGCGAAGGAGTCCGTCATCGCTTTCTGCGGCGTCCACTTCATGGCAGAGACGTCGAAGATCCTGACGCCGGAGAAGAAAGTCGTCGTCCCCGATCTCGCGGCCGGCTGCTCGCTGGCGGACGGCTGCCCGGCGCCGCTCTTCGCCGAGTGGCTCAAGCGGTATCCCGGGCACACGGTCGTCTCGTACATCAACTGCTCGGCGGGGGTGAAGGCCCTCTCGGACGTCATCGTCACCTCGTCGTCGGCCGAGCACATCCTCCGGCAGATCCCGGACCCGGTCGTCTTCGCCCCCGACCGGAACCTCGCGGCGTGGCTCGAGAAGAAGCTGAACCGGCGCTTCGTCGTCTGGCCGGGGACGTGCGTCGTCCATGAGACCTTCTCCGAGAAGAAGCTCCTCGAGGTGATGGCGCGTCACCCCGATGCCGAACTGATCGCCCACCCCGAGTGTGAGGAGGCCGTCCTTCGGCACGCACACGTCATCGCTTCCACCTCGGGCCTCCTCCGGCACGTGGCCACCTCGCCGAAGCGGGCCTTCATCGTGGCGACGGAGGAGGGGATCCTCCATCAGATGCGCAAGGCCGCGCCCGGCAAGGAGCTGATCCCGGCCCCTCCGGACGAGAGCTGCTCCTGCAACACCTGCCCGCACATGAAGCTGAACACGCTCGAGAAGCTCTACCTCGCCCTCCGGGATCTCGCCCCCGAAGTCCAGGTCGACGAGGCGGTCCGAAAGAAGGCGAAGCTCGCCATCGACCGGATGCTGGAAATGACGGCCGGCCTCCTTTCGGCCCCCACGGCCGGGCGTGGCTGACCTCGCCTCACGCGGCCCTCTCGTCCTGGTCTCGGCCCTCGCGATCGCGGCCTTCCTGCCGCTCCGCGCGGAGGAGGTGAGCACGCCGAAGCTGAGCGCGTCCTCGTCCGCTCCCGACCACCCGCCGGCGGCCGCGATGGACGGGAAGCGCGACACCTTCTGGCAGAGCGAGGGCTCGGGCGAGCAGCAACTGACGATCGACCTCGGCGCCACCCGAAAGGTCGGCGGTCTCGCCGTGGCCTGGGAGCCGGAACTTGGTGCGAGCACCTTCATCGTCGAGGTCTCGGACGACGGGAAGGAGTGGCGGATCGTCCGGAGGATCTACGGGGCCTCGGGAGTGAAGAGCTGGCTGCGGCTCCCTGCGGCCGGGACGAGGTTCCTCCGCCTCCGGTTCATGGAAGGGGACGGTCCCGCGTTCGGAATCCGGGAGGTCGACGTCCTGCCCGCCGCCGTGGCCGGGTCGGCCGACGCTCTCACCTCGGCGATGGCGTCCGACGCGCGGCGAGGGCTCTTTCCGCGAGCGCTCCGGGGCGAGAGCGAGGCGTCGGCCCCGGCCGTCGTCGGCGGCGATCGGGCGGCGGGCTTCCTGACCGCGGACGGTGCCGTGGAGCCCTCGGGGGGCGGCTTCTCCGTCGAGCCGTTCATCCGCGTCGCTGGGCGGCTTCTGACCTGGGCGGACGTGAAGAGCGGGATCTCGCCCGGAGAAGGCGCAGCGTCCGCGCCGGCCGTGATGTGGACCTCGCGCGACGTGGGCCTCGACGTGGCCGCCCATCGGGACGGCGCGGGAGCAGACGAGCGTTTCGTCGTCCGCTACCGGCTTCGGAACCGGACGGCGGCGCGGCTCGTCGCGACGCTCGTCCTCGCGATCCGACCCCTTCGGGTCCAGCCGGCACCGGATTCCGCGGGAGCACCGTCGCGCATCGCACCGATCAGGACGCTCGCATGGGACGGCCGGCGGGTTCTCGTGAACGGCAACCGGTCCGTCTTCCCGCGCCCGGCGCCCGCTTCCTTCAGCGCGACGAGCCTCGCCGGAGGCGACGTGACGTCGTATCTGGAAGCGGGAAGGGTCCCGCCCGACGGGAGCGCCGAGGACGCGGCCGGATTCGCGTCGGGGGCGCTCGCCTACCCGCTGGCGCTCGACGCAGGGGCTTCTTCCGAGGTCTCGTTGGAGATCCCGATCCTGCCGGCAAAACCGTCTCCCTCGCCTTTCACGTATCGTCCGGAACGATGAGCGGCCGACCGGCGCGGTTTTCGCAGGGCCCGATCGTGGCCGGAGCCGTCCTCCTCGTGGCCGGCTTCGCGGCGGCTTTCGCGGTGCTTCCCGAGTGGCGGACAGGGCCGGCGAGCGACCCGGGGGCGGCCGCGCGTGTAAAGACCGGGCTCGAGTCGCTTGGCGGAACCCTGACGCACGTCCACGCCTCCCTCGCCTCGCGTCCCGATCCCGGCAAGACCTGGGAGCGGGCCTACCGACGGCTCGGGGCGGGTGGCGGCGCGTGGCTTTCGGAAACGGGGGGAGCGGCCGTCTGGCGGATCTCCGGAACGCTCGGGATTCCCGGAGGCGGCGCCGGGCCGGCCGACGTCTGGCTCGGGGGGGACGGCGCGCCGCTCCGGGCCTCGTGGCTTCCCGGCGGGTCGATGTTCCAGTTCGCGGCGCCCGACGACGCGACGAAGAAGGCGCGGGAGGCCTTCGTCGCCAGGCTCGGCGACTGGGTGGCCGGAGGGCGGCCGGCGCGGGACAAGGAGTCGTCGTGGTCCGCGAGCAACACGACGGTGACGGTGCGGCATCTCGTGCCACGGCCGGGCGAGGCTCCGACGGTGCTCGTGACGGTCGTGCCGGCCGGCGTGATGTACCAGGTCTCCCGCGAGCTTTCCGATCCGGAGGCCCTTCGGGCGTCTCTCGCGACGGAGCAAGTGACGCGCGGCCTCTGGAAAGCGGCTCCGCTGGCGGCCGTCGTCCTCGGGACGCTCGTCCTGTTCGGAATCTTCCTCTCCAAGAGGCGACTCCACTTCCGGGTCGCTCTCGCGCTCGGAGCCGCGTCGGCGTTGACGATGTTCGTCGGCGGGATCGGCGTCGACGCGACGTCCGGCGGCGCGTGGACGATCGTTCCCCTCGTCCTGACATACATCGCCGCCGTCCTTTTCCTCGTCGTGCTCTGGGCGGTGGCCGAATCGCTCCTGCGCGACACGGTGCCGGAGTTCACGACGAGCCTCGACTCCTTCGTGGCCGGACAGCTCGGACCGCGCGGCGGCCGGGCGCTTCTCGCAGGCCTCGGCGCCGGCGCGGCTCTTCTCGGGGTCTTCCTTCTCGGGTTTGCGGCGGCGGCGCTCGGCGCGGGACGCGGGGTACACCCGGCGGCGCCCTCCTTCCCCTTCCCGCTCTTCGTCGGGTCGAAGGGCCCCATGTTCGAAGGGGCGTTCGACACGGCGCTTTTCGTCCTCTTCGTCGCCCTCTTCCGCTTCGTCCTTCCGCGGCGGTGGGCGGGGTCCGCGGGCGCCGCGCTCTTCGCGCTCTATCTCTCCGTCGGGATGCCCGTCCAGCCGTGGGGCGCGGGGCTCGCGCTCTCGCTCGCCGCGGCGGCGATCTTCCTCGCCGTCTTCGATCGCTTCGGCCTCGCCTCCCTCCTCGTCGCATCCCTCGCGGCCTCGTTCCTCCGGGACGCCGCGGTCGCCCTTCACGTCTTTTCGGGAGAGCTTTTCGCCGGCCTTCTCTCGATCGCCGCACTTCTTGCGATTGCGCTTTTCGGGTTCATCGGGCTCCGGCGCCCGGAGCGGGAAGACGAGGCACGCGTGGCCGCCCCGGCCTACGTCAGGCGGCTCGAGAACGAGCGGCGCGTGAAGTACGAGATGGACCTCCTCTCGCGGATGCAGCTCGCGCTCCTTCCCCAGAAGCCTCCGGTGGTGGCAGGGCTCGAGATCGCCGTTCGGACGGAGCTGGCGACGGAAGCGGGGGGAGACCTCTACCACTTCCTCCCGGACGGAGACGGACGGCTCTGGATCGGCGCGGGGGACGTCTCGGGGCACGGCTACTCCTGCGGCATCCAGCAGGCGATGGTCATGGCGGCGCTCGGCAGCCTCGTCAAGGCCGACCGGACGCCTTCGGGTGTCCTCGACGAGGTGGACCGTGTCCTCCGGATGGGGCGCGCCGAACGGCTCTTCACGTCGCTCGTTCTCGTCCGTCTCGACCCGAAGACGGGAGAAGGCCTCCTCGCGAACGCCGGCCATCCCTATCCGCTTCTCGTCCTCGACGGGCGGTGTACGGAGCTTCCGGCGCCAGGGCTGCCGCTCGGGCAGGGGCCGGCCCGCAGCTACGCGGACCTCCCGCTGGCGCTTGCCCCCGGCGGGATCCTCGTCCTCGCCTCGGACGGGCTTTTCGAAGGCCCGGACCGTTTCGACGAGCCGTACGGATTCGAGCGGCCGCGGGCCGTCCTCGAAGGAGTCGGCCTCTTCCGGCGCCCGGCCGAGGCGATCGTGGAAGCGCTCTTCGCCGACTGGCGGCGCCACGTCGGGGACGGCCCTCCTGCGGACGACACGACGGTCCTCGTCGTGAAGCGCCCCCCCTTCTGACGCTGATATCCTCCGCCCCCCGAAGATGAAAGTCGCCTTCATCGGAACGCACGGCGTCGGGAAGACCACGCTCTGCTACGACCTCGCGGCGGGACTCAAGAAGCGGGACCTCTCGGTAGAGCTGGTGCGGGAGGTGGCGCGGGAGTGCCCGCTCCCGATCAACCGCGAGACGACAGTCAAGGCGCAGGCCTGGATCCTCCACACCCAGATCGCGTGGGAGCTTCAGGCCGCCGCGAAGGCCGACGTCGTCTGCTGCGACCGGTCGGTCCTCGACAACTTCTGCTACCTGAAGCGTGCGGCGGCCGGCGACCCGCACGTCGAGGTCCTCGAGCACCTCGTCCGGGCCTGGACGGCGACGTACGACGTCCTCTTCCGCGTGCCGGTCATCGGCGACCCCCGCTTCGACGGCGTGAGGGACACGGACCTCGCCTTCCAGCACGACATCGACGCTTTGATCGCGTCGACCCTTCGCGAGTGGAACGTGCCGCACGTGGCCTTGAACCCGTCCGCGCGGCCCCGGTGGGCCGAGATCGTCGTCGGGACGCTCCTCCCGCTCCTCAAGCCGCAGGAGCTTCTCTTCCCGGAGAATGGCGCCCCTTGACAGATCAATAAATCTAGATATATTGATCTGTATGACGACGTCCCCCGTGACGAAGCGGCTGGGGAGCGACGAGGAGCTGGGGCGGCTGGCCCGGCTCTTCCACGCCCTTTCCGACGAGACGCGGCTCCGGATCGTGGCGAAACTCCTCACGGGAGAGCAGTGCGTCTGCTACCTCGCGGACGCGCTCGAGGCGGGGCAGTCGCGCCTCTCCTTCCACCTGAAGGCCCTCAAGGACGCCGGCCTCGTCACGGACCGCCGCGACGGCCGGTGGATCCACTATTCACTGAACCACGAGGCCCTCTCGGCCGTCGGAGCGTTCCTTCGCGCCGCCGCCGCGAAGGCGGAATCCGTTTGCGGCGCGAAGTGCTGCGAGTGAGATTTCTTTTCGACGAGAAATCGGGATTTCTCGAAAGGTATCGGAGGGCGTCATGACCGAAACGGACATCAAGGAGATCGTGAAGGAGAAGTACGGCGAGGCGGCGAAGCGCGCCGCGGCCGGGAAGACGGACTGCTGCGGCGGGACCGCGGCGGAAGGGATCCCTTCGGCTCGGGACCCGATCACTTCGGGGCTCTACGGCGAAGGGGAACGCGCGCTCCTCCCGACGGCGGCGGTGAACGCCTCTCTCGGCTGCGGGAATCCGACGGCGCTCGCGGATCTTCGGGAAGGAGAGACCGTCCTCGATCTCGGTTCCGGGGGCGGTATAGACGTCCTGCTGTCGGCCCGACGCGTCGGTCCCTCGGGGAAGGTCTACGGTCTCGACATGACGGACGAGATGCTTGAGCTGGCCCGCGAGAACCAGCGGAAATCAGGAATTCAGAACGTGGAATTCCTCAAGGGAGATCTCGAGGAAATCCCGCTTCCGGCGGGTTCGGTCGACGTCATCATCTCGAACTGCGTCATCAACCTCTCGGCCGACAAGGACCGGTCGCTCCGCGAGGCGTTCCGGGTCCTGAAGCCGGGCGGGCGCTTCGCGGTCTCCGACATCGTCGTCCGGGGCGAGGTGCCCTCCGCGATCCGCAAGAGCGTCGAGCTCTGGATCGGATGCGTTGCGGGCGCGCTCGAGGAGAAGGAGTTCCAGGCGAAGCTGGAGGCTGCGGGCTTTTCCGACGTCGAGATCGTCCCGACCCGGATCTACGGCGTCGACGACGCACGCGACTTTCTCGAAGAGGCCGGTCTCGACGTCGATCTCGCCCGAGGGGCGGACGGGAAGTTCATGAGCGCCTTCGTCCGGGCGACGAAGCCCTCGAAGCGCTGAGAGGACCATGAGCGACGCGGCCGCACCGAAGAGGCTCGGCTTCTTCGAGAGGTACCTGACGCTCTGGGTCGGACTCTGCATGGTGGCCGGGGTGGCCATCGGAAAGCTTCTGCCCGGAGTCACCGAAGGGATCCGGAAGCTGGAGTTCGGCGAGGGGAGCCAGATCAACGCCGCCATCGCCATCCTGATCTGGCTGATGGTCTACCCGATGATGTTGAAGATCGACTTCACGAGCGTCGTCGGCGTCCGGAAGAAGCCGAAGGGCCTTCTCGTGACGCTCTTCGTGAACTGGCTCGTCAAGCCATTCTCGATGGCCTTTCTCGCATGGCTCTTCTTCAAACATCTCTTCTCGGGCCTCATTCCGCCCGCCCTCGCGGACCAGTACATCGCCGGCGCGATCATCCTCGCCGCGGCCCCCTGCACGGCGATGGTCTTCGTCTGGTCATACCTCACGGATGGCGATCCGGCCTACACGCTCGTTCAGGTCTCGGTGAACGATCTGATCATGCTCGTCGCCTTCGCCCCGATCGTCACGTTCCTGGTGAGCGGTGCGAGCAACCTGACGGTTCCCTTCAAGGTCCTCCTCCTGAGCGTCCTCGTCTTCATCGTCATCCCGCTCGCCCTCG
>JBBIPB010000064.1:0-15174 GCA_037443065.1 Acidobacteriota bacterium | reverse complement strand
GGCTGAAAGAGGATGCCGTCCGGGCGCTCGATGAAACGGATCCTGGTGCCCGGCTTGATCCCGTAGCGGCGGCGGAGACGGGCGGGAACGACGAGCTGGCCCTTGCTCGTGACGGCGGCGGTTTCCATGTCTCTGAAAATATCCTCTCTTTCCAAGAATATCTTACTATTCATAGAAAGTAAGTCAATCCCGAAAACACAGAGATCGCTCGGGAGGCGACCCCGAGGGAGACGGGTTCAGCTCTTCTTCTCGGCCGAGAGGGCGAGGATCGCCCGCCGGAGCGGGGTGTGGGCGTCGAAGAGGCGGACGAAGTCCGACTCGCGGACGCCCCCCTTGGCGCGGATGACGTCGACGAGGGCGCTCCGGGAGGCATCGCCCCAGCGCGAGAGACCCGGGAGGATCGTCACGAGCGGCGCCCAGCGGGTGAAGGCGAGCCGCTCGCCGGGGGAGAAGCGGGCGAGGGACGGCACCGAGAGAAGCGCCTGCGTCTCGCGCAGGGTCTCCCGGGCGGCGCGCTCGCGGTCGGGCCCGAAGCGTGCCGCGAGCGCGTCTGTCACCTTCAGGCCGACGTTCGGCAGCTTCGTGACGCCGATGACGTCGTCCCGGGCCGGCCCGAGATGGAAGTAGAGGTTGTGCTTCGCGAGCTTCCGGAGCGTCGCCGCCGTCGAGCGCGACTTCGGGCTCCTTCTCAGCCGCGCCTCCTCGCGCCGCATGAGGGCGAGCGCCTCTTTCGCCTTCGGGAGGAACCCCATCTTCCGGTAGAACCACCAGGCGCCCGACTCGATTCCCTCTTCGTTGTCGTCGCCGAGCTGGTACGGAAAAATCGTGAAGCTGTCGGCTCCGAAGAGGGCGCGCGTAACGCCGAGGACCCGGCCGTAGGCGAGCCCGGCCTCGGCTCCGCGGAAGGTCTCGAAGACGTTGAAAGCGACCTCGGAGGAGCCGAAGAGTCCGCTCACGAGGACGTACCCGACCGGGACGCCGTTCCTGATCGTCAGGAACGCGTAGACCGACTCGAGCAGGAGCCGCCGTTCGGGCACGGCGCCGAAGACGGCGAAGGAGAGGCCGTCGCCGCAGTCGGCGAGGCGGACGTCCCGGACGCTCGGGTACTCGAAGACGGTGAGGTCCCGCTGCCGCGTGACCATCGAGGCACGGGCGGCGTCGATGAGCCGCCGCGCGGCGCCGGCCGAGACGGGGCGGAAGGAAAGCGGGGGGCGGTTCGCCTCGCGGACGACGTCAGGGCGCCCGCGCGCGAGGGGCGTGCGCTGGAAGACGACCGGGAAGCCGGGAAGGCGCGAGTGCGTCCGGGCGGGGGTTCCGGGGCCGGCCGCGAGGCGAAGCATCGGCGCGAACGACTCGTAGAGCCATTCCTTGAAGAAGTCGTCGGCGGGGAGGGCGGAGATGCGCGCGAGAAGGTAGACGGCATCTGTGACGCGCGTCCCCCCCAGCCTTCGGACCCACCCCTTCGGCCCGAGGTCGATCTCATCCAGGCCCGGCGTCTCCGCGAAGAGAGAGAGGAGCGGAAGGAGGTCCTCGAACGCCTTCGCCTTCTCGAACGCCTCCCAGTCGATCCGGAGTCGGTCGCCCCACCTCTTCGCGAGCCAGCGGGCCGTCGCATAGTAAAAGGGGTAGGTCGTCTCCGTCCCGGCGATCCCGGAGTCCACGAGCGCGGCGCGGAAGCGGCGGAGGTCCTCGCGGGAGCCGAAGCGGGCGAGGAGCCGCCGGACGTCCGAGAGAAGCGGCGCGTTGTCGGGGAAGGCCTCGAGGAACCCGAGCACCTCGTGAAGGCGCGAAACGGCGCGGGCCGAGCCGAGTGCGCCCCGCGAGAGCGGAACGAGGAGAGCGCGCTTCCGGCGCGCCGTGCCCGGCCCGTACTCGAGCCGGAGCGACTCGAGCGCGGCGAGCGCCGCAGCCGGCGTCTTCCGTGTCGTCATTCGGATGCCCTCGGGTGGCGGGACAGTATCACCGCGGCCTCCGCGTCGGCCCACGCCATCTCCGTCTCGAGGAGCGCACGACGGCGGCGGCGCGCGGCGCTCGTCCCGGGCGGGGCGCTCCGAAGCGCGTCGGAGGCGAGGTCGCGCATCGCGTGGAGGAGGGCGACACGCTCGCCGGCCGGGAGCATCTCGAGGAGGGCGAGGCGCGCGAGTCCCGGATCCCGCTCCCGCCGGCGGGAGGGGGGCTCGGCGAGCCAGGTCTTCAACTCCCGGAGCCCGGCCGGCGTGACGCGGTACTCGCGGCGGGGCGGTCCCTTCGAGGAGCGGCGCGTCCGGACCGAGGCGAATCCGCCGCGGAAGAGCCGATCGAGCGCCGGATAGATCTGGGCGAGCGTGGCGTCCCATCCGAGGGCCGGATCTCGGGAAAGTCGCTGCTTGAGGTCCCACCCGGACGCGCTCGCTCCCGAGAGAAGTCCAAGGAGGACGTGAGGGAGCGACACACGGAAAGTATATAATGAGTTATATACTCCCGTGCATAAACCCCTCGCGAACCTGTGGAAAAGTGGAGTGGAGAGAGGGGGTCGGAGCGCGGGTTTCCGGACGAAAAAAATAAGGGGGCCGATTCCAGCCCCCGTTTCCCGGAAATATTTTGAAATGAATGGTTTGGGCTTACTTCTTGCCCTTCTTGGTGGCCTTCTTGGTGGCCTTCTTCGTTGCCTTCTTCTTGGTTGCCATTGCTTCTGTCACCTCCCTTTGGCAGGTTGGATTGACAGAGCCGGAAACCGCGTGCTAGCTTGCCGGTCCCTCGAAGGACGGGGGCTCGCGACTCCGGGATCTGTCGACTGCCGTCTCGTAAAAACCGGTTCGACCGATGTCAAAGAGTCCGGGTCATCCCGAGCGGCGTCGCGACTTGCCCTCGCGGTGCCGCTTTTCTCTTGCTTGCGGAATTCTAGAAGCAATGACTTACGCGACGCAAGCATTTTCTTCTTGACGAGCGGTCGCGTGTCCACCTCACGCGTCAATGCGCCTCCGCCGATCCGGGCTACCATCGCGGCGGAGATTTCGCCGACATGACCGACCCGCCGATCGTTCTCGCTCACTCTCCCGACTCCGACGACGCGTTCATGTTCTACGGGCTCCGCGCCGGCGCCGTCGACACGGAAGGGCTCGCGTACCGCCACGAGCTTGCCGACATCGAGACGTTGAACCGGCGTGCGCTCGCCGGCGAGCTCGCGATCACCGCCGTCTCGTTCCACGCCTACGCCTTCCTCGCGGAGCGCTATCTCCTCCTGCCGCACGGCGCCTCCTTCGGCGACGGCTACGGCCCGGCGGTCGTCTCGCGTCGCACGGACGGTGCGCCCCGGACGCTCGCGGACCTCGCGGGCCGTCCCGTCGCGATCCCGGGCACGCTCACCTCGGCCGCCCTCGCGCTCCGCCTCTACGCCCCCGAAGCGGTCCCCATCGTGATCCCGTTCGACCGGGTCGGCGAGGCCGTGACGCGCGGCGACGTGGAGGCCGGCGTCGTCATCCACGAGGGGCAGCTGACCTGGAAGGACGAGGGGTTCCACCTCGTGGCGGACCTCGGCGTCGTCTGGAAGGAAGAGACCGGGCTTCCGCTCCCGCTCGGCGGCAACGCGGTCCGCCGGGACCTCGGCGCCGAGACGATCGGGAAGATCTCGCGCGGGCTCGGGCGTTCGATCGCCTTCGCCCTCGCCCATCGCGAGGAGGCGCTCACGGACGCGATGCGCTTCGCACGGGGGCTCCCGCGCGAGAAGGCCGACCGGTTCGTCGGGATGTACGTGAACGACTGGACGCTCTCCTATGGCCCTGAAGGCCGTCAGGCCGTCCGTCTCTTCCTCGCGCGGGGGTTCGAAGCAGGTGCGCTTCCGGCCCGAGTCGAACCGGAGTGGGTGAGCGAGACGTGAGGGCTCGGGACTTGAGTGCCCGGCCCCGCCCCGGGCCCCTCCAGGGTCTCTTCCTCTTTCTCGCGGGGCTCTGGACCGGCGCGCTCGCGTTCTTCGCCGTCTCGGCGGGGATCGTCCTGAAGACTGCGCCGACGCGCACCGACGGCGGCGTCGTGAACCGGGCGCTCCTCGACGCGCTCGACGTCGGCTCGCTCGCCCTCGCCGCGGCGCTGCTCGTTCTCCTCTCGTTTCTCTCGCGAGGCAACGGGTGGCGGGGGACATCGCGGGCGTTCGCCCTCCGGCTCCTCGTGCTCGGAGCCGTGGCGGCGTTCGTCTCCCTCTACCTGATCACGCCCGAGATGGTCGCGCTCCGGTCGAAGGCCGGCCCGCTCTTCGAGTCGCTTCCCGCGGTGGACCCGCTCCGCCGCGCGTGGGGGCGGCTTCACGCACTCTCCTTGCTCACGCTCCTCGTCCGGATCGTCTCGGCCGCCGCGGCCTTCGCGCTCGGCCTCCGGGCCGGCCCGGCAGAGCCGTCTCCCGCTCCCCCCGGAGAGACCGCGTAAGGAAAACGCCCCACCGCCGGCCGTACTCCGCAGCTCGGAGACCGGAAGGCTCGTCGGCATGGTGTTCGTGCCCGGCGCGGGGGACGATCCAGAGTTCCTTCTCGCCGCCGAGCGCCGCGAAGACCTCGCGTCCGAGCGCGAGCGGCACGAGATCGTCCCGCTCGCCATGGACGACGACGGCGGGACAGGTGACGCGCCGCGCGGCGGCGATCGGGTCGAGGCGGGAGGCCGGGAGCCCCGCGCTCCGCTCCGCGAGGGCCACGAAGAGACGGCCGAAGGGGGCGGCCAGGGGTGGAGGAAGGCCCACGGCCTTCGCGAGGTAGATCCCGGCCATCGCGCCGAGGTCCCCGAACGGAGAGCGAAGCCAGAGAGCGCCCACCGACGGGTTACCCGCGGCCGCGTGGAGCGCGAGGAGTGCCCCCATCGAGGCGCCGTCGAGGGCGACGCGCCCGGTGTCGAAGCCGAATCGGCGCGCCGCCACGGCGAGAAGCCGTGTGAGGTCCTCCGTCTCGCACAGCCCGTACGTGATCCGCGCGCCTCCCGACGGGGCGTGGGCCCGAAGCTCGGGGACGAGAACGTCGAACCCGGCGCGGAGCGCCCGGACGGCGTCGCGCCGCCACTCCGAGGCGTCGCCCCCCTTCCCGTGAAGAAAGACGACGGTCTCGCGAGGACGCCGGATGCCGGGCGACGCGGCATGGGCGACGAGACGCGCCGGCTCAGCCGGGTCGCCGTCGAATGTGAACGTCTCGAAGAACCCTCCGGGTCCGGCGGCTTCCCGGAGAGCAGGGCGAAATGCCTCTTCGCGGGCGCGTCGCAGACGGTGGCTCTCTGCGGTATCGCCCTCGAGGCTCGTCGACGAGAGGAGAAGGGAGGCGAAAGGGATCAGGGGACGCCGCCGGCAGACGGCTTCTTCGCCTTCGAGGTCCGGCCCGAACGGTACTCGGGGTTCTCGGGGTCGAGCTCGGCGGCGCGCTTCCACGCGGCGGCCGCCCCCGTCTTGTCGCCGGTGGCGTCGAGCGCGGCGCCGAGCGACGCTTCGGCCGCCGCGCTCCCGTCCTTCGAGAGCGCCACGGCGCGCCGGGCGTGCGCGACGGCTTCGGGATACGCCTTGAGGGCGAGCGCGGCGCGCGAGGCACGGACGTAGGCTTGCGGGTCGCTCCCCCAGCGCTGTAAGGCCGCACCGAGCGCCGCCCGGGCCTCGGCCGTCTTTCCCGAAGCGGCGAGGGCGTCGGCGATGTCCATCTCGCGCTCTCCGCGGGTCGCGGGGGGTGCCCCCGCGGCGTCCGAGAGCCGCGCAGCTTTCGTCAGCGCGGCGAGGGCCGCGTCGCTTCGTCCCGCCTTTTGCTCGATGCCGCCGAGGAGCGCGTGGAGATCGGCCGCGTACGGGCTGGCGTCACCGAGCACTTTGAGCGTCGACGTCACCGTCTCGCGGGCGGCGGCGGTCTCCCCCTGCCGGAGCTGCTCCCGGGCGAGCGCGAGCGAGAGCAGGCCCCGCCGGGGGTCCGCGCCGACTCTCGGGATGAACGTCGCGACGAGGTCGGCGGTCTCCGGGGAAAGGTGCCCCTGCCAGTCCTCCAGGGCCGTGAGAACCGTGAGGAGGTGGATGTTCGCGTCGGGGCTTCCGAGGTCCGCTTCCTCCGAGACGAGGCGGACGACGATCGGGCGGAGGCGGGGCACGTCGTTCCGCTGCGCGAGGTCCTGCGCCAGCGCGGCGGCTTCGCGCGGGGACCAGCTCCTCCTGAGGCGCGTGAATGCCTCGAGGAGCGGCGACTTCCCGTCGAGGATGGAGGTCCCGACCGTGATGAACGCGGCGGGCGGGTAGACGGCGACGAGGCGGTCGATCTCGTTCCCCGAGGAATCGAGAAAGAGGACCGTCGGGAACGCGCTGACCATGTAACGCTGGGCGATCTTCCGCCCCTCGCCCTTCTCGGCGTCGATCTTGACGGGGATGACGTTCGACTTCGCCCACGCCCCGACGGAAGGGTCGGAGAAGGTCGTCCGGTCCATCAGCTTGCAGGGGCCGCACCAGACCGCGAAGACGTCGACCATCACGACCTTCTTCTCAGCCTTCGCGCGCCGGAGAGACTCCGCGAGCGCTCGCCCCTGAACGAAGGGGACGGCGAGTGCCGGCGGCGCCTGGTCCGCCCGAAGCGAGAAGGCGGCGAAAAGGAGCGTTGCGGCGAGGGCGGAGGGCTGCCGGCGGGACGGAAACATCGCGGATCGTCATGAGACCACGCGGCGTAAGACCTGTCTACCGGCGTCAGAACGCGGGACGGAGGGGATCGATCGCCGGTGGGGGCGGGTCGCCGTCGTAGAGGACGGCCTCGAGGAAGAGCCCCGACGGGGGCGCGGTCCATTTCGCGGGCTCGACCGAGCGTGTCTTCAGGAGGTCGCCCATGCGCGCCGGGGCGAGACGCCCCGTCCCGACCTCGACGAGCGTGCCGACGAGACGGCGGACCATCCGCCAGAGGTAGTGCGATGCCGCGATCCGGAAGAGGAGGAGGTCGGGGACGGAGGCGGGGGTCTCGATCTCGGCCCAGTCGACGTGGACGATCGTGGAGTCGTGCCCTTCCGGGTTGTCGGCGAAGCTCCCGAAGTCGTGCCGCCCCCGGAGGAGGGCGGCCGCCTCGCGCATCGCCCCGGCGTCGAGCCGGTCCTTGACCCAGAAGACGTAGGGCTTGCCGAAGGCCGTCCGCCGCCGCGAGATCCTGTAGCGGTAGATCCGGAGCCGCGCATCGTGCCGGGCGTGGAAGTTCGGCGGCGCGAGGTCGAGGGCGTGAAGGTGGACGTCGGCCGGGAGCCGGTCGTTGATCTTGAAGAGGAAACGGGGGAGGTCGCTCCGCGTGGGGGGCGCAGGAAGGTGGAGCGAGGCGACCTGCGCGAAAGCGTGGACGCCGGCGTCCGTCCGTCCGGCGCCGTAAATACGGACGCCGTCCCCGATCGCCTCGCGGACCGCGGCCGCAAAGACGCCCCCCACGGTCCGCGCATTCACCTGCGCCTGCCAGCCGCGGTACCGCGTGCCGTCGTACTCGAGGGTGGCGCGAAGGACACGCGTGGAAGTCACTCCGCTATTCTCGCCCGAGGTCATGGCTGCTGGAGAAACCGATCGGGACGCCCCCCTGACGCTCGCGCGTCACCCCGAGGCCGAGGCCGCGGCCCGGGAGGCGCTCGCGGCGCTCGTCTCCGCGGCGGAGGATGCGGCGGGGGAGGCGTTTCTCGGCGCGGCGCTCGGAGGCCCCCCCGGCGCCGGGGAGGGGGCCGTGACGCGGAGCGGTGGCCGGCCGGCGCTCGCGGACCCGCTGGAACTTCTCGTCGTCGTCGAGGCCCCGCTTCGCCCTGCAGCCTCGATCGGACGGAGGGTCCGCCGGGCCGTCGCGCTCGCCGCGCGCTCGCGCCGGGCCCAGGGCGACTCGGACGTCGTCGCGCGTTCGGCGGTCGCTCTCCTTCCGCCGACGCTCCGGAACCTGGAGCTCCTCGGCTCGGGACGGATCCTCGCGGGCCGGCCCGGTCTTCTCGCCGATGCCTCCGACCCCATGACGTCCGTCCCCGCGGAGAACGAAGGACTTCGCCTCCTCGTCCGCCGCGGGGCCGATCTCCTGCGCGCCGAGCTGATCGCCGACGGGACGCCTCAGGGGCGCGGAGCAGACGAGGCGCTCCGGATCGTCGAGGAGACGGACCTCGCGCTCGGGGCCGCGGTCCTCCTCGCGGCCGGGCGCTGGCTGCCGGGCCTCGCACGGCGCGACACGGCTCTCCGCGAGCTGGCCGCTCCCGGGCCGGCCGGGAGGCCGGCGGCGGGGTTTCACGCCCGGATGTCGTGGACGCGATTCCGCGACGTCGTCGACCGCCATCACGAGAGGCTTGCGGCGCGCGCGTCGGGAGAGGGACCCTCGACGGCTTCGGACGTCCGGCGCGCGGTCGCCCGCGCGGCGGACCGCTGGCTCGAGGTCCTGCGTCTCTCGGAGGAGGCGCGGCTCGGGGTGCCGCTTCCGGACTGGTCGGAGCATGCGGCCGTCCTCGCGGCGCGGCGCGCTCCGGAGGCGGACGGAGTCCTCTTCGAGGACGTCTTCGCGGACGGCGCCACCCGGCGCGAGGTGCGGCGTGCCGTCCGCCACTGGGACGCGGCCGAGCGGCTGGCGCCGGCGGTCGCGGCGCTCGTCGACTGGGACCCCGGAGACCTTCCGATCGTGCCGCTTCTCCTCGATCTCCCGGAGAATGCGTCACGCGAAGCGCTCCGGCAGCGCGCGATCGCGTGGGGCGCCGTTGCCTGACCCTCCGGTCAGAAGGTCGAACGGCCGCGCGTGAGGGCGAGCCGAAAGTCGAGGAGGTCGCGCGTCCCTCGGACGGCGACGCGCCGGAGGCAAAGCGGCTCGTCGAGGTTGGCCACGAGGCCGCCCCGGATGACGGTCGCGAGGCGGTAGCCGGCGGAACGAACGGCGGCCTCGGCGCGGCCGTCGCGGGCGCCATACGGGTAGCAGAAGGAGACGACCGGCCCGCCGGTGACGTTCTCGAGCCGCTCGCGGCTCCCGCGGGTCTCCTCTTCGAGCGCGCCGTCGGGAAGCTCCGTGAGCGCCCGGTGCGTGGCGCCGTGCGAGCCGATCTCGAAACCGGCGGCCACGAGATCGCGAATTCCGTCTTCGGAGAGAAGAGCCTCCCCCGGCGTCTCGCCGTCCCAGTCGTTCGTCAGTCCGAGCTTCGCGGAGACGACGAAGACCGTCGCGGAGAAGCCGCGCGCGGCGAGGAGCGGGAGCGCCGCCGTCCGGACGCCGTCATAGCCGTCGTCGAAGGTGAGGACGACACGCCGGTCGCCGGGGCGCGGCGGATCGTCGAGCAGGTCCCGGAGGGCGACGCCGTGCAGGCCGCGTCGCGCGAGAAGGCCGAGGTGGCGGGCGAAGTCGTCGGGGCGAACGCGCCACCGGTTGAGCGGCGAGCGCGCCCGGTGCAGCGCCACCTGGTGGTACATCAGGACGGGGACGCCGGCCTTCCGGGGGCGCCACCAGTGGAACCGGAGAGAGGCGCCGAGGGCGGAGAGCCCGGCGAGGACCACGGCGGCCGGGAGCGGCGTCATGGGACGAGCGTGCGGAGCTTCAGGTACTTGAAGAGGGTGTTGCCGGAGGAGAGCGCCGCGTACGTCAATCCAGCCGCGCCATCGAGAAGGCCGAGGTGGACGAGCGAGCGGTCGAGAAACTCCCAGACGACGCGCAGGAGGAGAAAATGCGGGCCGCGCCGCCGCTCGGCGGCCTTCGCCTCGGCCCCGAGCGTCGTGTAGAGGTCGAGCTTCTCGAGGTAGTGGGGGAGGTCGCGGTACGAGCGATGGAGAATCCGGCCGCGGAGCGTCCCGACGGGGCCGGTCGCGACGACCTTCTCGTGTACCTTCGCGTCGGAGAAGCGGCAGACGTCGCGGCGGTAGAGGCGCACGGGCGTCACGACGGTGTCCTTCCCGAAGCGGAGAACCCGCCCGAGGAACTCGAGGTGGATCGGGACGCGGAACGCCACGTGCGCACGGGCCGGGTCCGCCGCCGCGGCGTCGAGATGGGAGAGGATCTCGGCGGCCAGCTCCGGAGGGACGATTTCGTCGGCGTCGACCGAGAAAATCCAGGGGGCGGTCGTCTGGTCGGCCGCGGCGTTCTTCTGCGGCCCGAAGCCGTCGAAGACGCGGACGATGACGTGCGCGCCGGCGGCACGCGCGACCTCCTCGGTCCGGTCGATCGTGGCGGCGTCGACGACGACGACGACCTCGTCGGCGAACGCGACGGAGGCGAGAGTGGCCGGAAGCCGGTCCTCCTCGTCGCGCGCGACGATCGTGGCCGCGAGGCGCCCTCGCGCGGGAGAGTGTTCCATGACGTGGAAGTATGGCGTGCCCATCGGCGTCCGTATACTCTCGCGCCGTGAGGCTCACGGGCGCCGCGCCCGAAGATCCCGAAGCCTCGGGACGAGTTCTTTTCGTGCTGGCGCTGGTCGCCGGAGCGCTGCTCCGTCTGATCCTTCTCGGCCGGCCCGACCTCTTCGGTGCGGACGAAGGGAGCTGGGCCATCGGCGCGCGGAACCTCGTCGAGGGAGGCCTCGCCCAGGCGGCGGCCCTCTCGGATCGGCCCCTCGGAGGCCCCGTCGGGACGCCCATCCTCTTCCCGGCAGTCCTCTCGGTGATGGTGCGCGTGTTCGGAGCCCAGGAGTGGGCGATCCGCCTCCCCTCGGCGCTCGCCGGGCTCGTGGGCGCCTTCCTCCTCGAGCGGATCGTCCGGCGCGGATGGGGCCAGCCCGCCGGGCACATCGCGGGGGCGTTCGCCGCGCTCCTGCCGCCGCTCGTCTCGGCCTCGCGGATGGCCGCGGTCGAGCCCGCCCTCGTGGCCCTCGGTCTCGGCGGAGTCATCTTCGGCCTGCGCGCCTTCGAGGAGGACCTCCCGATGGAAGGGGCGCTGGCCGGCGTCCTCTTCGGTCTCGGCTTCCTCGCGAAGGGGTACGCCGTCGGGCTCTACCTCGTCCCGCTCCTCCTCGCCCTCGCCGTCCGGCCCCGGCTCTTCGGTCTCGGGCGGACCGTGCGTTCGCTCGCCCTTCTCCTCGGCGCGTTCGTCCTCGTCGGCTCGGGACAGCTCCTCCTCGTCGCCGTCCTCCGGCCGTCCCTTTTCGGCTTCCAGCTCGCGACGCTCTTCGGCGCATCCGAGGCCGCCGCGCGTGCCGCCTCGCAGCCGACCGCGTTCGGAGCGGACCTGAAGAGCCTCGTCTCGACGCTCCTCTTCTTCCTGCCCCTTGCGGGACTCGGTCTCGCATTCCTGACGCGGGACGTGGGAGAGGACGAGATCGCCTCGGGAGCGACGGGAGTCGGCCGGCGGCTGGATCACGGAGTTCTCTGGGGCGCCTTCCTCATCGAGCTCGTGGCGATCGTCGCGGTCGCGGGCCGGATGAAGATCTCGTCGATCCCTGTTCTCCCCGTCGTGGCGGCCTTCGCCGGCCTCGGGGGGACGGCGCTTCTGCGCCTCCCCTCCGCGCCGGGCCTGCGCCGTCGCGAGGCGGCCGCCGTGGCGACGTCGGGGCTCGTCGTTCTCGCGGCGTCGGCCCTCTTCGTCGCCTCTCCGGTGGAGCCGCTCTTCGGAGGGCGGGAGCGGCCGATCGACGTGACGGTCGCCCTCCTGGCCATCGCCGGCGTCTCGGCCCTGGCGACAATCCTCGCGTGGGGCGGCGGGCGGCGGCTGATCGGCGGCCGGCTTCCGCTCCTCTTCCTCTCCGGCCTCCTCGTCGCGGGCGGGGTCGAGTCGGCCCGGGCGATCGGTTTCGCGCTCCTCGGGCACCGGACCTTCGTGCGCGAGGTGGCCGAGCAGATCGCTCCGCTCGAGGCCGCCGCGCCGCCGCGGGCGGTCTCGTTCCGCGCGGGGGAGCGCGAGGCGCTGGAGTTCGCGCTCTTCCGGACCGGAGAGACCTGGGAACGGATGACGACGCCCGAGGCCCTCGCGGCCGAGCGGACGGCCGGCACGGTTCGAAGCTGGATCTACGTCGCCTCGGCCCCCCCGGGCCCCCTCGCGCCCCCGGCCGCCGTGAAGCGCGCGCTCGCGGAGTCGTTCCGGGAGATCACGTCCGACGTCGCCGCGCGGGCGGGGAGGACGACGGGCCTGAAGGTTTTCGTCTCTCGTTGATAATCGCGGTCCGATGACGACCGTCGTCTTCGCCGACCGGGACGGATCCGCCTTCGGGCCGCTCGGGGAACGAATCGTTCCGGCTCTCCTCCCGCTTCAGGGGATCCCGGTCCTCGAGCGAATGCTGACGGCTCTCGTCGCCGCCGGCATCCGGGACGCCCTCCTCGTGACGGGCCCCGACGGCTCAGGGATCGAGAAGCGGTTCGGGAAGGGGATTCGCTGGGGGATCGCCCTCGAGTACGTCCGCCGCAAGGAAGACGAGACGCCGGGGGACGTCCTCCGGCGGCTGGAGCAACGCCTCGACGGCGAGACGCTCGTCCTGCGCGGAGACGTCGGGGCGCATGCGGCGGTCGGAGAGTTTCTCCGCGAGGTGGAAGAGAAACGCGGGCCGATCGTGGCCGGCAGTGCAGGCGGGAAGCCCGCCGGCTTCTGGCGGCTCCTGCCCGGAGCGATCAAGAAGAGGGAGCTGCCTCGCGAGCCGGCGTCGCCGGACTGGGCCGTGGACAAGGACCACGTCACCCTCCCGCTCGCGACGCCGGTTTCTCTCCTCGATTCCGTCGCGTCCTACAGAGCCGCGGACCGGGGAGCGGCCATCGCGGTCTCGCCGCGGGGCGTGGTGGAGTCCGGCGCCCGGCTCCTTCCGGGGAGCACGGTCGGCGAGGAGGCGCTCGTCCTTTCGGGGGCCACGCTTTCGGAGACGAGCGTCCTTCCGCGCACGGTCATCCCTCCTGGCGTCTCCCTCTCCGGTGCCGTCGTCTCGGGGAACCTCGTCGTCGACGCCGCCTCCGGGGCAGTCTCGCGCCTCACCGACCGCCTGCCGCCGAAAGAAGGCGTGCCCGCCTCGTCCGGGAAAGCCGCGGCATTCCTCCTCTTCCTTCTCTCGCTTCCGCTCTGGCCCATCGCGTTTCTCTGGTCTCTCGTCGCGAACGCCGGGCACGCGACACGGGAGCTGACGTGGAACGGGAACGGCGCGTCGGGGCGCGAGCCGTTCTCGACGTTCCGGTTCGAGACCGCCATCCCGGTCCTCCGGGACCTCCCTCTGCTTCTCGCCGTCCTCTCGGGGAAGCTCGCGCTCACGGGCGTGACGCCGCTCTCGCCCGCGGAGGAGGGGGCTCTGGCCGAACGCTGGGAAGAGATCCGGCTGGAGGCGCCCGCCGGCCTCCTCTCCCTCGTCCGTCTCGCCGTCCCGGCTTCGGCGCCGGCCGAGGTCGCGCGTCTCGTCGACGCCTTCGAGGCGCGGCGGCCCTCGCCGCTCCTCGGACGGGCGCTCCGCGTCCTCTTCACGGCCCGGGCGTGGACGGCGCCGAAAGGCTGGAACCCGGACCAACTCTCGGAGGAGGAAAGCCGATGAGCGAGCGGATCATCCGTTACCCCTGGGACGGCTCCGAAACGGGGCGCGTCCAGGTCCCGTCCGCCGCCGAGGTCGAGAGCGCCATCGCGAAGGCCGCAAAGGTCTTCGAGACGACGCGCAAGCTCCCGACGTACCACCGCGCGTCGATCCTCCGGAGCGTCTCCGGGACTCTTCTCGCGAAGAAGGAGACGCTCGCGCGGACGATCGCCCTCGAGGCGGGAAAACCGCTCAAGGCTGCGCGGGCCGAGGTGGAGCGCGCCTCGGGGACGTTTGCCGCCGCGGCGGCCGCCGTCGAGACGGGAACGGGAACGCACTTTCCGCTCGACCTGAACGCGGCCTCTGCGAGGAAGTGGGGAATTCTCCGGCGCGTCCCGATCGGCCCCGTCTGCGCGATCACGCCGTTCAACTTTCCGCTCAATCTGACGTCGCACAAGGTCGCCCCCGCGATCGGAGTCGGCGCCCCCGTGGTCCAGAAGCCCGCCTCGCAGACCCCGCTCTCGGCGCTCGCCTTGCGCGAGATCGTCCTTTCGGCCGGCTGGCCCGAGGAGGCGTACGCCGTCCTCTGCGTCTCCGGCTCCGACGGCGAGCGTCTCGTGACCGACCCGCGTCTCCCCGTCGTCTCCTTCACGGGCTCGGGCGCGGTCGGGTGGCGGCTGAGGGAGATCGCGCCAAGGAAGCGGATCGGTCTCGAGCTGGGCGGGAACGCCGGGCTCGTCGTCCACGAAGACGCGGACCTCACGGACGCTGCCGCGCGCGCGGCGAGTGGCGGCTTCGTCTACGCGGGACAGTCGTGCATCTCCGTCCAGCGGATCTTCGTTCACCGCCCCGTCTACGGAGCGTTCCGGGACCTCCTCCTCGCGGCGACCGCAAAGATGAAAGCCGGCGACCCGCTCGACGAGAGCGTCGACGTCGGGCCGATGATCAGCGAGGTGGAGGCCATTCGCGCCGAGAGCTGGATCCGCGAGGCCGTGGCCGAGGGGGCCGAGCTCCTCGCGGGAGGTGTGCGGCGCGGCGCCCTCGTCCCGCCGACGGTTCTCGCGCGGACGACGGCCGCGATGAAGGTCGAATGCCAGGAGGTCTTCGCCCCGGTCGTGACCCTCGCCCCCTACGACACATTCGAGGAGGCGCTCACGAGAGTGAACGACTCGAAGTACGGCCTCCAGGCCGGCGTCTTCACGAACGACCTCGGCCGGATCCAGCTCGCGTTCGACACGCTCGAGGTGGGCGGGATCATCGTGAACGACGCACCCACATGGCGGGCCGACCGGATGCCGTACGGCGGCGTGAAGGAGTCCGGCGTCGGGCGCGAGGGGCCCCTCTACGCGATGGAGGAGTTCACCGAGCCGCGCCTCCTCGTCCTCCGGGCCCCCTGAGAGGAGAACCGATGTCCCACGAGCACGGGTTTTCGATCGCGGCGCGCTGGACTCCGGCCGAAAAGCAGGGGAGCCTCTCCTCCGGGAGCGGGCATCTCGCGACCCCCTTCGGCGGCGCGCCGTCGCTCGGCGGGCGCGAAGACCGGACGAACCCGGAGGAGCTCCTCCTGGCCTCGCTCGCGGCCTGCTTCGTCCAGACGTGGGCGATCTTCCTGGCGAAGCTGAAACTCCCCGCCGACGCCCCCGCCCTCGACGCCTCGTGCGACGTGGAGAAGGACCCGGGCGGCGGCTACCGGATCGTCGTCTTCGTCCTCGCCCCGCACGTCCCGAAGGAGGTCTGGGAGACGCGGAAGGGAGACGTCGAGAAGTCGCTCGAGCTCGCCGAGAAGTACTGCATCGTCTCGCGCGCGATCCGAGGCGAGGGACG
>JBBIPB010000063.1:0-15298 GCA_037443065.1 Acidobacteriota bacterium | reverse complement strand
CGACGGAAAGGCGACGCGCCCCTACACCGAAAAGGACCTCCCGAACCCCCTCAGCTTCTACGGTGCCTCGAAGCTCCTCGGCGATGTGCTGGCCCCCCGCGCCGCAAAGCACTGGATCCTCCGCCTCGAGAGCGTCTTCGGCGGCGACGGGCCCACCAGCAGCATCGGAAAGATGGCCGACATGCTCGCGAAGGGAGAGCCGGTCAAGGCCTTCTACGACCGGACCGTGACGCCGAGCTACGTCGAAGACGTCTCGCGCGTCGTCCAGAGGCTCCTCGAGAAGCCCCTTCCCTGGGGTCTCTACCACTGCGTCGCCTCGGGGATGGCCACGTGGCACGAGCTGGCGATGGAGCTGGCACGGATGATGGGCGCCAAAGCGACGGTCTCGGCCGTCTCGATGGAAAAGACCGGGCTCAAGGCGCCTCGCCCACGCTACTGCGCCCTCTCGAACAACCGGCTGGCCGACGCCGGGATCGAGCTTCCGGACTGGCGAAGCACCCTCTACCGGTTCGTCGAGGCTCGCGGCAAGACCTGACGTCAGAACCGGTCGCTCGCCCCGCCGCCTCCGAACGACCCGCCCCCCGGCGTGAAGCCTCGCTCCGGAGCCGGGGCAGAGGAGGGCGAAAGCGTCGTCACCACGGGGATCGCCTGCAGAAGCCGCATCTTCGTCTCGTCCGAGAAGAGCGGCTCGGCCGTGAAACCGTGGCGTTCCTTTTCCGGGCCCCGCGAGAGCCACCGCTCGAGGGCGAGGGCGGCGACGAGGAGGACCGCTCCGGCGACCCCGAGGACCGCCCAGAGCGGACCGAGGTGCACGTAGTGCCGGAGCGTCGCGGCGGAGAGGATCAGGAGAAGTGTCCCCGTATCGATCAGGAAGACGCGCCGCGTCCGAATTCCCCACGCGAGGACGGCCACGGGTAGAAGTACCGTGGCGGCCGCGGAAAGGACGAGAAGGCTCACAGGACGGGGGGACCAGTCGAAGCCGGCCCGGAGCCTCTCGATCCGCCAGCTCTCGACGGACCAGTAGTTGGCCGCGGCGTAGAGAGCGGCGAGGGACGCGACGAGGATCGTGGCCGCCGACTCCCGGTGCGGTGGAGGGAGAGAGGGGTCGTCGATCCGGCGTCTCGCGAGAGCGCCGAGCGCGAGAGAGAGGGCGAGGACCGAGGTCCGCCCGAAGGGCTGGCGCGCGACGAGAAAGACGAGCGACGCCATGGAAACGAGCGCGAAGACGGCGCTCCCCCACCGCCACGACGCCATCCCGAAAACGAGGGCGGAGACGGCAAAGCCCAGATCGACCAGAGCGTCGCTCCGTTGAGGGAAGAGCGTCTGGAAGAACAAGCAGGCGGCCAGCGCGAGGAGCAACCCCGACCAGAAGCCGGTCGCCCCCGCCCCGCCCCGCCGCGCGAAGGCCGGGCTCGACTCCTGCAGTTCGGTCGCCACGACGCATGCGCCGCCCACGAGGAAGAAGACGAACGCG
Organism: Acidobacteriota bacterium; assembly: GCA_037443065.1. GTDB lineage: Bacteria > Acidobacteriota > Thermoanaerobaculia > UBA5066 > UBA5066 > DAOMFB01. The sequence goes on along the minus strand of JBBIPB010000063.1, from coordinate 13,824 downwards.
ATCCCGCCCGTTCCCCGGACCCCGCTCACCGCCAGGGCGAGGAGAACCGCGAGAACGATGATCGTCACGAGGAGGAACGTCAGGGCCCGCCAGATCCACGAAGGGCGGTACCGCGGGTCCGCGAACTCGTCCCGGATGGCTTTTGCGGTCCGGTCGTCGACGACTCCGGCTCTCCTCCACCCTTCGGCGGCCTCCCGCACCAGCGCCGACCGCTCCAGGGCCGCGATCCCGGCTCTCATGGTGCCTTCATCCTTCGATGGGCCGCGACGATGAGCCCGAGGACGCCGGCCGCCGACGCCGCGACCACGAAGAAGAACGCCGTCCCCATCTTCAGGGACTCGAAGAGACCCCAGAGAAGCCTCAGGAACCCGAGATAGGCTGCGACGAACCCCTCCGCGAAGTAGAGCGTCCTCGAGGCGCGAAACGACACCGCGATCACGGCGGCAGAGACGACGGCGAGGGCCAGAAGCCACCACGAGAAAGGATGACGGTTGCCGTAGACACCCGAGAGAAGCCCGCCCAGAAGCAGAACGAGGCCAAAGTTGACGAAGACCTGCTCGAAGTGGACCTTCCTTCGCGCGCGGACGAGAAGAACGCCGGCGAGGACGAAGAAGAACCCGCAGACGATCGCGTTCTCGCGCGTCTGGCCGGACCAACCGGGCCCGTTCCTTCCGGTGAGAAGGGTCACGGAGACGCCCCGCCAGGCGGCGAAGGAGCTCAGAGCGAGAGAGAGCGCGACCGGCGAATCCCAACGGAAAGCGGCGGCGGCGGAAAGGACCGCCACGAGGAGGAGGTGGTACGGCCAGCTCGCTCCCAGGAGCCGGAATTGCACCTCGACGTAGGCAAGGTCGCCCGCGCCGAGGAGGAGGCCGAGCAGCAGAACGTAGTCGAAGGCGACTCCGGACTCCGCGGCCCGCCCCCATGTAAACGGCGCCGCCCTGCGGATCACCCAGAGAAAACAGAGCGCCGCGGCGAGGCCGATTCCCGATGCGATGGCTGAAGGGCCGATCCGGTCGTGGTTCTCCTTCACGAAAAGGCCGACGCCGGTGGTCAGGAGGAGGACGCCGAGATAGAGGAGCGCCCGGATCTCGAGCCGGACGGAGACGAGCTCGCCCTGCGCGACGCGAAGGAGGTACGACGCCGGCGGATCGCCGAGCACTCCTTTCGCCCGCAGCGAGGAGACGGCGTCGGCGACCTCGGGCTGCACGGCGTACCCTCTCCCGAGTCCGCTACTTGGTCTCGATCCCCTCGGCGATCGTCACCTTCAGCTTCTGCTTCGCCTTCGTCCTGCCGTGCGTCAGCGTCACGGTGTAGTCCCCCGGCGGGACGAACTTCGGTTGCTCGCCGAATCCTCCTCCGCCGCCGCCCCTCTCGCGTTCCGTCTCGCGGATGGGCCGGAGGTTCCAGACGACACGCCCGAAACCGGGCGTGCCGGGGGCACGGAGGGTGGCGACCTGCTGCTCGTGCGCGTTGGTGATCGTGATCCGGACCTCGTCGCCGCTGAACTCCTTCAGCCACCAGGTCAGGATCGCCCCTTCCGGCGGGTTCTCGCCCCGGAAGTGGGCGCGGCCGTTCCACTCGTTCCAGCCGGGGAGCCGGTAGATGCCGAGGGCCCCTCGCGGCTCGAAGAGGACCGCGTCCTTCTCCCGGGCCTCCTTCGTCGCCTGCGCGAGCGCCGACACGTCGTCCAGCACATAAAGGCTCCGACCGTGCGTCGCGACGACGAGGTCTCCATCGCGCGGGTGGATCTGCAGGTCGTCGACGGCAACGGTCGGAAGTCCGCCGAACTTCGTCCAGCTGCCGCCCCGGTCGAACGAGACGAAGAGGCCAATCTCCGTCCCGGCGAAGAGGAGGTCGGGATTCTTCGGATGCTCCCGGATCACCTTCGCCGGAGCGTGGGCCGGGAGGTTCGACGCGAGGCTCGTCCAGCTCTTCCCGAGGTCGCCGGTCCGATAGACGAGGGGCGCGTCGTTCCCCGTCCGGTATGCCTCGACGACGAGGTACGCCGCGTTCGGATCGGCGGCCGATGCCTCGATCGACTGGATCCACTCTCCCTTCGCGGCCGCCGGAAGGCCCCCGGTCAGATCAGTCCACTTCCCGCCGCCGTCCTGGGTGACCCAGAGCTTCCCGTCGTCGGTCCCGGCCCAGAGAAGTCCCGCCTTCGCCGGCGACTCGGCAAGCGCGTAGACGACCCCGTAGTTCTCCGCCCCGCTTCCGGAGGCGAAGATCTTCTCGGGGTCGCGCGCCGAGAGATCGGGGCTCACCGGTGTCCACTCCTCGCCCCGCTTCGTCAGGCGGAAGACACGGTTCCCGGCGAGATAGAGGACTCCCTTCTCGTGCCGGCTCGCGAAGAACGGCGCGCACCAGTGGAAGCGGAAGGCCTGCTGCCCTTCGGCCGGCTCGGGGCGGAGGTGCTTCGTCTCCCCCGTCCTGAGGTTGATCCGGAAGATGGAGCCCCCCTGCGACTCGCCGTAGAGAACGTCGCGGTCCTCGGGATCGAAAACGTCGTAGAAGCCGTCCCCGCCGCCGAGGTTCGTCCAGTCGCCGTTCATGATCCCGTCGCGCGTCCGCGTCGCGGAGGGGCCGACCCAGTTCAGGTTGTCCTGCAGGCCCCCCGCGATCCGGTAGGGAACGGAGTCGTCGAGCGAAACCCGGTAGTACTCGCCCCCCGCGAACCGGTCGAGGTGCTGCCAGTTGCGCCCTCCCTCGAGGCTCATGTAGAGCCCGCCGTCCGTCCCGAGGAGAACCCGCTTCGGGTTCTTCGGATCGATGACCATCGCGTGGCCGTCAGGGTGGACCCGGTCGCCGAGGTCGTCGCGGAAGTTCTGCCCGGCGTCGTCCGAGACGTAGAACGAGATCGCGATCACGAAGACGCGCTTGTCATTGGCCGGATCGACCCGGATCTGGCTGAAGTAGAACGGCCGCGGGTTGAGCGGGTTCGTCCGCGCCCACGTCTCGCCACCGTCCTCGGACCGGAAGACGCCCCCCCGCTTGCTCTTCGTGTCGCGGAGCGGCGAGGCCCCCCCTTCGTCGGTCTGGACGATCGCGTAGAGGATCTTCGGGTTCTTCCGGAAGACGTCGAGGCCGATCCGCTGCGTCCGCCCCGGAAGGCCGCTCGTCAGCTTCTTCCACGTCGTACCGCCGTCCACCGACTTGAAAATCCCGCCCGCGTCGCGCCCGCCCGTCAGCTCCGCGCCCGAGACGAACGACCAGGGCGTCCGCTGACGCGCGTAAAGGGCCGCGTAGACGGTGTCGGGGGCCGACGGGTCGAGGACGACGTCGCCGCACCCCGTCTTCGCGTCGTCCGGAGCCGCGGCCGAGAGGACCTTCTTCCACGTCGCCCCGCCGTCCGCGGTCTTGAAGAGGCCCCGTTCGCCTCCCGGCTGCCAGAGGCTTCCGGCCGCGCAGACGTACGCCGTCTTGGGGTCGGACGGGTGGACGGCGATCCGCGCGATCGCCTTGCTCGTCATCAGACCCACGTTCGTCCAGCTCGAACCGCCGTCCGCCGACCGGTGGACGCCGTCTCCCCAGCCGGAGCTGTTCCGGTCGTTCGCCTCTCCGGTCCCGACCCAGATCGTCTTCGGGTCCGACGGCGCCACGGCGACCGCGCCGATCGAGGCGACCGGCTCCTTCTCGAAGACGGCCTCGAAGGTCCCGCCGTTGTTCACGCTCTTCAGAACGCCGCCCGTCGCGAGCCCCACCCAGATTCCGTCGGGGTTCGCCGGATCGAGCGCGATGTCCGAAACGCGCCCGCCCATCAGCGCCGGCCCGATCGAACGGGCCTTGAAGATCTTCAGGTTCGCGGCGGGGACGGACACCGCGGAGGTGTCCGCGGCCGGCGCGGCCGGCGGGCTCTTCGGCTTCGCCTTCCGGGCCGCGAGCGGGAACGAGACGACGAGGAATGCGAGGAGGACGGCGATCTTCTTCATCGAAGCATCTCCATGAAGCGACGGATCGCCGTGGAGAATACGCCCCCTCGGGGCCATTCAGCGTCCGTCGACGATCAGCCAGAGCCAGTTTGCGGCAAGAACGAGCACGGTCACGGCGCGCGCCCAGCCGGGAATGCGCGCGGGCTCCTTCACGCCGCGCCCGGCGATCGCGAGAAGCCCCGCCACGAGGCCGCCCACGACGAGGAGGACGAGGGCGGCCGCGACGAGCGGATTTTCATGGAGGGCGCCGGGGAGGTCTCCCGAAAGGAGCGCGAGGGCCGCGTGCGTGCCGCCACAGGTGACGCACGGTAGCCCCGTGACCTGATGGAAGAAACAGGGGGGAAGGCCCCGGACAACGACGGGCGCGGCCGGCGCGAGGACGAGCAGAGCGAGCGCCACCGCGCCCCAGAAGAGGCCGAGCTGGCGCTCGCGGCTCATCGCCGTTCCGTCTCCTTACGCTCTCAGCGCGTCCTCCCGAAGGCGCTCATCAACGCGGCGCCCCCGAGGACGATGCCGATCAGGATGCACCCGCAGCAGAGGACGACCGGAATCATGATGGCCGCGATCGCCTTTCCCTGCGTCGTCCGGTGGAGCCGCTCGATCCCCATGACGTAGAGAACGAGCGCCCAGACCAGCGCGATGAGGCCTCCAACGAGCGGGACGATCTGCGCGAGCTGGGCCACCCACGAGTAGCCGACGACCCGCACGGTCCCCTCGAAGCCGGCGCTCGAGTTCGTCAGTCCGCCGACGATCATGAGGCAGAGGTGGAGGACGGCGGCGCCGATGAAGAGGCCGCAAACGACGAGGAGCGGCGCGACGAGGATCTGCACGATCGTCCAGACGGCCGACCTCGCCGCGAACCCCGTCATCATCCCGCGCATGTCCGACGGAATGAACCGGAGCCAGGCCTGCCCGAACATCATTCCCCAGACGAGATTGAAGGCGGCTGCCACCCAGCCGACGCAGATCGCGAAGAGGATCGGCTGCCCGAGGTCCCCCTTCTCGCGCGTCCGGCTCCACGCCTCGCGCGGGCTCATCATGAAGAGGCGGACCGTGTCGACGAGCGCATCGGCGAAGCCGACCTGCGGCCGCATTTCCCATGGGAGGCCCACGGCCGGCGCCGACGGCGGCGGCGGCCCGGGGGGCTGCCACGAGGGAGGCGGAGGGGGCGGTGGCGGCGGGAGTTCCGGGGGAAGGCTGGACATTTTCGGGGGCCCTCCTTCTGTCGAAAACGAAAGTTCCGGCAGGGATTCTATCGAGGACGCGTAAAGGCTCTGCTACGCTCGCCGATCCACGGAGGCTCGTTCCGGGCTTCCTGGCAAAATACCTCGCGCCGTGACGGAGGGCGGATGACGACGACGAATCTCCTCGGTTACGCGGCGGGCTCGATGACGGCGCTCGCGTTCGTGCCCCAGGTGCTCCGGACCGTGCGGACCCGCTCCGCGCGGGACCTCTCGTGGGGGATGCTCCTGATCTTCATCTTCGGCGTCCTCCTCTGGCTCGCCTACGGCGTCGCCCTCGACTCCTGGCCGATCATCGTCTGCAACGCCCTCACCCTCGCCCTCAATCTCGTCATCGTCGCCGTGAAGGCGACGCAGCCCGCGCCCGGGGCCGCTCCGGAGGAGGTCGGATGAAATACACGACGCTCGGCCGGACCGGCGTCACCGTCTCCCGCCTCTGCCTCGGATGCATGAGCTACGGCTCGAGCGGCTGGCGCCCCTGGATCCTCGATGGCGAAGAGGCCGCGCGCCCCTTCTTCCGCTCCGCCGTCGAGGCGGGGATCAACTTCTTCGACACGGCCGACGGCTACTCGCTCGGCCGCTCGGAGGAGATCACCGGGAAGATGCTGAAGGAATTCGCGCGGCGGGAGGAAACCGTCCTCGCGACGAAGGTTTTCTTCCCGATGGGGAAGGGACCGAACATGAAGGGCCTCTCGCGCAAGCACGTCGTCGAGGGGTGCGAGGCGAGCCTCCGCCGCCTCGGCGTCGAGACGATCGACCTCTACCAGATCCACCGCTTCGACCCCGACGCTCCTCTCGAGGAGACCCTCGCCGCGATGGAGCTGCTCGTCACGCAGGGGAAGGTTCGCTACATCGGCGCCAGCTCCGGCCCCGCCTGGAAGCTGATGAAGGCGCTCGGCCTCTCGGACCTCCACGGCTTCCCCCGCTTCGTCTCGATGCAGAACCACTACAACCTCGTCTACCGCGAGGAGGAGCGCGAGATGCTGCCGCTCTGCGCCGAGGAAGGACTCGCCGTGATTCCCTGGTCGCCGCTCGCGCGCGGGCTCCTCGCCGGGACGCGCCCCCGCCCCGACGACCGGACCGCCACGGCGCGCTCGGCGAGCGACGACTATGCCTGGAAGCTCTACGACCACGCTTCCGACGGCGACGTCATGGAGGCGGCGCGCCGGGTCGCGGCGGCGCGAGGCGTCGAGATGGCCGAGGTGGCGCTCGCATGGCTCCTGTCCAGGCCCGTCGTCACCGCGCCCATCATCGGGGCGACGAAGCTCCCGCATCTCGAAACCGCCATCCGGTCCCTCGACCTCACCCTCACCGAAAACGAGATCGTGGCGCTCGAAGCGCCCTACCGGCCGCACGCCGTGCGCGGGTGGCACTGATGTCCGACGCCGGACGCCTCTCCGGCGAGGAGTTCCGCGCCCTGATGGACGAGCTGGCCGCGGCCTGGAACGCCGGAGACGCGGACCGGGCCGCCGCGCGCTTCGCCGAGGATGCCGTCTACGTCGAGCCGACCGGGAAGAAGTTCCACCGCGGGCGCGACGTCCTTCGCGACCTCTTCGCCCGGACCTCCAGACGCGCGCCCATGCACATCACGTGGCGCCATGTCTTCTTCGACGAACCGACCCAGACCGGCGCCGCCGAGTTCGACTTTTCCTGGGGAGGTCACTCCCTCACCGGCGTCACCGTCGTCACCCTCGAGAACGGCTTCGTCTTCCGCTGGCGCGAGTACCAGGCCGAGACCGACGACCCCATCGAGCCTGTGGCGGGGTGACGGTCACCGTGAAGGCGATCAAATCGAGGCCGTCCGGACGGCCCGCACGTCGCGTTGCCACCTGAGCCCTCGCCGCAACGAACTCGGTTTGCTCGCTGCGGATCGGGTTATCGTCCGGTGGCACGGACAGCGCGGGAGGGCTTCTCATTCTGCGTCGGACGATCTGGGCTCTCTTCTTCGCCGGGCTGCTCCTGCAGCTCCTGTTCGTTGTCCGAGCATGGAAAGCCTGGCCTTCCTACCCGTCCATGCCCGGGAACATCGTCGCCCGCGACAGCCTCCAGTTCCGAGGCCTGATTGAGGATTTCCTCACCGCTCCAGGACTCGTGCCAAGCTGGAAGAAGAGCGGGACGGGATCCGACATCCCGGGTTGCCTTCTGCCGTATCTCTGGGGTGCTCCGGCAATGGCGACCCACGACGTCCGTTCTTCCGTTTTCGTCGCCGTTCTGTTTCACGTCGCCGCGGGTCTCCTCCTTCTGACCACCTTGCGTCGCGCCGTCGGCGATCGCTTCGTCGCGATCTACCTCGTCGTCTTCTGGCTGTCCCCCTGGCGCCTGTTCCATTCGGGATTCGTCTGGGAGCCGAATCTCCTCATCCTTCCGGCCGCGGCCCATCTGTGGGCCTGCTGGGTCTCGCGCGAGTTTCCTCGTCCCGGAGCTTCGGTCGTGCTCGGGGCGACACTCGCCCTGACTTCCCAGATCCACTTCTCCGCGATGTTCCTGATTCTCCTGACCGGCCTTCTCCTCTGGAGGAGGGAGCTGAAGATCTCCTGGCCGGCATTCCTCGCCGGAGGCGTCATCGGAAGCTTGCCGATGCTCCCGGCGGTCATCGCCCTGTTTCACGGCGCTCCCATGAGCCTCTCGTCGGATACGGGCTTCCCGGGACGCGGATTCCTCTATGCCCTTCCCGTCCTCCGCGGTCTGCAGTTCTGGCTGAGGCTCGGCTCCCTCGATGTGGGCCGGATGTACGCGGGGGACTGCGTCTCCTGCGCCAGCGCGTCGATCGGCGGTGGCATGACCGATACCTTCTGGTGCCTCATCTACCGACTGGGCGGCTGGCTGGCGTCGGCCTCCGTGCTCGTCACGGCCGGGGCGACGTGGTGGTGGTTTCGCCGGACCCGCGAGCCGGACCGCCCGTCGCCGGAGCGCTGGATGAGCGCCTACACGTGGAGCGCGGTGGGAGCGCTGCTCCTGGCCGCGGGCCTCTCTCCCATCACGCTGCAGACGTGGCATGTCGTCATCGCAGCTCCCGCGGCGTGTCTCCCGGTCACCGCATGGATCAGCGCCCGCTGGCCCTTCGAGAGACGATGGCTGCGTCTGCTCGTCGTGGTCTTCCTGCTCGCGCGTCTCCCGCTCACAGCGCTCATGGCCTTCGATTACGGAGGCTTCTGCCTCGTCCCGGAGCCGGTCGCCCGGGCGCTCCAGGACTGACGCGAGGCGGCGGTCAGGCGATTCATGAACGACACCGGAATCGAAGTTCTTCCCTCACCGGAGGGGGCGGGGGACTACGTCGCCGTGAACAAGCCGGCAGGACGCGTCGTCCACGGGAAGGGCGGCCTGCTCGAAGAGCTGCGTGCCGCGATGGGCGAGGACCTCGCGCTCGTCCACCGTCTCGACCGCGAGACCTCGGGCGTGCTGCTCTTCGCGCGCGGCGCCGCCGCGCTCCGCGCCGCCCATGGGGCATGGGTCCGCGACGTGACGAAGGTCTACCTCGCGAGAACGCGCGGCGTCCCGTCGCCCCCCGAGGGCGTCGTGAACGCACCCGTCCTCGAGCACCGCACCTCGAAGCCCGAGTCGCTTCGCCGCGCGCTCAGGGCCGCCTACGGTCCCTCGCGCGCGGGACATCTCCTGGCGGGCCGCCGCGTCGGAGCGATACCGGCGGTTCCGCCACCGGGACGGACGGCCGTCCACCCGGCCGGAAGGCCCGCGGTCACGGCGTACCGCGTCGTGGAGGATCGCGGAACGACCGCCCTCGTCGAGCTGGTCCCCGAGACCGGGCGGATGCACCAGCTCCGGGTTCACCTCGCCCATCTCGGCACTCCCCTCCTCGGGGACAGGCTCTACGACGCCGGCGACGGCCCGGAGGCTCCTGCGCCCCTTCTCCACGCGAGCCGGCTCGTCTGGACGAATCCGCCCGGCCGGCCCGAGGGGAGCGTCTGGATCTGGAGCGCGCGGCCTACGGAATCAACAGCACCTTTCCCGTCGTCTGCCGCCCTTCCAGCGCGCGGTGGGCCGCTTCGGCCTTCGCGAGGGGGAACTCGGCGCCGATCCGGAGCTTGAGCGAGCCTTCCTTCACCCAGCCGAGGACGTCGCCGGCGCGCGCCAGCAACTCCTCCCGCGTGGCGATGTAATGGAAGAGGCTCGGGCGCGTCAGAAAGACCGAGCCTTTCTGGTTCAGGACCTGTGGGTCGAAGGGGCCGACCGGCCCGCTCGCCTGCCCGTAGAGCGCCATCATCCCACGAAGGGCGAGGGCGTCGAGCCCCTTCTCGAAGGTCGTCTTCCCCACCGAGTCGTAGATCACGTTCACGCCGCGGCCGTGGGTGAAATCCTTTGCCGCGGCGACGAAGTCTTCGGTCGTGTAAAGGACGGTATGGTCCGCGCCGGCCTCCTTCGCGAGGGCAGCCTTCTCCGGCGTCGAGACCGTCCCGATCACGCGCGCCCCGCGCCTCTTCGCCATCTGGCAGAGGAGGAGGCCGACGCCCCCCGCCGCGGCGTGAACGAGGCAGACATCGCCCGGCTTGACGGGATAGGTCGACGTCGTCAGGTAGTGGGCCGTCATCCCCTGCAGCATCGCGGCGGCCCCCTGCCGCGCCGTGACGCCGTGAGGTAGCGGAACGAGGCGGTCGGTTTTCACGAGCGTCTCCTCCGCATAGGTGCCTGACGCGTTGACGGTGGCCACGAGGTCCCCCCGCTTCACCCCGGTGACCCCTTCCCCCACAGCCGTGACGGTGCCGGCGCATTCGCCGCCGGGGGTGAAGGGAAGCGCCGACTTGTAGAGCCCGAGGCGGACGTAGACCTCGATGAAATTGAGCCCGATCGCCTCGATGGCGACGAGCGCCTCTCCTTCCTGCGGGCGAGGAGCGGGGATCGTCTCGTAGTTCAGGACCTCGGGACCGCCGTTTTCGTGGACGCGGATGGCTTTCATGGCCCCGTGAGTCTACGAAAGCCGGGGCGCCTCGCCGGGCGGCTGGCCCGTGAGGGCCTTGCGGACGGACCTGGCGAGCGCTACCTCGGTGAAGGGTTTCTGCAGGAAGTGCAAACCACCCTTGCGCAGTCCCTCGCGCGAAAGGAGGCCGGACGAGTAGCCGGAGATGAAGAGGACGCGTGTCCCGGGTCTTCGGAGCGTCAGCGTCTCGGCCAGTCGGTGGCCGTTCATGCCGGGCATCACGAGATCCGTCACGAGCAGGTGAATGGGCCCCTCGTGCCGGTCCGCCAGCTCGAGGGCCTCTGCGCTGCTGACGGCTGCGAGAACTCGATAGCCCCGCACCTCGAGAAGCCGGTGCGCCAGCTCGCGGACGCCCGGCTCGTCCTCGACGAGGAGGATCGTCTCGGTCCCGCCGGTCCCGTTCGCCGGCGCCTCCGGCTTCGCGGGAGGTTTCCCGTCCGCCCGCGGGAGGAAGACCCGAAACGTCGTCCCCCGTCCCGGCTCGCTCGCGACGAGGACGTAGCCACCGCTCTGCTTTACGATGCCGTAGACCGTCGCGAGGCCCAGTCCCGTACCCTTCCCCTTCTCCTTCGTCGTGAAGAAGGGCTCGAAGATATGTGTGAGCGTCTCGGCGTTCATGCCGCTCCCCGTGTCGGTCGCGGTCAGGACCACGTAGCTCCCGGCCGGGATCGCAGAGTCGGCCATCGGAAGCGGTGCGGCGAGATACTGTTCGGCCAGCTCGATCGTGAGGCGGCCGCCCTCCGGCATGGCGTCGCGCGAGTTGACCGCGAGATTCAGGAGGACCTGTTCGATCTGTCCGGGATCGGCCTTCACGAGGGAAGTCCCCCCGGGCTTCTGAACGACCAGCTCGACATCCTCGCCGATCAGACGCCGCAGCATCTTCTCGGTGTCGCTCACAACCGCGCCGAGGTCGAGAAGCTGCATCTCGAGCACCTGCCGCCTGCCGAACGCGAGGAGCTGGCGCGTGAGCGTGGCGGCCCGTTCGGCCGCCTTCAGGATTTCCGCCACTTCTTCCCGGCGCACCTCGTCGGCGGCGAGCGACGTCGAGAGCATCTCGCCGTACCCCTGAATGACCGTCAGCAGGTTGTTGAAGTCGTGCGCGACGCCTCCGGCGAGCCGGCCGATTGCTTCCATCTTCTGGGCCTGGAGAAGCTGCTGCTGCACGCCGGCGAGTTCCTCCTCGGCCCGCTTGCGCTCGGTGATGTCTTCCACCGTACCTTCGTAATAGAGAACCTTCCCTGCGCGGTCACGGTTGGCGATGGCGCTCTCCCGCACGAAGAGAACGCTTCCGTTGCGCCTCTTCCAGCGCGACTCCAGCCCCATCACGGCGCCCTCTTCCTCCAGCTTCCTTCGGAACTCCGTGCGAGGATAGGACGGCTCGAAACCCTCTCCTTCCAGATTTCGTCTCTTCAACTCCTCGAAAGAGTCATAACCGAGCATTCGGCAGAGGCTCGGGTTGGCCATCAGGATCGTCCCGTCGGGGGTGGTTCTGTACAACCCGAGGAGCGAGTTTTCGTAGAGGCCCCTGAATCGCTCCTCGCTCTCCCGGAGCGCCTCCTCGACCCAACGGCGCTCGGCTCGGTCGTCGAGAGCCTCGAGCGCGAACCCGAGGTCGCCGGCCAGCTCGTCCAGGAGCGCCGTCTCCTCCTCGCCGATCGCAAGAAGCTCGGCGGAGTAGATCTTCAGAGCCCCGACGACTTCGCCACGGACGCGGAGCGGAAACGCGCCTCCGGATCGGAAACCGTACGCAAGCTGCCGTTCGAGCCAGGGCGAGCGGACCGGGTCCGCCGCCAGATCGCCGATGACGACGTGCCGCCCAGTCCGGATTGCCGTCCCCACCGGCCCCTTCCCCTCCGGCGAGTCGTCAGAGCGGACCACGATCCCGTCGAGGTATTCCGCCCCCTCGCCGGCACGCGCCGCCGGGACGACGCGGCTGGTCGCCGGATCGAAGATGCCAATCCACGCCATTCGGAAGCCGCCGTGCTCGACGAGGACGCGGCAGGCCTCCGACAGAAGCGTCTCCCGGTCGTCCGTGCGGACGATCGCCTGGCTGATCTCGCTGACGGTCCGGAGAAGGCGGTTGAGCTGGCGAATCCGCGCCTCGGCGCGCTTCTGAATCGTGATGTCGCGGACGACGGAGAAGTGGACGACTTCCTGCTGCAGGTCCACCCGCCGGGCGCTCACTTCCACCGGAAACCGGCTGCCGTCGGCGCGGAGGTGCTCACCCTCGAATACGAGGTGGCCGCGCTGCTTGGCAGCCTCGAGATTGGCCCGCGCCGTCCTTCGCTGCTCCTCCGGGCGGAAGTCCGCCACGTGCCGGCCGACGAGAGCCTCGCGCGAAAAGCCGTAGCCTGCTTCAGCCGCCAGGTTCGCATCGCGGATTCTTCCGTCTTCTCCCACCACGAAGATCGCGTCGCCCGCCCGCTCGAATAGCGCCCGGAAGCGTTGTTCGCTCTTTTCCAGCGTCCCCTGAGCATTTCGCTTCTCTTCATCCGCACGGCGAAGCCGTTCGGCGACCATCACGAGAACGGCCAGGAGAATCACGACGCTCGCCACGGCGATCAGCGCATCCTCGAATTCCGGACCGAGAACTCCGGTCTTCTGGCCGAGGAGGCCGAGCCCGGCGAGAAGAAGCGGCGCGCCGAGAACCACCGGCAGCATCCGCCGGGCGACCTCGCCTCCGACCGTGTCACTGAGGACCAGGCGCGAAACGCCCCCGGTCGGGCGCGCGAAAAGGGCACCGGTTGTGAGCCCGATGAACCCCACAGCGGTGTGGATCGCCATCCCCTTGTAGCTGCCGACCCAGTAGAACCCGGGCATGCCATAGATGTATCCGGTCAGGGAGACGAGGCCGAGCAGGCCGGGGACGAGAGCCAGGGTGTCGACGACCCACGAGGCCTCGCGCCGCTCCGGCAGCAGCGATGCCGCCGCGAACGCGACGAAGCTCAGCGCGGTGGCTGCCGCCATACGGCCGGGCATGGCCCCGGTCAGGCCGGCCGGGTCGCGGAAGAGCAGCTCGTCGATGCCGAGATCCCTGCCCGAAAAGTACTCAACGAGATTCATCAGGCCGAGGAGACCCGCCCCCGCCGCGGCCGCCCCCGACACGCGAAGCCGCCAGACGCTCCGCTCTCCCGCCCGCAGCCAGAGGGCCATGCCCGAGAGAAGGAAGCCGACCGCCGTGCCGGGCACCATCGCGACGGCTCCGGGCACGATCCGCATGAGCGCCGGAATGCCGAGAAGCCAGCCGGCCAGCACGAGGGCTCCCACCGCCACGACGAACAAGGCCGCCGCCTTGACGGCGATCCGTACGGACCCGCCGAGTATCATTCCCCCCCTGTCGCCCGGGAAGCAGACGTCACCCCGATTGACCAGGCAAGTCTACTCCGCGGCGGCTAAGATCGTCGGACTGAGTCTTCCTCTCACGGAGGGGCCGCCATGGCCACACGGATCGAGATGGACACGATGGGCGAGATCGCAGTCCCCGCGGACCGCTACTGGGGCGCGCAGACGCAGCGCTCCCTCCGGAACTTCGAGATCGGCGAGATCCGGTTCGGACGTCCGATGATCAGGGCCTTTGGCATCCTGAAGAGGGCCGCGGCGGAGGTGAACCGGGATCTGGGTCTGCTCTCCGACGCAAAGGCAAAGCTCATCGTCGCGGCCGCGGAGGAGGTCATCGCCGGGAAGCTCGACGACCACTTCCCGCTCGTCATCTTCCAGACGGGGA
>JBBIPB010000062.1:0-15378 GCA_037443065.1 Acidobacteriota bacterium | reverse complement strand
CCTTGAGGATGTTCACCATCCGCTGGAGGGTCGCGGGGGTGAAGTCGATCAGGTGGATGAGCCGCGCGATCTCGGAGATGCGGCGGTCGATCGCCGGGTCGACGACGGATTGCGGGGGGCGCCCGGAGACGGACTTCACGGGGGCCTTGGGCTTCGCGGACCCCTTCTTCGGCTTCGGCGCCGCTTTCTTCCGGTCGAAGAGCTTCCGGAGCTCGCCGTCCAGCTTCGCGATTTTCTTGAAGTGGCCGAGGATCGCCTCGATCCGGTGTGCCGTGCGCGGGTCGATCTCGTCGTTTTCTTCGAGCGCCGCGGCTGCGAACTCGAGGAACCCGCGCGCCACGTTCTTGTCCTTCTTGGCTGCCTCGACGATCCGGAGGATCTCTTCGAGGACGACGCGGTTCGTCGAGAGCGCGCGGTAGATCTTCGCCTCGCCCGTCTCGATCCGGCGGGCAATGGAGACCTCGCCCTCGCGGTCGAGGAGCTTCACGGTCCCCATCTCGCGCAGGTACATCCGGACCGGGTCGTTGGTCTTCTCGACCGCGGTCGGGTCGGGGGTCGCCGGTTCGGCCGTGCTGACCGGGCCGGCAGGGGCCACGACCTTCCTGGGCGTCGCCTTGGCCGGGAGGTCCACGACCTCGATGCCGTAGTCGCCGAAACGGATGTAGATCTCGTCCAGCTCTTCCGGAGCGTTCGTCAGTTCTTCGGGGAGGGCCTGGTAGATCTCCTCGTAGAGGAGGTACCCGCGCTCCTTGCCGAGGGCGATGAGGGTCCGGACTTCCGGGTGCTTTTCTTCAACGGTCACCGATTCGTCACTCCCGTGCGTCCCGGATATTGGGACGCTTCAATTCCGATTTGAGTTCCGCCTTGAGGCGCGCGGCCTCGACGACGCGCCCATGCTTCTCTTTCGTGAGCCTCGCATGGGCATCCATATCTCCGGTCATCTCGGCCTTCTGGATCTCGGGCTGAAGCCGAGCTGCCGATTCCTCCAAGTAACGTATCTTGAGCTGTAGCAATGGGATATGAAGGCGCGCGAACCCTGTGCCCCCTTCTTCCCGATCCTCTGCCGCGGGCGAATCCTGCAACAAAAGGCGGGCAACCCACGGGCCCGCGTCCGTTCCAACATGGGACTCAAGTTCAGAAAAATCAAGGGCCTGCCCCGCCTCGGCCCTGGTTCGCATGGCCGTAAACACTTCTCTGGCAATTGGATGAGAGAAAATCTCGACCGGTATCCGCGGCACGACCGCCGCGGCGTCCTTCCATTCCGCAACGAGAAGTGACAGGACCTTTTCTTCCCCCTCGGGAAGCCTCGAGACCGGGGCGTCTCCCCTCGCCTTCCCGGCCGCAGCCCCTCCCTCCGGGCGGGGGGCGCCCGGAACCGGGGCCGAAAGGACCCCGAGTGGAACCCCGGTCCCCCGGGAGAGCGCCGAGAGAAGCTCGTGGCGGAGGAGAGCGTCCCGCGCCTGAGACACGATCTCGGCGGCTTCCCGGAGGCGGGCGGCCCGGGCGGTCGGATCCGCCCCGGCCTCCGGGATACCGGAAAGGAGCGCCGGGACGAGCGCGGGCGCCGCGTTCACCGCCGACCGGAGCGCCTCCGGTCCCTTCTCGAAAAGGAATGAGTCGGGGTCGTGTCCGTCCGGCAGCGCGAGGTGCTTCACGGCGACGCCTCGCGCCAGGAGAAGCGGAAACGCCTTGTGCGCCGCCGCGAGGCCCGCGGCGTCCCCGTCGTACGCGACAACGACGGTCGCCGCGTGGCGGGAAAGGAGATCGGCCTGAGCCGGCGTCAGCGCGGTCCCCATCGAGGCGACGGCGTTCTCGCACCCGGCGCGTGCGAGGGCGATCTGGTCGAAGTACCCCTCGACGAGTATCGCCGTCTCGGACCGGCGGATCGGCTCCTTCGCGCGGTCGAGGCCGTAGAGGAGCTTTCCCTTCGTGAAGCGGTTCGTCTCGGGCGTGTTGAGGTACTTTGGAGGGTCGTCTCCGAGGGCGCGCGCGCCGAAGCCAAGGACCTCGCCGCGCGGGTCGCGGATCTCGATCGTGATCCGGCTCCGGAACCGGTCGTAGACCCGCCCCGTGTCCGGGTGCCGCTGGAGAAGGCCCGCCAGGACGAGAGTCTCCTCGGGGAAACGTGGGGTGAGGGCGGACTTGAGCGACTCCCATCCCTCGGGAGCCGCGCCGATCCCGAAGAGGGAGGCCTCCGCAAGGCCAAGGCCCCGGCGGGCGAGAAGGTCGACGGCCGCGGTATGGCGGGGGAGCGCGGCCGAAAAGAACGCCGCCGCGGCGGCGAGGGCCTCGGCGATGCCCGTTTCCCTGGCGCGATCGGAGCGCGTCCCGCTCTTCCGGACGGGGAGCGTGATCCCCGCGCGCCGGGCGAGGTATGCGACCGCCTCGGGAAACTCGAGCCGCTCCGTCTCGCGGACGAAGGTGATCGCGTCCCCCTTCGCCCCGCAGCCGAAGCAGTAGTAGAAGCCCCGCTCGGGGTGGACGTGGAACGAGGGGGTCTTCTCGGTGTGGAACGGGCAGAGCCCCTTCCAGGAGCGCCCCGCCTTCTTCAGTGCCGTCGCGGCCCCGATCAGCGCGACGAGGTCGGTCGCCGAGAGGACGTCCCGCTTGACGTCGTCGTTGATGTCGTAGAAGACGTCAGACATCGAGCACCGCGATCGTGACGGCGCCGCCCCCCTCGCGGGGCTCGCCGGGACGGTGGGCCGCGACGCCCGGGTGGTCGTCCAGAAATTCGCGGACCGCCGCCGCCAGCCGCCCCGTCCCGTGTCCGTGGACGATTCGAAGCGACGAGCGCCCCGAGAGGAGCGCCGCGTTCAGCGCCTGCTCCACCTCCGGGAGCGCGTCGTCGACGCGCATGCCCACGAGGACGATCTCGGCCGCCGGGGAGGAGACGGCGCTTCCCGCCCCCGGGCGGGGCGGCGGCGCGGGCTTCGGCGCCGCGCGCGGCAGGGAGGACGGCGGTGGTCCACCCGCCGGCACGAGGGCCGACATCTCCACCTTCATCCGCTTCCCGCCGACGTCCACCTCCGCCTCCCCTCGGGCCGCGTCCAGACGGAGGAGCCGCCCCGTCGTCTTCCAGGGCCGCACGCGGACCAACTCGCCGACGACGACGGGCCCGGATGGTCCCTCTTCGAGCCCTTCCTCCTCGACGAGCTCGAGCGCAGCCTGCCGCGCCGCATTCGTCACCGTCATGAGCGCCCCGCGGGAGACGGCTCTTCCGGCGCGGAGCTCTTCGCGGAGGCGTTCCAGCTCGCGGCGCGTCGTCTCCCGGAGCGCCTCGAGCGCACGGTCGACCCGCTGCCGCGCCTTCTCGGCAAGCCGCGACTTCTCGGCGGCGAGGGCCGACTTCTCGCGTGCGAGGGAGTCGAGACGCGACTCGGCCTCGGCGGTGAGTGTGCGCGCCCGCTCCCGCTCGGAACGGGCTTGCTGCGTCTCCGTCTCGAGCCGCGCGAGCGCGGCGTCCGCCGCCGCCCATGCCGCTCCGAGCCGCTCGCGCGCCGCATCGAGGACGGAGCGGGGGAGCCCGGCCCGCTGGGCGACGGCGAGGGCCCGTGACCGTCCGACGGCGCCGGGGTGGATCGCGTACGTCGGCCGTCCGCTCGCCTCGTCGAATTCCATCGCGGCCGAGAGGACGGCGTTCTCGCCGTGAGCCCATTCCTTCACGGCGGAAAGGTGCGTTGTCGCGACCGTGAGGCCCCCGCGCGCCGCCTCGTGCGCGAGAAGGGCGACGGCGAGCGCGCTCCCTTCGTCCGGATCGGTTCCGCTTCCGAGTTCGTCGAGGAGGACGAGGCTCTCGTCCGTGGCCCGGGCGAGGACGCGCGCCGTGCGGGTCATCGCCGCCTCGAACGAGGAGAGGTCCCCGAGGAGGTCCTGAGCGTCCCCCGCGACGACGAGGACGCGGTCGAAGACCGGGAAGCGTGTCCCCCGTCCGGCCGGCAGGGCGAAACCGGACTGCGCGAGGAGGGCAAAGAGGCCGATCGTCTTCAGAACGACCGTCTTGCCGCCGGCGTTCGGGCCCGAAAGGACGAGAAGCCTCTTCCCGTGGGGCATCTCGAGGTCGAGCGGCACCGCGTCCGATGCGCGCTCCGCGGCGTTCTCACCGAAGACCTCCTCGCGTAGCGGCGCGAGGCGCCGGTCGAGGAGCGGGTGCCGCGCCTCCCGGAGGACGACGTGGTCCCCCTCCTCCGGAAAGACGCCGTCGACGCGCGACGACCATTCCGCGCGCGCCTGGAACGCGTCGAGTTCCGTCAGGACGGAGACGGCTGCCAGGAGATCCCCTTTTCGCGCTGCGAAGCGCGCCGTGAGAGCCACCAGGATCCGCCGGACTTCCTCACGCTCCTCCTCGAGTGCCTCGGCGAGGGCGTTGTTCGCCTCCACGACGGCGATCGGCTCGACGAAGAGCGTCTGACCCGACCCCGATTTCTCGTGGACGATCCCCGGCAGGGCTTCGCGCCGGTCGGCACGGAGGGGCACGCAGTAGCGGCCCCCCTTCTCGGTGATGTATCCCTCCGTCAGGAGGTCGCTCTTCTCGCGGACCAGCTCCTCCATCCGCTTCACGACGTCGCGGCGGAGACGGAGGATCGCCGCCCGGACGGAGTGGAGCCGGACCGTGGCCGTGTCCTTCACGCGCCCGTCGGCCTCGAAGATCCGGTCCTTCTCCGACGCGAGGTCCGAGAAGTCGGCCAGAGGCGCGAGGAGCCCGGTCAGCGCGGGAAGATCGAGGTCGGGGACGGGCACGGCGCGGCGCGCCCCCTCCGACCGCTCGAGGAAGGTGAAGAGATCGAGAAGGTCCTCCGGATCGAGCGCGAGCCCCGACGGACCGAGGGAAACGAGGAGTGACGCCCCCTCGTCGAGTCCGCCGAGGGCGACCGGCGGGCGGGCGGCGCGGCGGAGGATCAGGTCGCGCGTGATGTTCCGGAGCCGGGCGACTTCCTCGGGGGTTTCGGCCGGCTGAAGGCCGAGGATGCGTTCGCGTCCCCTCTCCGTGGAACAAAAACGCCCGGCGAGCCGAAGCACGCCGGGCCAATCGAGTTCGGAAAAAGTCTCGTTCAGCGTCTACATCCCCGTGCGGCGCTCTTCCGCGAGTTTTCGGAGCATCTTCTTTCGGGCGGCGATGGCCTTGCGCTTCCGCTTGGCCGAAGGCTTTTCATAGTGCTGGCGTTTCTTCAGCTCGGAAAGGATGCCGGACTTTTCGCACTTCCGCTTGAAGCGGCGGAGCGCGTTCTCGAAGGACTCGTCCTCCTTGACGACGATCAGCGGCATGTGGTTTCCCCCCTTCCCCAGCCGGATTTGCCCGCTCGGAACCGGGCGCAGCCGAACCTCAAATTTTATCCGCCGAAGGCGCTTCCGTCAACGGACGCCCGGGCCATGGTCCCTCCCCGGGCGGCCGGGGCGGCGCCTGCCTATAATAAGGGTTCTGCTCCGGGCTCTTTTTTCTTCGGAGGTCCGAGAGGAGACGCTCACGCCATGCCGGCCGACCCCGCCGCTACACGACGACTGATCGAATCGCTCTCCACTCACCTCGAGGACCACCTCGCGACCTGGAAGTCGTCGCTCGTCGACGCGCGCCGCGACATCGAGGCACTCCTCGCGGCCATCTCCGAGAAGATCCCAGCTCAGGCCAAGCCGCTTTTCCCCGAGGACGTCGTCGCCATCATGCTGGAGGACGTCGTCCCACCTCCGGCGCCCCCCGAAATCAGGATCGTCGAGAAGGTCGTCGAGCGGGTCGTCGAGAAGGTCGTCCCCGGGGCCGCCTCCCCGCCCGACTGGACGCTCGTCCGCGGATCGCTCTCCTCGATCGAGTCGGCGCGGACGCAGGTGGACGTCCTGACCCGCTTCATCGGCCAGGCCGCGACGCATGCGTCGCGCGTCGCCCTCCTCGTTCTGCGCAACGACCGGATCACGGGGTGGAAGGCGATGGGATTCGACGCCTCCGGCGGGCACGACGAGTCCGTCCGTTCGGTCGATCTCGGCGTCGAGGAAGACCCCTTCGCCACCGACGTGATCCGGGCCCAGCGGTCCCGCCTCGCCGAGCCGCCAGACGAAACCGCGCCGCTTCGGAAGGCCCTCGCCGGCCGCCCGGCGGCAAGAACCCTCCTCGTTCCGATGGTCATCCGCGACCGTCTCGCCGGCCTGGTCTACGCGGACGAGCTCCCCGGCGAGGAGGGACGCCTGAACGAGGCCGCCATCGAAGTCCTCACATTCGTCACGGGGCTGGCTGTCGACCTCCTCGCTGCCCGGAAGAAGATCCCTTCGCCCGCCCTGACGCCGACCGGGGAGTCGATCGAGCGGTTCCGGGCGACCGCCCTCGAGGGGCACGCCGGAAAGCCCGCTCCCGCTCCACCTCTCGTCTTCGAAATTCCGCACGCCGCCGTATCGGCCGAGGCCGTGCAAGAGCCGGCGAGGCACGCGCCTCTCGAGCCGTCGATCTCGACGAGCGGGATCCGGCCGCGCCCGAAAGCGCCCGAGGAGCAGCTTCGCGCCCTGGCCGAGTCGGCGGGTCTCGTCCGCAAGCCGGCGGCACCGGTCGCGGGAGATGCGGGCGTCACGGTCGCCGTCCCGACGCTCGTCCCCTCGCCGCCGCACGTTTCACCACCGCCTCCCCCGCTTCCCCCGGCCCCGCCGGCTCCCGTCGCGGCAGCGCCGCCGCCGCCGCCGCTGCAGGTCCCCGCCGGCTCTCCGAAGCCGGCCGCGGTTCCAGAGCTGGACCTCCATTTCGAGCCGCCGCCGGAGCCCCGGCACGCACCCCAGCTGCCGTTGCCGACGATCCCGGCCCCGCCGCCGGTTCCGACCCGGCCCCCGAGTTCGTTCCCGCCGCCGCTTTCCCAGACGACGACCGGCGAATTCTCGCAGGCTTTCGAATCCCTGCGCGGGGCAGGCGGGCCAGCCGCGCCGGCACTTGCCCCCTTGCCCGCGGCCGTCCCGCTCGGAGCCCCGCCGGCTCCGATGACGCCTCCGCCGACGATCCCCGCCATCGGGGCCAGGCCGCCGGCCGCGCCGACCACGACCGAGGTGCGGCCGATTGCCGGGTTCATCCCGCGCTCGCGCCTCGCAGGGGCCGCCGCCGACCCCGAGCGGCAGAAGGACGACGCCCGCCGCCTCGCCCGCCTTCTCGTCTCCGAGATCAAGCTCTACAACGAGAAGAAGGTCGAGGAAGGACGCGTGGCGAACGATCTCTACGCGCGGCTGAAGGACGACATCGACCGGAGCCGGCAGGTCTTCGAAGAGCGGACTCCCGAAGCGATCCGCCGCGAAGGGGACTTCTTCCGCGACGAGCTCGTCCGGATCCTCGCCGACGGACGCCCCGAGGCGCTTGGCTCTTCGGCCTGACCCATCCCGCACGATCGTGACCCGTTCGGCCCGGCGTGCCGGGGCGGGAATCGTTCTGCTGTTTCTCGCCGCCCCGCCCACACTGCGCGGCGGGGAGCCTGCGCTCTTCTCGTCGAGTCCGGATGAGCGTCTCGCCGCCGTCCGGCGCCTCCTCCGCGAGGAAGGAGGCGCTTCGGCGCGCGCGGCGGCGGCGGAAGCGGCCCTCGGCGCCGGGGAGACCCTCTGGTCCGTCCGGCTCCGGACAGCCCGGGCCGTTCTCGCGCTCACCGCCCCGCCGACGGCGACGATCGGAAGCGCCGAGGATCTCCCGACGGCCCGTCTCGGCCTTCCGGGACTCGCGGGATGGATCCGGCTCATGGGCTCGAGCCCGGATGTCCCGACTCTTCTCGCGTGGGCCGCCGGCGAGACGTTCGAGCCGCTCGCTCGCGACGCGGCGACCCTCGCCGCCCGGATGGCCCGGACGCCAGGCGAAAAGAGCGCGGCGCGGGCCGCGCTCGAAGGCTGGGACTTGCGAGAATCGCGGGGCGCGCGGGCGGCGATCGACCTCGCACTCGCCCGGGCGCGCGTCGCGTCGACGGCGGCCGTGTCGCGGCGGCTCCGGCAGTCACTCGCCGCCGCGTTCCCGGACGCGCCGGAACGCGCCGCCGACCTCTTTGACGCGACCGACCTCTCGGAGTTCGAGGCTGCCGTTCGCGCGGGTCCCGGGGAGATCCGGGCGGTGCGCGCCCTCGCCGTCGCCTCTCGAAACCCTAGGCTGGCGGCATCGCTCGTTCCGCGCGTGCCCGCCGGTGTGGAGGCGCGGCTCGACGCCGCTGAGGCGCGTCTCGTTCTCGGCGACACGGTCGAGGCCCTCCGGCTCGCCCGGCTCGTTCGGGCCTCGACGGCGGACGATGCGGCTCTGCTTCGCGAGCGCTCTCTCGAGGTGGACGCCGAAATGCGGAGCCTCTTGCGGAGCGCGAGCGCACCGTCCCGCGTGAGGCGCTCGCGCCGGGGACGCGCGAAGACACCGACCAGGCCTCCCGCACCGCCGCGGCCCTTCGGCAATGCCGCGAAACACCGTGCCGACGGCCTCCTCGCACGCGCGGGCGAGCTGCTCGCTGAGCCTGTCGCCGCCGCCGACCGCCGCCGTCTCCTGGCCGACGCCGCCCGCGTCGCCCTCCGCTCCGGCCGAAGCGACGTCGCTCGAAGCCGGATCGAGGAGCTCCTCGCTCTCGACCCTGGCTCAGGAGCGGCCTCGGACGACTTTTTCCGGGAGGCCTTCGGGGAGTACCGGCAGGGCCGGTTCGAGAGGGCCGCCGCTGCCCTCGAGGAGCAGGCCCTCCTTTACCACGACCCGGCGATCCGCCGCCGTGCGACGTACTGGGCCGGGCGCGCCCGCGAGAAGGCCGGATTCGCCGCGGAGGGCCGCGCGCACCTCGCGGCTCTCGTGAATGGGACCTCGCCCGATCTCTACGCGGCGTGGGCGGCGGCGGCGCTCGGCGTCCCGCCCCCGGGAGGATCCCCGGCACCGCCGCTCGTGGAAGCTCGGTCCGGGCTCGACGGCGAGTCTCCGGGGCCGCCGTCGCGCGAACTCCTCGCCTGCGGCCTCCCCGACCTCGCCGAGGATGCGGCCGAGGCCGAAGGGACCAATGATCCTCTCTTCCTCGCCGCCGTCGCCGCCGAAAGGGGTGATTATCGGCGGGCCGTCTCGTTTCTGAAGCGGCGCTGGCCCGCCCTCGGCTCGCCGGAAGAGGGGGAAATCCCTCTTTTCGTCCGGCACCTCTACTACCCGAACGCCCACGCGGCTCTTCTTTCCGAACTCGCGACCGCTTCCTCGATCCCCCCCGCCCTCCTGTTCGGCCTCGTCCGGCAGGAGAGCGTTTTTGCAACCGACATCCGGTCGCGGACCGGGGCGGTCGGCCTGATGCAGCTGATGCCCGCGACCGGACGGCTGCTTCACCGGCGCGACGGTCATGGCGGGCGCCCCGATCTCGGGAATCCGGAGGTCAACGTCCGGCTCGGAGTCGCGTACCTGCGCCGGCTCCTCGACGACTTCGGCGGCGACGCCCTCCTCGCCCTCGTCGCTTACAACGCGGGGCCGGGGCGGGCGCGCCGCTGGAGGGCCGACCTCGCCGCCCTCCCCGCCGATGAATTCGTCGAGTCGATCCCCTTTTCCGAGACGAGGCTCTACGTGAAGCGCGTCCTCTTCTTCGAGGGGGCGTACGCCGCGCTCTACGGCGTCCCTGACACGGTTCCGGCCTCGACCCCGCGGACGGGTGCCGCCGTTCCCTGACGGACGCTTCTCAGCCCTTGATCGTCCCGAAGGCCGTCAGGGCCCGAGCGCGGGTGGCCGCGTGGTCGACGACGGGAGCAGGGTAGTCTCTCGGCGCCGTCGCGAGCGCCCACGGAGCGTGGATCTCAGCCGGTCGTTCCGTCCCCGCCTTCGAGAGTTCCGGAATCCAGCGCCGCACATAGACGCCGTCCGGGTCGAACTTCCGCCCCTGGAGCACCGGGTTGAAGATTCGGAAGAAGGGCTGCGCGTCGGTCCCCGAGCCGGCCGCCCATTGCCAGCCGCCGCTGTTCGACGCGACGTCGCCGTCGGCGAGATGCCGCCGGAAAAAGGCCTCTCCCTTCCGCCAGTCGACGAGGAGGTCCTTCGTCAGGAACGACGCCACGATCATCCGGACCCGGTTGTGCATCCACCCTTCGTGGAGGAGCTGCCGCATTCCCGCGTCGACGATCGGATAGCCGGTCCGCCCCTCGGCCCAGGCGGAGAAGAGCCGTGCCTCTTCCTCGCCCGCGACCCACGGGAACCGGTCGAACTCGGGGCGGAAACTCTCCGTCGCGGCCTGCGGGAACGCCTCGAGAACCGACGCGTAGAACTCCCTCCACGCGAGTTCCTTCACGAACGTCTCGATCGAGCGTCGTCCCGCCGCATCCGCCTCCCTCCGGGCCGCGCGCGCTTCGGCGAAGAGGCGCCTCACCCCGATCGTCCCGAAATGGAGGTGGGGTGAGAGGCGCGAAGTCCCGGAGAGATCGGGCCGGTCCCTCTCCGGCCAATAGCGGCGAAGCGCCCCCGACCCGAAAGCATCCCAGAGGCGGCGCGCCTCTCTCGCGCCTCCCTTCGGGTTCGCCGGCGCGCCCTTCTCCTGAAGGCCGTGCGGCCTGTCGAGCGGGACCGACCGGAAGCCCTCCTTCAGGACGGCGTCCGGCGTCGGGATCCGGCCCGGCTCGGGGAGTGGCGGCTCCTTGTCCCTCTCGAGCCAGCGGCGGGCGAACGGGGTGTAGACCGTGAAGGGACGCCCGGCCCCGGTCGTCAGAGAACCGGCCGGCACGAGGTGGAGGTCCTCGACGAGAGAAAGCGCCGCGCCGGAGCGCTCGAGAGAGAGACGCGCCTCCGTCTCTTGCTCTTTCGCGTGGGGCTCGTGGTCGCGGTGGGTAAAGACGGCAGTGGCCCCCGTCTCCCGGCAGAGGGCCGGGAGAGCCTCGCCCGGCGGCCCTCTTCGGACGACGAGGCGGGAGCCGCGGAAGCGGAGCCGCTCCTCGAGTTCCCGGAGGGAATTCGCGAGGACGGCGAGCCGCGGCGCCGAGAAGTCCTCCGTGAGGGAGAAGTCGTCGAGGACGAAGAGCGGCACGACCGCGTCGGCGTGCCGGAGGGCCGCCGAGAGGGCCGCGTTGTCATCCAGCCGGAGATTTCGCCGGAACCAGACGATGGCGGCGGTCACGCCGGGACTACGGCGACGGTGGATGCTTGGACGACTTCGCGCTGCGCGGCCGGCACGACGCGCAGAGGCCGCGGATCTGATGCGCGTGCGACGTCGGGAGGAAGTCGTGTCCCTTGCAGACCGCCTCCTGCCGCCGCTCGATCGCCCGGTCGACGAACTCGATCACCTTCCCGCACGAGGTGCAAACGAGGTGGTCGTGGTGCTCGCCCTTCCGGAGCCGCTCGTAGCGGTACTTCTCCTCGTTCAGCCGGACACGGCCGACGAGACCGCAGTCGAAGAGAAGCTCCAGCGTCCGGTAGACGGTCGCGCGGCTGATCTTCACGCCCCGCTCGCGCATCCGGAGGACGAGGTCCTCGGCGTCGAAATGCCGATGGGTCGAGAAGATCTCGTCGAAGAGCGCCGTCCGCTCGCGCGTCGTCTTCAGCCCCCGGCGTTTGAGGAAGTCGGAGAAGATGCGGCGTTCGTCCGTGTGAGAACTCATCTCGACAAGATTACCCCATTCGGCGCCCGAATCACGAGGGTTCTCGCGCCACCCGATCGGGGGTGGCCGGATCGAGGAGGGGCGGGTGCCCCGGACCCCCCGGCTTCACTCTTCGGGAGCGCGAGATCGTCCAGCTCCGGGACACCCCCGGACCCCGTCGCTTCGCGGCCGCCCCTCAGTAAGATCGCCCCATGAAGTCCTACCGGAAAGTCCTGACGCTGAACGTCCCGAAGCGGCTCGGCTTCGTGAACATCACGCCCGACGTCGAGGCCGCCCTTCGCGAAAGCGGAGTGACCGAAGGGCTCTGCCTCGTGAACCCGATGCACATCACGGCGTCGGTCTTCGTCAACGACGACGAGCCCGGACTTCACGGCGACTACGAGCGCTTCTTCGAGGCGCTCGTTCCCCACGAGCCGACCTCCCGGTACCGGCACAACGACACCGGCGAGGAGAACGCCGACGCCCACATCAAGCGGCAGCTGATGGGGCGCGAGGTCGTCGTCGCGATCACGAAGGCGAAGCTCGACTTCGGGACGTGGGAGCGGATCTTCTATGGCGAGTGGGATGGCCGGCGGCCGAAGCGGATTCTCATCAAGATCATCGGGGACTAGCTCTTCCATCCTTCCGCCTCAAGCCCCAGCGAAATCAGCGCATCGGCCAGGAGGGCCGCGCCGGGCGCGTCGGGGCCGAGCGCCTCCTCGAAGCGCGCGCGGACCGTCGCCTCGCGGGCCTCGTCCCGGATTGGCCGGCCGCTTGCCCGCTTCGTCTCGGCGACGGCGCGGCAGAGAGCGAGGCGGCGTGAGACGCTCCGCCCGATCTCGGCGTCGACCCGGTCGATCGCACGGCGGACCCGCTCGACCGAGCCGCTCGGCCCCGGGAGGAAGCCGAACTCGTCCAGAAGCAGCTCGAGATCCTCGGGAAGGAGGGCCTGCGGCCCGTCGCAAAGCGCGCTCTCGGGGACGTCGTGCACCTCGATCATCAGGCCATCCGCCCCCGCCCCCCACGCCGCGCGCGCGAGGCCCGCGACCAGGTCGCGCCGCCCCGCCGCGTGCGACGGGTCGGCGAGGAGCGGAAGGTGCGTCAGGCCGCGCGCCACGAGGAGGCCGCCGACGTCGAGCGTCCCGCGCGTCGACTTCTCGAAAGTCCGGATCCCGCGCTCGCAGAGCATCACGTCGCGGCTCCCTCCCTCGAGGACGTACTCCGCGGCCGCGAGCCACTCCTCGACCGTCGTTCCGAAGCCGCGCTTCAGGAGCACCGGCCGCCGGGTCTTTCCGGCCTCGCGGAGGAGGTCGTAGTTCTGACAGTTGCGGGCGCCGATCTGGAGGACGTCGGCCACCTCGGCGACAGGCCCGACCTGCGCCGGCGCCATCACCTCCGTCACGATCGGAAGCCCGACGAAATCTCCCGCCGCCCTGAGCCACGCCAGGGCCTCGAGCCCGTGTCCCTGGAAGGCGTAGGGACTGGTCCGCGGTTTGAAGACGCCGCCCCGAAGCGCCGTGGCGCCCGCGCGCGCGACTTCCTTCGCGAGGCGCATCACCTGCTCAGGCGACTCGACGGCGCAGGGACCCGCGATGACGGCCCGTTTCCCGCCGCCGACGGCAAAGGGACCGATGGTGACGACGGTCGGTGGCCGGACTTCCGTGGTGCGCGGGAGGTCCTTCAGCCGGGGAGGCGGAAGGTGATCCGGTGTCGGCCCGAGCCAGAGGAGCGTTTCCCCCGCACGCGCCTTGAGCCCCGTCGCGTTCGGGAGTGCCGCCGACGGGAGGACCGCGAAGCCGTGCACCGGGCTCTCCGGCGTCCCGGGGAGGGCGAGCAGCTCCGCTCCCGCCTCCTCGAGCGCCGCCGCGAGGCGCGCTCCTGCGAACCGGAGGACGCGGATCGACGGCTCGACGTCGTGGCCGTTCGCACGGAGGAGCCGGAAGAAGCGCGTCGCGTTCGGCCGGATGTCGGAGACGTCCTCCTCGAGGATGACGAGCCCCGCCTCGAGCGCCGCCTCCTCGGCGCAGACGGCCGCGCGCGGGCCCCCGAGAGCAGCCACACGCGTGGCGGCCTCGGCCGTGTCGAACGTCTCGTGCACGGCCGCGTCGAGAAGCGACAGGAAGCGCACGCACTGCCGAAGGGCCGGCGGCTGCGACCAGACCTCCCGGATTGCCGGGAGCTCCACGCCGCGAGGGGCCGCGAGGACGAGACGGACGGGGACCTCGATCTCCTCGGTCACGACGAAGTGCGGACCGCCGGGCGCGAGGATCCGGGCCAGCGCCTCGAGCGGTTCGAGAACGGGCCCCGCCACGCGTGTCGCCGCCGGGATCACCCCTTCGTCCACCTCGCCGGCGGCGAGGGCGCGAAGGAGGCGGTCGAACGAAGGATAGGGGACCGGGCGGCCGCAGCGGGCGGCGGCCCGGGCCGAAAACGAGCCGGGTTGCCCCTGGTAACCCGTGCTCGGGCTCGTCACCAGCGTCGTTGAGTCGTCGTCCCGGATCGTCTCGCTCATCGTCTCCTCCGCGTCCGGCAAATGAAAAAAGCCCCCCTCCGCCGTTCGTCTCGGGGAGGGGGGCTTCTCGTGAAGCCCGGGTGTCTTGCGCGGCCTTACGCGGCCGGCCCCCTCCCCGCCGCGGGATACGAGTAGCCGCGGTGGGACATGCAGGCCGACGTAAAGAGGCTCGCGTTCATCGAGAGGTAAAGGGTACCGTGCCTGTCAAGCCTTCCGTCACTTCGACAGCTTCGCGTTCTCGATCAGGACGGGGTACGTGTAGCCGGCTCCGAAGTCCTTGTCGAGACGGACCGTGCCGGTTGCGAGGACGACGTCGCCGACGGCGGCGACCTGGGTCGTCGTGACGGTCACGTCGTCGTTCTTCCCCTCGCGCGTCCCGGAGCCGTCCCGAAGGTGAATCCAGTTCTTCCCCATCACGCCACCGGTGAACTTCACGACCTTCCCGCGGACGGAGACCTCCCTGTCCTTGAGTGGCCCTTTCTGGGCGAACAGCTCGGCCACGGTCCTTCCGCGAGCCCCTTCGGCTCTCTTCACCTCGATCTTCCCGACGTCCGCGGGTCCGGAGGCGTTCCCCGGCGTACCGAGGTTGCCGAAGACGATCTTGTCGAACGTCCTGTTCAAGGTCTTGCTCTCGAAGCCGTCCATTCGGGCGGCATCGACGACGGTGACCTCGTCACCTTTCTTTACGGCGGACTTCCCGACGGCGGCCCACAGCTCGCCGTCCACCGTCTTCAGGCGCATGTAGGTGTACTCCGACGCGTCGAATGTCTCCTCGACGACGCCGCGGACCGTGAGCTTCGGGATCGGGGTCTCCGCCGCGGAGGCCGGCGGGGCGGCAGCCGGAGCCTTCGCGACGGATGGAGCGGTTTCATTCTTTCCGCAGCCGAGGGCGAGGACGACGAGGGCGAGGATGATGTGGCGATTCTTCAAGGGATCTCCTTGGGAGGTTGTTCTCCGCGCCCGTTTCGGCGCGGACTTTCTTCGCCGGCTACTTCCCGTCGGGGACGAGCCAGGAGAGGACCGTCGAGACGATCGAGACGAGAAGGGCTCCGAGAAACGCCGCGACGAAGCCGTCCACCCGGAAGTCGATCCCCAGCTTCGCCCCGAACCACGCGGTCAGCATGAGCATGACGGCGTTCACGACGAGCGTGAAGAGGCCGAGCGTCAGGAGAATGATCGGACAGCTGACGAGTTTCAGGAACGGCTTGATGAGGGCGTTCATCACGCCGAAGACGACGGCGGTCGCGAGGACCGAGCCGACGCCGCCCGCTTCGATGCCCGGAATGAGCCGGGCCGCGACCCAGAGGGCTGCGGCATTCACGAGGATGCGGATGATCAGGGTCGTCATGGCTTCTTTCTCCCGGGCACCGGTC
>JBBIPB010000061.1:0-15448 GCA_037443065.1 Acidobacteriota bacterium | reverse complement strand
CGGCCGTGGCCGCCATCGGGTTGAAGTTCCGCGCCGTCTTCCGGTAGACGAGGTTCCCGAGCCGGTCCCCCTTCCACGCGGCCACGAGGGCGAAGTCGCCCGTGATGCCGCGCTCCAGGACGTACTCGCGGCCGTCGAAGACTCGGGTCTCCTTCCCCTCCGCCACGATGGTCCCGACGCCGGTGGGCGTGTAGAACCCGGCGATGCCCGCGCCACCCGCCCGCAGCCGCTCGGCGAGCGTCCCCTGCGGGCAGAACTCGAGCTCGAGCTCCTTCGCGAGGAACTGGCGCTCGAACTCGGCGTTTTCGCCCACGTACGAAGAGAGCATCTTCCGGATCTTCCGCTTCCCGAGGAGGATCCCGAGACCCCAGTCGTCAACGCCGCAGTTGTTCGAGACGCAGGTCAGCCCCTCGACGTCCCGCTCGGCCAGGGCGAGGATCAGGTTCTCCGGGATGCCGCAGAGGCCGAAGCCCCCGACGAGAAGCGTGGCCCCCGACGGAATGTCGGCCACGGCCGCCGTTGCGGCCTCGCTCGGCGTCGCCGCCTTCATCACCTTGTCGATCATGTCGTCTCCAAAAAGGGCGCAACCCCGCCTTCCCGGTCCCCGTTCGCAGGTTTCGTGCCCTTACAGCGCTTCCACGACGACGGCGACCGCTTCGCCCCCGCCGATGCAGATCGCGGCGAGTCCGTACTTCTTCTTCCGCGCCCGGAGGGCGTGGACGAGCGACGTCAGGATGCGGGCCCCGGAGGCGCCGATCGGATGGCCGAGCGCCACCGCCCCGCCGTTCACGTTGACCCGGTTCGGGTCGAGATCGAGATCCTTGATGAACGCCATCGCGACGACGGCGAAGGCCTCGTTGACCTCGAAGAGGTCGATGTCCGAGAGCGCGAGCCCCGCGCGCTCGGCGGCCTTGCGCGCCGCCGGAACGGGCGCCGTCGTGAACCACTCCGGTTCCTGGGCGTGCGAGGCCTGGGCGAGGATCCGCGCGATCGGCTTTGCCTTCTGCTCCGCGGTCGCCCCCTCCGTCGCGAGGACCAGGGCCGCGGCGCCGTCGTTGATCTTCGAGGCGTTCGCCGCCGTGACCGTCCCGTCCTTCTGGAAGGCCGGCTTGAGCGACCCCATCTTCTCGAGCTTCTCGAGAGGGGTGGCGAACGGCTCCTCGTCCCGGTCGACGGTCGTCGGTCCTTTCTTCCCCTCGATCGTCACCGCCGCGAACTCGGCCCGGAAATCTCCGGCTTCGTTCGCGCGGCGCGCCCGCTGGTAGCTCTCGAGGGCGTAGGCGTCCTGGGCCTCGCGGGAGAATGCGTACTTGGCAGCGCAGATCTCGGCGCAGTTTCCCATGTGGACGTTCTTGTAGGGGTCCCAGAGCCCGTCCGAGATCATGGAATCGAGCAGCTGCGCATGCCCCATCCGGTAGCCCGTCCGTCCTTTGGGGAGGAGGTAGGGGGCGTTTGACATCGATTCCATGCCGCCCGCGACGACGATCGAGAATTCCCCCGTCCGGAGGGCGTTGGCGCCGTCCATCACGGAGCGAAGCCCCGAGCCGCAGACCTTGTGGACGGTCACACACCCGGTCGCCTTCGGAAGGCCGGCGGCGAGGGCGGCCTGGCGGGCAGGTGCCTGTCCGATGCCCGCCTGAAGGACGTTGCCGAGCCAGACGTGGTCCACGAGCTCGGGGGCGACGTCGGCCCGCTCGACGGCGGTCTTGACGGCCACGGCGCCGAGCTGAGGAGCGGAGAGGGTCGAGAGCGACCCGAGAAACGACCCGATGGGGGTTCGGACCGCGGAGAGGATGAGGACGTCATTCATGGGAAGGGATCCTCCATCTCGGAGCCGGCGCGCCGGGAGGCGGCCGGGAGTCAGCCGCGATTGTATCCGCTGATCCGTCCCCGGCCGGGGACCGCTGGAAGGTGGCTGCTACGATTCCCTCGTGCGCCTCCTGGCCGTCGACTTCGGGGAGAAACGGATCGGCCTGGCCGTCTCCGGCGAGGGGAGCACGGTCGTCGTTCCGGTCGGCACCGTGACCCGAACGAGCGACGGGCAGGCGGCGGCGGCCGTGGCCGAAGCGGCCCGGGAGCGCGAGGTCGAGCGAATCGTCGTGGGTCACCCGGTCCGCTGCGGAGGAGTCGAGACGCTCCTCGCCCGGCGGGCGCGCAACTTCGCCCGGCGGCTCGCCGAAGTTTCCGGGCTTCCGGTCGACCTGCACGGCGAGGCGCTCACCTCCCGCGCAGCAGACGCAGCTCTCGAGAGCGCCGGGGTTCCGGCCTCCCGCCGCGCCGCCGCACGCGACGCCGAGGCCGCGGCGACGATCCTCCGGGATTACCTCGCGCTCCGGGACGGCCCGTAGGAAAGCGCATGTTCGGGAGCACTCACGCCCGAAAGCGCCACGTCTACCCCATCCTGGTCTGGGCGGTCGTCGCGATTCTCGTCGTTGCCGCCGCCTTTGCCGGCCTCATCTTCGTGGCCGTGAAGATGCCGTTCCAGGGATACGCCGCGGATTCGGTCCTCCTCGACGTCGCCCCCCGGACGCCCACGATCGCGATCCTCCAGACGCTCGAGAAGAAGGGCGTCCTGCGCGACTGGAGGCTCGGCCTCGTGGCACTGCGCCTCCTCCACCCCGGAAAGACGCTCAAGGCGGGGGAATACAGGTTCTCCGGGGCCCGGACGCCGGAGCAGGTGATCCTCGCGATCGTCGCCGGAGACGTCGTGACCTACCGGATCACCGTCCCGGAAGGGTTCGACTCGGACGAAGTCTTCGCCCTCTTCACGTCGCAGGGATTCGGCTTCCCGGCGGACTACAGCTACCTCGACGCCCACCCGGCCGAGCTGGAAGGGGTGCCGGCCGGCGCGCCGTCCCTGGAGGGCTTCCTCTTCCCGGAGACCTACACAGTCACCCGCTCGATGTCGGCGCGAGAGATCGTCTCGATGATGACGCGGGCGTTCGCGCGCCGGCTTCCGGCCACGTACGCGGAGGACGCCCGCCGCGTCGGGCTGACCCTTCTCGGCGCCGTCACCCTCGCCTCGCTCGTCGAGAAGGAGACCGCGATCCCCGACGAGCGCCCTCTCGTCTCGGCCGTCTACCACAACCGGATGAAGCATCGAATGCTCCTGCAGGCCGACCCGACGACGATCTACGCGCTGAAGCGCCTCGGCCAGTGGCGCGGGGCGCTCGCCCGATCGCAGCTCTCCGTCGATGACCCCTACAACACCTACGTCATGCCGGGGCTCCCTCCCGGCCCGATCTGCAACCCCGGCCTCGCCTCTCTCTCCGCGGCCGTCCACCCTGCGACGGACGACTACCTCTTCTTCGTCTCCGCCGGCGACGGCACCCATCTGTTCTCGTCCACATTCGACGAGCACGGGAAGAACGTGGCCCGCTATCTCCAGACGCGGCGCGCCCAGCGTGATTCCGCCCGGGCGCAACGCTAGAATGTCCCGCGAGATCCCTCGATGAGCAGCGAAGCCCCGGCGATCCGGCCGTTCGGGCCGTACCTTCTCCTCCGGAACACCGGCGCCGACGTTTTCGGCACGCGGTACCGGGCCGGCACGCTCGGCCAGCCCGGCCTGAAGCCGATCCTCCACCTTCAGGTTTTTGACGGCCCTGCGGTGGCTCGCGCGGCACTCCTGAAGTCGATGGAGCAGGCGGTCGACCTCCTCGACGGCATCGCGGGTCCCTCCGTGGCCGCGGGTGCCGTCCTCGGCGCTGTCGACGACCTGCCGTTCGCGGGCGTCGACGTCCCCCCGGGTCAGACTCTCGACGCCGTCTTCGCGGCGCTCTCCGGGAGCGGCGACCTCTCCGCGGAGCAGGCGCTCTTCATGACCGAGCGGATCCTCGCCGCGCTCGGCGCGGCACGCCCGCTGGAGTTCGTCGCGGGCGCGCCGCACGGATTCCTCGTCCCCGCGTTCGTCCTCGTTTCGTATGACGGTGAGGTGCGCGTCTTCGGCTTCGGGCTCGGTGAGGGCCTCCTTCCGGCCGTCCGCAATCCGAAGGCACGCGAGGCTTTGGCGTCCTACGTCGCTCCCGAGGTTTTCGCCACCGGAAAGCCCACGCCCGCCGGCGACGTCTTCTCGGTCGCGGCGATCCTCTTCGAGGCCCTCACGGGGCGCCCACCCGCATCCGGAGAGGCCGAGGCGAACATCGAGACCGCCGTCCTTTCGTCGGGAGGAGCGCCGCTTCCCGAGCCGATCCGCCAGCTGCTCCGGCGCGGGCTCGCGTCCGACCCGGCGCGCCGCGAAGGCGACCTCGAGACGTACCGGGGAGCCGTCGGAGCGCTCGTCTACGGAGGCTCGGGCGCGGCATCCACGTTCAGCCTCGCGTTCCTCATGCAGCAGCGATTCGAGCGGACGATCAGGTCGGAGTCGCGCGAGCGGGAGGCCGAGGATCGGCTCGCCGCGTCGCGGCCGGCCGTCGCGGCCCCGGTCCGTCCGCCCCTCGGACGGCCCGTGCCCTCGACCCGTTCTTCTCCGCCGGGGCCCCGCCCGGCGCCTCCGGCCCCCCGCTCGCGCGTTCCGCCGGCCGCCGCGCCGAAGAAGGCGCCACCGGGAACGGAAGCCCCGGTCCGGACCGTGACCCCGGCGGCCGGCACGAGCGGACCTTCGGGCTTTCCGATGCCGATCGTTCTCATCGGCGCCGTCTTCGTCCTCGCGCTTGCGGGCGCCGGGCTCTGGACGCTTCGGGACCGGACCTCGCAGGCGCCGGCGCCGGTGGCCGTGGCCGTCCCGACGCCTGTACCGACTGCCGTCCCCACCCCCGCAGCACCCGTCGTCGTCGGCAAGGAGGATCCGCTCTTCCAGGCCGCCGTTCACGCCCGCCTCGAGGAGGAGCTGAAGAAGCGCGACGCTCAGCGCACCTCCGACCAGGAGAAGCAGAAGAAGAAGCTGCGGGCGGACGTGGACCGCGCCGCCGAGGAGGCCCGGAAGGCCCAGGAGGCCGAGGACGCCTCGCGCGCGGCACGCGACCGGAACGACCACGACGAGGCGCTCCGTCTCGCCCGGGAGGCGCAGGAAGCCCGGCGGCGGGCCGACGCGGCCGCTGCCGCCGCGAAGGCGGCGGTGCCGACCGCCCGGGAGGGCGACCTCGTCGAGATCGCGCAGGTGGACGTCGAGCCGACCGCGGTCTCGACGATCCGTCCCGACGTGCCCCCCCTCGCGAAAATCCGGAGGGTCGGCGGGACAGTCCTCCTGCGCGTCCTCGTGACCGAGACCGGTCAGACGGGCGAAGTCGAGATTCTCCGGGACACGTCGCCCCGCGTGGGCCTCGGCGAGAGCGCCAAAGCAGCCGTTGAGAAGTGGACGTGGACTCCGGCCACGAAGGACGGGAAAAAGGTCCGCACCTGGACCACGGTTCCGATCCCCTTCATCGTCCAGTAGGCGTCGCGGGTTTCGCGGGAGCGGGCGTCGCCAGCGGAAGGCCCTTCCCGCCGAGATAGGTCCTGCGGAGGAACTCCTCCATGATCGTGTCCGCGAACCACGAGACGGCGACGCCGTCGACGAAGTAGGTCGGCGTCGAGCGGACCCGGACGGTCCACCCTTCGGTCATGTCGGCGAGGATCTTCCGCGAGGTCCGGTCCTGCAGGTAACACCCCTTGAAGACCTCCTCGGGAACGCCGTTGTCGACGGCGAAGGCAAGGGAGAAGGCGTCCACCGCTGCGACGTTCAGTTCCTCCTGCCGGGCGTAGACGTTCGATTTGTACCGGAAATAGAGCTCCGAACTCCGCTCGAAGAAGCAGCGCGCGGCCGAAGCGGCGCGGAACGCCCAGGGATGCGCGTCCGTGAGCGGGAAGTTCTTGAGGTAACGCCGGATCTTCAGCTCTCCCGCGAGCTTTGCCTGCAGGGCATCCCAATCGGTCGTCCGCCTCTTGCACGAGGGACACTCCATGTCGGAGAACTCGACGACCGCCACGCGCGCGTCGGCCGGACCTACCGCAGGGGTGTCGGCCAGTTTGAGCATCTCGCGCCGCTGGTCGGCGACGCTCCGGTTCCGGTCCCAGAAACGGCCGATGAAGAGGACGGCTCCGTCCCGCGCCGAGACGTAGGCGGGGATCGAGTATTCGCCATAGCCCGTCTCGCGGCGGATCTGGACCCCTTTCCACTCCTTCCGGTCGAGGGACGGGTCGAGCGAGAGGCGGGGCGTGCCGGGGAAGCCCCTCTTGAGAAGGTCTCTCATGTTCAGGAGGTCGGCGTTCGTCCGGACCGGGTGCGGGTTCTTGAGCCGCGCCTCGTCGCCGATCGCGTCGCCGACGAGAACGGCGCCCCCCGCTTCCTCGACCGCGGCGAAGAGCTGATCGGACGGCTTGGGGTCGACGCTGTAGTTCTTCTCCACGCGATAGACGCGGAAGCCCGGGACCTTGATGACGGCCGCCTCCTCCAGCTTCGCCTCACCCGGTCCCCACGGGAAGAACGTCTCGAGCCACTGCAGGAGAGCGTCGGTCTTCGGAGCGGCAGATCTTAGGGCCGCCCCCTTCGGGTGGGCCGGCTCGCCGGCGGCGAGGGGGAGACCCGTGACGGTCGCGAGGAGAGACGCGAAGACAGCGAGGACGCGGAAGGGCTTCTGGGCGGTCGGCATTTCCCGGATTGTAAGGGTCGTCGCCGGGGAAGTCCGGGGCGGATCAACCGTCGCTCTTGAGCCGGATGAGAATCTCTCCGGCGCTCACGGCCTGGCCGGCCGCGACAACGACGGACTCGACCACGCCTTCGCGCGGCGCCTTCACCTCGTTCTCCATCTTCATCGCCTCGAGGACGAGGATCGGCTGGCCGGAGGCCACGACGTCCCCTGGCGCGACCATCAGCTTGAGGACGCGCCCCGGCATGGCCGCGGCCACGACATCTGCTCTCTTCGTCTTCCCGCGCCCGCTGGAGACGAGCGCCAGAGCGGTCAGCTCGTCCTGAAGGTCGAAGGTGAGAATGGCGCTGCCGAATTGAACCCGGAGTGCACCGTCCGAAGCGGGCTCGAGGCTCACCTCGATCTGCCGGCCGTCCTCGAACACGAGTGACCAGATTCCGGGCCGGAAGACGGCGGCCTCGCCGGCGAGAGTCCGGCCGTCGAGCTGGACGCGGAAGGACGGCGCCCCGTGCGCGACCTCCAGCCGGACGTCGCCCTTCGGGCCCGACGCAGGAAGGCGCGCGCGGAGCTTCATGAGCGCACCCCGAACGTCGGCCGGGCCGTCCGCCACGGAGAAAGGCCGGCCGTCCCGGCGCCGCCGGAAGCCGCCGGGCGGGACCCCTGCGCCCTCTCGAAGGCGTCGAGCGCCCCCGCGACGAGCGCCGCGCTCTGCTGCTCCTCCGTCTCGGTGGCGGCCTGATAGGTCCAGCCGTCGAGGAACTGCGTGGAGACGTCGTTCGCGAGGAACTCGGGATCCTCGAGCATCGCGAGGAAGAACGGGATGGTGGTCTCGATTCCCTCCACGCGGGCCTCCCCGAGGGCGCGGCGCGCCCGCCGGATCGCCTCGTCCCGGTCCTTTCCCCAGATGACGAACTTCGCCAGCATGGCGTCGTAGTCGAGCGGCACGACGTCCCCCTCCTCGACGCCCGAGTCGACGCGCACACCCGGGCCTTGCGGGCGCCGGAGCCGCCGGATCTTCCCGGGGGACGGCGCGAAGCCGCGCGCCGGGTCCTCGGCGTAGATGCGGCACTGAAGCGCATGGCCCCGCGGCTCCAGGCGCATCTCGATCGACATCGGCTCGCCGCGGGCGATCCGGATCATCTCCGCCACGAGGTCGACGCCGTACACGACCTCCGTCACGGGATGCTCGACCTGGATCCGCGTGTTCATCTCGAGGAAGAAGAAGCGTCCGTCCTTCGCGAGGAGAAATTCGACCGTTCCCGCCGAGACGTAGTCGACGGCCCTGGCGGCCGCCACGGCCACTTTCTCCATCCGGGCCCGAAGCTCCGGCGTCACCGCGGCCGAAGGGCACTCTTCAAGCACTTTCTGGTGCCGGCGCTGCAGCGAGCACTCGCGCTCGCCGAGGGCGATGATTCTCCCTGTCTGGTCCCCGAGGACCTGGATCTCGACATGCCGCGACTTCTCGACGAAGAGCTCGGCGTAGACGGCCGGGTCGGCGAAGTAGGATTTCGCCTCGCTCTGGGCGCGGGCAAAGGCGGCCGGCACCTCGCCGGCGCTCCGGACGACGCGCATCCCCTTCCCGCCCCCGCCGGCCGCAGCCTTGAGGAGAAGCGGATAGCCGTTCTTCTCGCCGAAGGCGACGACCTCCGCCGCGTCCTTCGCGGGCGTCGTCATTCCCGGGACGATCGGCACACCGGCCGCCATGACCTTCGCACGCGAGGCGGTCTTGGAGCCCATCGCCGAGATCGAACCGGGGGACGGGCCGACCCAGACGAGCCCGGCATCGATCACCATCTGCGCGAAGGCGGCGTTCTCCGCGAGGAACCCGTAGCCCGGGTGGATGAAGGTCGCGCCGGTCTTCTTCGCGGCCGCGATCAGCTTCTCCGGGACGAGATACGACTCGCGGGCCGGGGGCGGGCCGATGTGAACGGCAGCGTCGGCGAGCCGGACGTGAAGCGAGGTGCGGTCCGCGTCGGAGAAGACCGCCACGGGCGAGACGCCGAGATCGCGGCACGCGCGGATGATCCGGGCCGCGATCTCGCCCCGGTTGGCAATCAGCAGTCGAGGTCGATTCATAAAGGAATGTTTCCGTGCTTCTTGGGCGGCACGACGTCGCGCTTGTTCTGGAGGAGGTCGAGCGCCCGGATGAGACGCCGGCGCGTCGTCCTCGGCTCGATGACGTCGTCCACGTACCCTTTCCGCGCGGCGACGAACGGGTTGGCGAAGGTCTCCTCGTATTCGGCCACCTTCTGCTTGCGGAGCGCGGCCGGGTCCTTGACCCCAGCGATCTCCTTCCCGTAAAGGATGTTCACCGCCCCCTCGGGGCCCATGACGGCGATCTCGGCGGTCGGGTAGGCGACGTTGTAGTCTGTTCTGATGTGCTTGGACGCCATGACGCAGTAGGCGCCGCCGTACGCCTTGCGCGTGATGACCGTCAGCTTCGGGACGGTCGCCTCGGCAAAGGCGAAGAGAAGCTTCGCGCCGTGGCGGATGATCCCGCCGAACTCCTGCTTCGTCCCCGGGAGAAAGCCCGGGACGTCCTCGAAGACGACGAGCGGGACGTTGAAGGCGTCGCAGAAGCGGACGAAGCGCGCTCCCTTGTCCGAGGCGTCGATGTCGAGCACACCGGCGAGGTGGTCGGGCTGGTTCGCGACGACTCCCACGGGCCGGCCGCCGAGGCGGGCGAATCCGACCACGAGGTTGCGTGCCCAGTCGGCATGGACCTCGAAGAAGTCGTCGTCGTCCACGACCTTCCGGATCAGGACCGTCATGTCGTAGGGCTGATTCGGCGAGGTGGGGATGAACCGGTCGAGTTCGGGAATCTCGCGGTCGGGCGGGTCGGACGTCGCGCGCTGCGGCGGATCCTCGCGGTTGTTGAGCGGCAGGAAGGAGAGGAGCGTCCGGATCTTCAGGAGGCAGTCGGCGTCGGAGTCCGCCACGAGGTGGGCCACGCCGGAGGTCCCTGCGTGCGTGTCGGCGCCTCCGAGCTCCTCCTTCGTGACATCCTCGTGGGTGACCGTCTTGATGACGTCGGGACCCGTGACGAACATGGAGCTCGAGCCGCGGACCATCAGGATGAAGTCCGTGATGGCCGGCGAATAGACCGCGCCGCCCGCGCACGGGCCGAGGATGGCCGAGATCTGCGGGATCACGCCCGAGGCGAGCGTGTTGCGGAGGAAGATGTCCGCGTAGCCCGCGAGCGAGCCCACGCCCTCCTGGATCCGCGCGCCCCCCGAGTCGTTCAGGCCGACGACCGGAGCGCCGACTTTCATCGCGAGATCCATGATCTTGCAGATCTTCGCGGCGTTCGTCTCGGAGAGCGACCCGCCGAAGACGGTGAAGTCCTGCGCGAAGACGTAGACGGGGCGGCCGTCCACGCGGACGCTGCCGGCCACGACCCCGTCGCCCGGGATCAGGTTCGGCGGGGCGTCCATTCCGAAGTCGCGGCAGTGGTGCACGATGAAGGGGTCGATCTCGTCGAAGGAGCCGGGGTCTCCGAGGAGCTCGACCCGCTCGCGCGCCGAGAGCTTTCCGGCCGCGTGCTGCTTCTTCAGCCGTGCGGCACCTCCTCCCGCGCGGGAGGCGGCCCGGAGATGGGCGAGGCGTTCGAGTTTCGTTTCGATCATCGTCACGGTGCGTCCTTCTGCTAGAGCGGAATTCTCTTCTTTTCCGCGAGCATCCGTTTGGCCTTCCGGAACATCTCCGCGTAGTCGACGTTCTGGCTGCGCAGAGCCGCGGCGTTCTTCTGGAGGATCGCTCTCACCTCGTCATCCAGCTGACGTTCCCGGTCCCTGTCGAAGACGAGAGCGGACTCGAGCGCCCGCCGGATCTCGGCGGGGGCGGCGCTCCGGGCGAGCCCCTCGGCGAGGAGACGCCGTGCGACGAATGCCGCCTGAGCGCGAATCCGCGTGTCGGAGAGCGCCATGGACGCCGAGAATAGCGGAAGGGCGGGGGACTCCTACAATCCCCCAGATTGCTCAGGGCCGATCTCGAACTCGCCGAGGATGCCGACGACGCGGTCCGCATCGTTTCCGGGCTCCTCCGCCGGGGGGACCACGGGGAGGCCTTTCGCGAACGGCGGACGGCCGTGTCGTGGAGCGCCTCGGAGGCCGGGCTTCTCACGCCCTCCGTCTCGGAGGAGCGGGGCACTGCCGTCCGGATCCGCTCCGACGGAGGCGCGCTTCTCTTCGCTCGTGAGGGAAACGGCCCGGAGTCGCTCCGCGAGGTCGTGCGCGACGCCTCCCGCCGCGCCGGAGGAGCGCCGTTCCTCAAGGCCCGGCCCGCGGCACCCCGCCGCGGAGGGGGAGCTCCGGCCGCGATGGCCGAGGAGGAGACCGCGCTTCTGTCGTCCGCGCTCGCGCGCGCCCTCCCCGACCCGCGGGGGCTCTCGCTGGAACTGACGGTTTCCCGCGTCTCGGTGACCCGCGCCGTCATCACGTCCCGCTCCTTCTTCCCGTGCGGCACGAGCGTTCGCCTCCTGGCCACCGGCCTCGTCCGGCGAACCGCGGGCACGCGTCCCTTCGCCTTCCAGTCGGCTGCGCCCTATCCGGCGGCCGTTCACGCGCTCGCCCTCGCCCTGAAGGCCGCCGCGCGTCCCGTCGCCGCGACGCCGGCGCCGGACGGGCCG
Source organism: Acidobacteriota bacterium (assembly GCA_037443065.1). Classification (GTDB taxonomy): domain Bacteria; phylum Acidobacteriota; class Thermoanaerobaculia; order UBA5066; family UBA5066; genus DAOMFB01. The sequence goes on along the minus strand of JBBIPB010000061.1, from coordinate 4,258 downwards.
GTGGACGTCGTCCTCGCGCCCGCTGCCGCATCGGTCTTCTGGCACGAGGTGGTCGGTCACCCGCTCGAGGCGGAAGGAGGGGCGCGACACTCCGCTCTCGCGCGCGTCGCGCACGCGGCCGTCGCCCCGCCCGGCCTCGACGTCACCGACGATCCCCTGCTGCCGCATCTTCCGGGAAGCTACGGCTACGACGACGAGGGAATTCCGGCACGCCGAGTCTCCCTGATCGAGAACGGCCGCGTCCACGGCTTCCTGACGGACCGCCGGACGGGAGGGGACGAGTCGAACGGACACGGCCGCGCCTCCGACTACCGCCGCCCTCCACGGCCGCGCCTTTCGAACCTCACCGTCGCTCCGGGAAACTCGCCTCTCGAGGAGCTGCTCGAGCGATGCGCCACCGGTCTCCTCGTGCACGAGATCGCCGCGGGAAGCCTCGAGCCGGAGTCCGGACGCTTCCTCCTCCTCGTGGCTTCCGCCGAGAGTATCCGCCGGGGCCGGACGGGAGCGCCCGTCTCCCCCTTCGCCCTCTCCGGAGACGCTCTCTCGGCGCTCCGCGAGCTCGACCAGGCGCGCGGCGACACGGCGCTCCCGGCGGAAGGACTGGGACTCTGCATGAAGGGGGGCGAGGCGGTTCCCGTCGGCGGCGTCTCGCCGGCGATCCTCCTTCGCGCTCTTCGCGCCTCGGCGGGGCGGTCGTGATGCGACCCGGCCCGGCGCACGGCGACGCCCTTTTCGAGACGATCTTCTCGCGTCTGACCCGCCAGACCTCCCGCGAAGGAGAGGGAGCCGAGCTCTACGAACGGCGGGGAACCGTCCTCGAGATCTCGGAGGACGAGGAGGGGACGGGGCTCCTCGTGTCGCACGAGCGAGGGTTCGCTCTCCGCCTCTTCCGGAGCGGCCGCTCGGCCTTCGGGGCAGCGACACCGGAATCGGCCGAATTCCTGATCGAGGAGGTGCGCGAAAGCATTCCGCGCTCCCGGGCCCGGCGCGGCGCCCGCGCGGCACCGCCGGTCTCCGGGGACCCCCAGACGAATCTCCCCGCTGCGACTCCCGCACTTCCGGAGGAGGAGCCGGGCCGGGAGATCCTCGCCGCGTTCCGCCGTTACGTGACCGCCGTCGGCGAGGGCACCGCTGTTCTCTCGGCCGCGAGCGTGTCGCTCGGCGAGCGCTCCGAGCGCGTGGCGACGACCGCCGGCCGGGACGCGGCCTGGGCGAGCCGGGCGGCCTCTCTCGTGGCGACCGTCGTCGGCCGGAGCGGCGCCGACCGGTTCTCTGCCCAGGTCGTCGCCGCCGCCGCGCGCCCGGAGGAGATCCCCCTCGCCCGTCTCGCCCGATACGCTGTCGACCGAGCCGTCCTTCCCCTCCTCGGAAGGCCTCTCGACTCGGCCCGGCGGGACCTTCTTCTCGACGCCCATGTCGCCGCGCACGTCGTCGGGCGCCTTGCGCCTCTCTTTCTCGGCGACGAGGGGGCGGCCCTCCTCGAAGCCCGCACGCGCGACTCCCGGGACCCGTTCGGCTCCGCCGCCGTCACGCTTGTGGACGACGCCGGCGTTTCGGGCGGTCCGGTCCGGACTCTTCGCGACGGGGAAGGAACGCCCCAGGGGCGTCACGTCGTGGTCGAGCGGGGGATTCCTGCCCTTCGTCTGTCGGACTCCGCCGTCGCCGCGCGCCATGGCGCGGCGTCCACGGGAAACGCGGTCCGTCGCGCCTGGTCCGAGCCGCCCCTCCTCGGCGTGACGAACTTCTTCGTCGACCCGGCCGGCGGGGTCGCCCCGCTCCAGCTCCTCTCGGGCACGGTCCGCGGCCTCTATGCGGCGGTTCTCCTCGAGCGCCCGTGGGTCGACGTCGCCGCGGATCGCTTCCGCCTCTCGGTCGCCGGCTACACGCTCGAGAAGGGACGCGCGTCGGGGCGGGTCTCGGAGGCCGTCGTCTCGGGACGGATCTCGGAGTTCCTGCGGCGAATCGAGACAGTCGGCGACGACCTACGCTTCGTCTCCGGCGCCGGAGGCGGCGTCGGGTCGCCGACCCTCTACGTCCCCCGCTGGAAGAGCGACTAGCCGGGCGCTCAGGTTCCCGGCGGGTGCGGCGTCGGGGCCGGGGCACCGGGGGCCGCGGCCGCCAGGGGGCTCCTCTGGAAGAAGGACCCGACGCGGGCCGGATCCTCGAACTGCTCCTGCTGCGGAAGGGAAGCCCTCATGAGGCGCGAGCCGTAGGTTTCGAGGAGCACGCGCCCCTTGAGGCTGGTCATCGCAGCGAACGGGTTGCGCCGGACGTCGTAGAGCGACGTGTCGACCCGAACCGCGTGCTTGTATGCGTCGACGGCCGCGTCCGTGTTCCGGAGCTTCTCCTCGGTCCAGCCGAGCATCCACCAGGCCTGGGAGTTCCCGGGATCGCGTTTCGTCGCCTGCCGGAACCGGCTTTTCGCCGTGCGGGTGTTTCCCTTCAGGATCTCGACGAGGCCGGCGTTGAAGATAGGCTTCGAGTCCTTCCGGTCGAGGTCCGCGGCCTTCTTGAAACTCTCGAGCGCGTTCGGATAGGTGCCGTTCCACGCCAGAAGAGACCCGAGGTCGTTGTAGAGCGCGGCGTCCTTGGGGTTCTTCTCGAGAAGGGCCAGCGTCTCCTTGATGGCCCGGTGGAGGGGAACCCGGTCGTCGAGGACGGCCTTGTAGCCGTCGTCGACGGGAGAGCCTCCGGCGGCGCCGGCGAGGAGAATCGGGACGAGAGCGACGAGGAGCTTTTTCATGAAGGGCCTTTCGGTTCGACGGGCCGGCCGATGAGCCGCACCCGGCCGTCGACGGTCTGAACCTCGAAGACGAGCCGCTTCGCCCCGGTGGCCTTGCGGATCCCGGCCGCCTGCCGTTTCAGCACCTCCTCGAAGCGCTCGTAGCGGAGGCGCGAGACGTCCTCGCCGAGCGCCCGGCGTGCCTCGCAGAAACGTTCGAACAGGGGCATCAGGCTCTTCCGTTCCCTCCGTCTTACGGCTGTCGAGGCATCCGCGTCGCCCCCAGTTCCCGCCGAAGCGGCCCTCGGGATCCGCGGCGGACGGCCGACGCCCGGCCGCCCTTCCTGCCGTGCGAGGAGGCGTTTCTCCCAGAGCTCCGTCAAGGACTGGAAACGGCTCTGGACGTTCTGCAGCCGGAAGCGTTCGGCCGCCCGCTCGACGTTCACGCCGGCCATCCGCTTCAGGAGGTTCTCCATCCGGCGACGTGTGTCGACCGGAGGGACCTTCAGGTCGCCGGTGTAGAACCGCTCGTACTCGATGTGGAGGGCCTTGAGGCCCCGCTCGAGAACGGCGATCTCGTTTTCGAAGCTCTCGGCCATCCGATCCCGGCTAGTCTACAGTCCCGGGTCATGAGCGACCCCGCGCGGCCGCCTTCGATCGACAGCCTCCTTTCGCACCCGGAGGGAGTGCGGCTCTCAGGGGTGCATGGACGGGCGCGGGTCAAGGAGCGGCTCCGCGATCTCGTGGAGCGGATCCGCGCCGGAGAGCTCGACCTTCCGGCCGAGCCGGACGCGCGTCGGGACGCGATTCTGTCCGCGGCCGCCACGGCTCTTCGGGACCGGCCGCCCGCCGGTCCGAGGCCCGTGATCAACGCCACGGGCGTCCTCCTCCACACGAACCTCGGGCGCGCCCCGCTCGCCCGGGAGGCCGTCGAGGCGGCGCGGCGCGCGAGCGGCTACTGCACGCTCGAGTACGACGCGGTGAGCGGCCGCCGCGGCCGCCGCGGAGAGCACGTGCGGCCGCTCCTCTTGGCCCTCTTCGCCCCGGGTCGCGCGGGGGTCGACGCCCTCGCCGTGACGAACGCCGCAGCCGCTCTCCTCCTCGCTCTCGACACGGTCGCCAACGGGCGCCCCGTAGCGGTCTCGCGCGGAGAGCTGGTCGCCATCGGCGGGGATTTCCGCGTCCCTTCGATCCTCGCCCGAAGCGGCGCCACTCTCCTCGAGGTCGGCACGACGAACCGGACGACGGAGGCCGACTACCGCGAGGCCCTCGACGCCGGCGCCGCCACGATCCTCAAGGTCCGTCCCTCGAACTACCGGATCGTCGGATTCACGGAAGAGACTCCCCTCGAGGAGCTGGCCACACTCGCGCGGCCCCGGGGGATCCCGGTCGTCTTCGACGCCGGCGCCGGAGTGCCCGCACGCCTCGAGGGGCCAGGCCTCCGCGACGAGCCCGTGCCGGCCGAGGCCCTCGCGAGCGGTGCCGACCTCGTCGTCTTCTCCGGCGACAAGCTCCTCGGCGGGCCGCAGGCCGGGA
>JBBIPB010000060.1:14029-15514 GCA_037443065.1 Acidobacteriota bacterium | reverse complement strand
AACTGTCACGAGGGAACCGACCCGGCCGCGAAGCCAACGCAGGCGGCCAACTGGTACACCTACCCGAGGCGCGCAGTCTGCGGTTCCTGCCACGACGACGTGAACTTCGCGACCGGAAGTGGCCATGAGGGTGGCATTCAACCCGATGACAGCCTCTGTGCGAGCTGCCATGTGCCGACGCCGGACAACCCGGACGTCGACGCCCCCATCCAGGATGCGCACACGGTGCCCTACAGGTCGCCGCTGGTCAAAGGCCTGACCGCGACGATTCTCTCGGTCGACAACGTGGCGCCCGGAAAAGGCCCGGTGGTTACCTTCCAGCTCACGGACGTCGACGGCACCCCTCTCGACCCGAAGACCTTTGCAGCCCTTGGGGCGAGCCTGAACGTCGTCCTCGGGGGGCCGACGTCGGACTACGCCATCACCCCGTTCCGCGAGAGCGCCGTGGGCGCGACGTTCGATGGCTCTGCGGCCGTTTACGCCTTCAAGAGCGCCATCCCGCCGAGCGCGGCCGGGACGTGGGCCGTCAGCATCGAGGCCCGCCGTGCGTATTCGCTCCCCCGGATCAGCGGCGAGACGGAGTCGTATACCGAAGGCGCCCTGAACCCCGTCGTCTACGTTCCGGTGGCCGACGCCGCGCCGATCCCCCGGCGGACCGTCGTCGCCCTTTCCAACTGCAACAGGTGTCACGACAGGCTGGCGGTTCACGGCGGACAGCGCCTCGCCGTCGAGGAATGCGTCATCTGCCACAACGCCAACGCGGACGACAGCGGACGGCGCCCGGCGGCCGCCAGCCCGCCGGAGTCGATCGAGCTCGCCCGAATGATCCATCGGATTCACAGTGGCGAGAATCTGACGCAGGACTTCACGATCTACGGTTTCGGCGGGAGCGTCAACGGCTTCAACGCAGTCCGCTTCCCGGGAGACCGTCGCGACTGCAATGCCTGCCACGCCACCGGCGTCGATGGGAGCGTCACGTATGAGCCGCCGCTCTCCACGGCGACGCTGAACGTCGTCACGATGCGCGACTATTTCACGCCACAAGGACCGGCGACGGCAGCCTGCCTCGGATGCCATGACAACCGGGACGCCGCGGCCCATGCCTACCTGAGCACGGCGCCGTTCGGCGAGGCCTGTGGAAGCTGTCACGGCGGCGGTGCCGATTGGGCTGCGGCGAAGGTTCACGCCCGATAAGCGAGAGGTCCAGACCCGTTCGACCACCATGAAGAGAAAAGCAAGAGGAGAATCAAACGTGAAAGTCAGCAATCGATTCCAGCTCCTGACCCTTCTGGCCGCCAGCCTGTTGGCGGCTCTCCTCGTCCCGGCGCAGGCGCGCGCCGCCGTGAGACCGGACGCTCCCAAGCCGGAGGTCAAGGCCTCGCCGCCGCGCGACCTGGAAGCCGAGGCCCGTGGCTACATCCGCCGGGCAGATGTCGCGCTTCCCCCCGAACTCCAGAAGATCCGGGACAACGTTCTCTCAAAGAT
>JBBIPB010000060.1:0-13929 GCA_037443065.1 Acidobacteriota bacterium | reverse complement strand
GCAGATCGTATTCTAGCGGCGATGAACGGAGGACGGAGGACCTGGATCGTGACAGCGTCGCTTGCCGCGCTGATCCTGACGACGACGCTCGCCGCGGCCGGTCTCTTTTCGGGCGCCGAGCTGCTGGTTCAGGACTCCTTCGTGAGACTCCTTCCGTCGCGTTCCTCGCTGTCCGTCGGCCTCGTGCTCGTGGACGAGGAGGCGCTTCGCGTTGTGGGCGCCTGGCCCTGGCCGCGGAGCCAGATCGCCCGGCTCGTCGACCGGATCCGTGAAGGCGGTGCCGCCGGGGTGATCGTCGACCTTCTTCTTCCGGAGCCGCGCGCCCGGGATGAGGATCTCGCGGCCGCCCTCTCGCGTTTTCCGGCGGTCCTCGCCGTGGGCGTCGATGACCGCGGCGGATGGCTCCTTCCGGCGGCAGCACTCCGAGGCTCCGCCGAGCTCGCACACGTCAGCTTCGAGCTGGACCGGGATGGCGTCGTTCGTAAGCTCATGGCGACGAAGCAGCTCGAAGGAAGGTCTCTTCCTGCGCTCTCCGTGGCGGCGGCGCGCCTGCGTGATCCCTCGTGGCCGATTCCCGTCGGATCGACGCTCGAGCCCGGGTTCAGGATGGCCCGCTCCATTCCGGCGATCGGCGCAGCGCAGCTCCTCTCGGATGGAGGCTCGTGGAGTGCGCTGCGCGGCCGCGTCGTCTTCCTCGGCGCGAGCGCGGCGGGAATCGGCGATCACGTCGTCTCGCCGGTCTCGCCGCGTGGCTCGCCCGAACCGGGCGTCGCCGTCCAGGCCGCAGCGACGGAGTCGATCCTTCGAGGGGACCTCCTTCGAACGGCCTCGCCGATTCTTTCCGGCGGCGTGGCGGCGGTCATCGCGGCCCTCTCGTCCTGGAGTGGCACGCGCCCGCGGCGAGGGGCGACCTTCGTGATCGCGGCACCGCTCGTGACGAGCCTCCTGGCGATCCCGCTTGGATTCGGGTCGATCTCCCTTCTCGGAATCGTCGTCCCCGTCGTTTCGATGACGGTCGTGACCTTCGGCGTCACGGGCGCCGTGGAGCTGGGAGGCGTTCTCAGGATCCGACGGGAGGCCGCGGCGGCGTCCGCTCGGATCCGCGAGCTGGAGGCGCTCGCGGCCTCTCTCGAGGAGGAACGCAGGAGCGACGAGGACGCGCGCCGCGTCGTCGCGCACGAGCTGAAGACGCCGCTGACCTCGGTGCGCGGTCTCGCGCAGATCCTCTCCGGCTTCGAGCTTTCGGAGGCCGAGCGGAAACGGGTCGCGGAGATGGTGGTTGCCGAGACGTCCCGCCTTTCGGAGATGGTCGAGGCGCTGCTCGATCTGGAGCGTCTCAAGCTGAAGGAGTTTCGCCAAGTGGCGGTTCCTCTCGATTTTTCGGGCCTCGTCGAGGAGCGGGTGAGGCTCCTGAGCGCGGGGAACGAGCGTGAGATTCGACTTTCCGTCGAGCCCGGCCTCTGGGTGCTCGGAGATCCGACGCTGCTGGGGCGAGTCGTCGACAACCTCGTCGGGAATGCCTTGAAGTTCTCACCCCCGGGCGAGCCGGTGGATGTCTCGGCGCTCGGGCCGGCCGGCGGCGCGCTGTTCTTCGAGGTCTCCGACCGAGGACCCGGCGTTTCGCCCGACGAGCGCGAGCAGATCTTTCGCCGGTTCGTGCGTGGCGGTGCGGCCGCCGCCGTTCCCGGCCTCGGGCTGGGGCTGGCGCTGGTCTCAGAGGTCGTCTCGTGGCATCGGGGCCGCGTGGAGCTGATCACGCCGCATGCGGGGGGAAGCCTCTTCCGTGTCCGGCTTCCGATCGCGCCGGCGCCCGGTGATCCGAAGAAGGGAGGCTAGGTGCGACGCGTTCTGGTTGTCGACGACGACGCCGCCATCCGGGAGATGGTGGCGCTCGCGCTCGAAAAGAGCGGCTTCCCGGTGGTCCGGGCCTCAAGCGCGAAAGAGGCCCGGAAGGCTCTCCGTGAAGGCCGCCCCGATCTCGTCGTCTGCGACATCTACATGCCGGGCGAGGACGGTCTTTCGTTCTTGAGAGAGGTCCGCGAAATGCTCGATCCGCCGCCGGTCATCCTCATGACAGCGCGCGGGAGCATGGAAACGGCGGCCGTCGCGGCGAAGACGGGTGCCTTCGACTATCTGGCGAAGCCGTTCGACGTGGCGGGCCTTCTCGATCGTGTCCGCGCCGCCCTGGCGGTCCGTCCACCGTTCGCCCCGGCGTCTCCGGAAGGGCCTGCAAGCATGATCGTCGGCTCACATCCGGGAATCGTCGAGGTCTACAAGGCCGTCGCGCGCGTGGCGCCGCTGCAGGTGCCGGTCCTCGTTCTCGGCGAGACGGGAACCGGGAAAGAACTCGTGGCCCGGGCTCTGCATCAGTTCGGTTCCAGACCCGAGGGTCCGTTCGTCGCCATGCACTGCGGGGCGATCCCGGATCCGCTTCTGGAGAGCGAGCTGTTCGGTCATCGGCGCGGAGCCTTCACGGACGCCGTCCGGGACCGGCGCGGGGCGCTCTCGGCCGCGCACGGTGGGACGGTTTTTCTGGACGAGATCGGGGAGATCTCGCCCGCCTTTCAGGTCAAGCTCCTCCGGGTTCTCGAGGACGGTGTCGTGACGCCGCTTGGGGCCGAGAAGGCCGAGACCATCGATGTCCGTGTGGTCGCGGCCACCCATCGCAACCTACGCGAGATGGTGGCGTCAGGAAGATTCCGGCAGGATCTGTTCTACCGCCTGGCCGGGTACGAGATCCGAATTCCTCCGCTCCGAGAGCGTCTCTCGGACCTTCCGGCCCTCGTTACACACTTTCAGCGGCGCGCGGAGATGGACCTCGGCCTCGAGGCCACGGCTGGGGCCAGCCCCGAAGTCCTCGCGAGTCTCTCGGCTCACCCGTGGCCGGGAAACGTGAGGGAGCTGGCCCACGTCGTCAGGCGTCTCCTGATCGACAGGGGTGCCCTCGACGATCCGGCAGCCGTCGAGGGGCTGCTACGAGGAGGGGAGCCGGAGGCCGGGACGGAGAGTCCGGAATCTCCTCCTCGCGCCGAGCCCTCTGCCGCCTCGTCGCCGCGGACCCTCGAAGAGACCGAGCGGCGGCACATCCTCGCCGTTCTCGAGTCGACGGGCGGGAACAAGAGCGAGGCCGCGCGGATCCTCGGAATCGAGCGGAAGACCCTGGCCCGGAAATTGAAGCGAAAGAAAACGACGGACCCGGGAAGGGCCCGGGGAGGAGAGTCATGATTAGGGAGATCCTGCTCGCAGCGGTCGCGGCGGGCGCTGTCCCGGCGACGGATCCGGCGTCGCTGACCTATCGGTTCGACGAGGTGAGAAGCAAGGTCTACCGTTCCCCCGCCGGTGACGAGAAGAAGGAAGTGCGCGTGGCGGTCGGGGAAACGGCGGCCACCGGCGACCTCGTCCGGACGGGCTTCTGGGCGAGGACCGTCCTAGCCGTTCCGGAGCGGAAGGCCCGGTTCGAGATCGGGTCGAGCGCGCGGGCTCGCTTGGCCGGCGGCGAGCCCGGAGTCCTGCTGGTCTTCGAGAAGGGGCGTCTCAAGGCCTTCTTCGAGAAGCTGACCGACGGATCCCCGGTCGAGCGGTCCATTGCGGCGCCGGGAGCGCTCCTGGCGGTCCGCGGGACGCGCTACGGCCTCGAGGTGGCAGGTGACGGGAAGTCTCTTCTGGCCGTTTTCGAGGGGACCGTCGAGGTGATCCCGACCACGCCCGGCCTTGCACCCGTCACGGTTCAAGCCGGTCATGCCTGCGCCTTCGGACCGAGTACCGCCCCTCACACGATGCCGATGCGGGCGATGGGGATGAGCGAGGGATCCTGGGGGATGAACAGCGGAATGGGCCAGATGCCTGGGATGGGACCCGGCGGCACGATGCCGCAGTCCCCCTCCGGATCGATGCACGGAAGCTCGATGGGAACGAAGAAGCAGTGAGTCTCTTCGACCCATCGGGAGGTTTTCGGCCCCGCGGGAGGGGGGCGAGATGACTCGGCGGAGCCCGAAAACACTCGAAGTTCCCAGGCACGATTCTTGAGAAAGACTGCTCGACCGGAACCAGAGGTCTCGGTCGAAAGGATCTGAAACTCTCATGAAAGTACACACGCGACTCCCGGAAGGAATTGTCTTTCTCGTCGTGCTCTTCGTCTCTCTGGGCAGCTCAGTTCCCCTTGCCGCTCAGATGGGGGGTGGCGGAACGGGCATGACCGGCCCGTCCGACTGGATGTCGGGCGGGATCATCGTGCCGACCGGCGTGAGGAACGACGGGAAGAACGGCGCGTTCTTCCAGACCGACCTCTGGATTCGATGCCAGACTCTTCCGACGTCGGCGACGCTCTACTTCCACGCTTCCGACGCCGCTTCGTCGTCTCCGGCCGCGACCTTTCCGATCACGTTGACGCAGCCGGTGACGTACCTCCCCGACATCGTCTCGACGACGTTCGGCCTGTCAAAGGCCTCCGGGAACATCCGGATCGTCGCGCAGAATCCGGTCTCGGCCGTCGCCCGGGTCTACAACAGCGCGGCGGGGGGTGCCTTCGGCCTTGCCCTGATGGCGATGCCAAGCACGATGTCTCTTCAGTCGATGCCGATGATGGGCGGGTCCTACGGCACGGACGACTTCGCGATGTACATGGTCGGCCTCCTGCCGCAGCCGGGCAACCGCGTCAACGTGGCCGTCGTCAATGCGAACGCCGGGGCGGTCAGCGGCGTCGTCGAGATCCTCGACGGGGATGGCTCGTCACCGACCGGAACGGGTCCTGCGTCGCTTTCGTTCAGCATTCAGGGCTACTCGTCCCACCAGTTCGACGACGTCCTCGCGAACGTCCACTCAAAGTCGGGCACCGACGCGACGCTTCAGATCCGCGTCCGGCTGAACCAGGGTTCCTCGGGAATGGTCATGGCCTATGCGGTCGTGAACGACAACACGACGAACGACGGCTACGTCGTCATGGGGAACATGATGAACGGCGGCCGCGGCATGGGCGGCGGCATGGGGAGCGGTACCGGCATGGGGGGCGGCCGCGGTATGGGCGGCGGGCACTGAGGCCGGGTTATTGGAGATCAGGAGCGGAGACGGAAGTGGTCCATGTTACAGATCGAGCACCCTCGCAAGCGCTCCCGGGGGCTTTCGCTCCTGGGACACGGCGTTCTTGGTCTGGCCTTCGGCTTCCTCATCCTCCATCCCGTTACCATGATCGTTTTTCGATGGCTCGATCCGCGTCTCGCGCCTCGCATGGAGGAAGCCGGATCGCCGTCCCTTCTCGACCCGATCCTTCGCTCCTTTCGCCCGGAGATGGTACCCATGGGTCTCGTCTTCGGCCTCTTCAGCGCGGCTCTGGCCATCCTGGACGGCTTCTATCGGAACAAGCTCGGCCGCCAGCTCGAGGTGAGCGAGGCGTACCGCCTCGAACTGGCCCGTCAGGCTGGCTTGCTGCGCGAGAAGAACGAGCAGTTGGTGAAGCTCGAAAAAGCCAATCGGCGTCACACGCAGTTCATGGTGCACGACTTCAAGACGCACCTCGCCAGTATTCTCGGCTTCGCGGAGGTTCTGCTCGAAAAGGAAGCGGACGATCCCTATTCCGTGCGGGCCGAGTCGTTGAAGCGGATCCGGAGGCAGGCGCTCCGGATGGCCGGAGCGGTTCATGATCTCCTCGAGTTCGCCCGCCTTCAGGAGTCACCGGTCTTGCATCTCCAGCGAATATCTGCTGCGAGGCTGCTCGAGGACGCGGCGGCCGACCTCTCGCTTCCGTTACACGTCGGCGAGGTGGAGATAGGCCCGGGCTGGCAGCGGTGCCCCGACGTGCCTGTGGACGTCCGGATCATCGGGCGCGTCCTCGTCAATCTCGCCTTCAATGCCCTCAAGCACAACCGGCCGGGGACCCGCGTCGTTCTCGACGCCTCTCCGGACTCCGGGCGGGTCGAGATTGCGTTCACGTGCACGGATCATGGACGAGGGCTCTCCAGAGAAGCCGTGGCCTCACTTTTTTCGGAGGCCGGAAGAGTGAGCGGCTCTGATCACGACGAAGAGGATTCGACGGGCCTCGGCCTCGCCTTCTGCAAGGCGGCGGTCGAGGCCCATGGCGGGCGCATCTGGTGCGAAAGCTCGGAGGGGCAGGGCGCCCGCTTCACATTCACCATCCCCCTGGAACCGAAAGGAGTCAGCCATGTCGGCGACAACGAAGAGGCACGTTCTGGTCGTAGATGACGAACCCGATTTCGTCGCGTATCTCAGGGCCGTCCTCGAGGAGGGCGGGTACACGGTCACGACGGCTTTCGACGGGGAGGAGGGCCTGAGGCATGTGCGCGACCTGCCGCCCGACCTCGTGACGCTGGACATCAGCATGCCCCGGAAGACCGGCGTCCTCTTCTATCGCGAGATGAAGTCCGAGGAGAGGCTGCGTTCGATCCCCGTCATCGTGGTCACGGGTCTCCGCCGGACCAACGAGTACGCCGCGCCGTTTATCGACCGCTTCTTCGAGTTCGAAAGCGAAAGGCTCCCCGTGCCCGAAGCGTATCTCGACAAGCCCGTCGATAAAGGCACGTTGCTGAAGGTGGTGAAGGAGAAGCTCGGGGCGGCCGAGGTCGCTCCCCGGGCGTGACCCGTCCGCGATTGAGTCTCTCGTCTATCCAGCGATCTATTTGCTCTGGAAGCATCGGGATCTGCCGCCCGTGAGTCCGCAAGGAGGATTGACACTTCTGAGAGTGAATGATTAACTATCCAGTTATGGGGGGATTCTGACCGTGAAACCTGTCACCCGGTCTGCCTTCGGAGCTCTTCTCTTCGTCGCCATCACCGCCTTCGTCGCGCGGTCGTCGCCCGTCTTCGCCCAGATGGGCGGCGGGGGCGGTTCTACGACTTCCGGCATGAGAGGCCCGGCCGACTGGATGGCGGGGGAGGTCATCGTCCCGACGGGCGTGAGGAACGACGGGAAGAACGGCGCCTTCTTCCAGACGGACCTCTGGCTACGCTGCCAGATCCTCCCGACGACGGCGACGCTCTACTTCTACGCCTCCGACGCCTCCTCGTCGGCACCCGCGGCGACAGCCTCGCTCACCCTGACGCAGCCGGTCACCTACCTGCCGGATGTCATCTCGACGACCTTCGGGCTCCCGAAGGCCTCGGGGAACATCCGGATCGTCGCGGCCAATCCGGTCTCGGCGACCGCGCGCGTCTACAACAATGGCGGAGGCGGGGCGTTCGGCCTCGCGATGATGGGGATGCCGAGCTCCATGTCTCTTCAGGCGATGCCGATGATGGGCGGCTCGTTCGGAATGGACGACTTCGCCATGTACATGACCGGCCTCCTGCCCCAGCCCGGAAACCGCGTGAACGTGGCCGTGATCAATACGAACTCCGGGGCGGTCAGCGGTGTCGTCGAGATCCTCGACGGGGATGGCTCGTCGCCGGTCGGAGCGGGCCCGGCGTCGCTTTCCTTCACCATTCAGGGGTACTCGTCCCATCAGTTCGACGACGTCCTCGCAAACGTCCACTCGAAGACCGGTAACGACGCGACGCTCCAGATCCGCGTCCGGATGAATCAGGGCTCCACCGGTATGGTGATGGCCTATGTCGTCGTGAACGACAACGTGACGAACGACGGCTACGTCGTCATGGGGAACATGATGAACGGCGGCCGCGGTATGGGGCTGATGCCCTGATTCCCGCTCCCGGCCCCCGGGGTGCCTCCGCCAGAGCGGTCAGAAGCGGGGCTCGTGCCCCTCGCCCCCCCCGCCGGTCTCTCGCGCGAGGATGTCGAGCGCTCGCTCGTAGAGCGCCTCGACCTCCTCGCGGCTGTTGCCGATGGCGTTCATCCCGAGCTTCCCGTACTGCGAGAGGGCGCCGATGAGGTGGAAGAGGATGCCCGACTCGGAGTTGTGGTTGTAGTGGAGGCCGTTGATCGTGAGGATGTCCATCAGGTCTTCGGGCAGAAGGCCGCGGTAGCTCTCGGACCTGAGGTTGTCCGTCGCGTGGTAGTACTTCGGCCGGCCACGCGGCGAGAGGAAGAGCCCGGACCCGGGGTCGAGCTGCCCGCCGGTGAGGAACTGGAGCGCGAGGTAGGGGTGCGTCGTCCCCCCCATCCGGAGGTTGATCTCGATCGCTGAGGCTCGCCACGGCTCGTCGGGCGCGTCGCGGGCGACGAGGAAGTCGATCGCGAAGCGGCTGACGACCCCCTTGGCCGCGAGGACCTCGCCGATCCGCATCCCGGCCCGGTGGATCTCCATCCGGTAGGCGTCGTCCGCCGGGAAGAGGCAGCCGAGATAGACCTGTCCGCTCGGGCCGCCGAGGAGCTGGTCGTGCGTGGAGACGGGAACCACCGCCCCCTGCGGGTCGATCCGGAGCTGGACGCTGGGGGACTTCTTCTCGGCCCCCTCGATCCACTCCTCGACGATGCCGCCCATCCTCCGGAACTTCCCCATGTAGGCGTCGAGCGTCTCCCAGTCGACGGAGAACTCGAGGGAGCGGAGGGCGCCTTTCAGGACGGCGGGACTGTCGCCCCCCTCCGCCGGATACCGGAAGAGCGCGTTGCCTTCGCCGGAGAAGCTGTCGTTCAATTTGACGACCGCGCGGCGAAGGGCGGGCTTCTTCCTCTTCAGCTCGGCGAGGGCCCGGACAACGTCTTCTTCGCCGCCGAGGTCCTCGAATCCGTCGGGACACGGGATGCCGGCCTCGCGAAACACCTTCCGGCAGCCGGATTTCGTCCCGAGACCGGAGAGCGCCGGGTCGACGCCGTTGAGCGGGATGCCGAGGAGGACGGCGAGGCGCCGCTCGAGCGGCGTGGAGTTGAAGACGGTGAGATACGCGCGCGAGGGGTCGGCGATCCCTTCGCGAATCCGCTCGATGAGCCGCGGCCGCTCGAGGATCTTCTCCGTGAGCGAGCGGGGCGAGGAGTCGTAGGCGCAGAGAAGCGTGAGGCGGCTCCGTGCGTGGCTCGCGGGGATCCCGACCAGGAGCTGAAAGTAATACTCGAGGATCAGAGGGTGGACCGGCTGCGACGTGACGAAGACGATCCGGGCCCGGGGATTGCGGAGGCGGATGAGGAGGAAGAGGAGCCTCTCCTCGTAGAAGCTGACGCCGTCCAGCTTTTTCAGCTCCGACTGGTCGAGCGTGAGCGAGGGGACGACGACCGACGTGTGAGGCTCCTCGTCGCGGAGCGCGATGGCGTTCCAGACCTCGAGCAGGCGCGGCTTGAACCGCTCGAACTCCTCGATCTCACGCGTGGGCGTCAGAACGGCGGAGGCGGGGGACCGTGGAATCACGCGAGAAGTATCTCAAGTCGGCCGAAAAGGGCATGGATCTTGAATCCCCGAGTGACGAGATGGCAGGGCCCCGGAGGAGTCGCCGCGGCTTCACGCTGATCGAGGTGCTGATCGTCTCGGCGATCATCGGGATCCTCGTCGCCATAGCGGCCTCGAATCTCCGGAGCGTCATGAACCGCGCACGCCAGAAACGGACGATGGCCGACATGCGGACGCTCGCTCTCGGCATCGACTCCTTCGAGACCGACCGGAACGGGTTCCCGGCATCGGCCGGCTACGCACTTCCTTCCGGGCTCACCCTTCCCACGGCCACGATTGGCGCGATCGTCTCCGAGATTTCTCCCACCTACCTGCGAGCCGTTCCGCTCGTGGACGGCTGGAACTCGTGGTTCACCTACGGGACGGATTCGTCCCGGGCCAACTACGCTCTCCGGTCGAATGGCGCCGACGGGACGCCGGACGCCTCCCCTCCGCTCGGCGAGACCCACTCGTTTGAAAGCGACATCATTCTCGTGAACGGAAGCTTCATTCAGTACCCGGACGGGCTCCAGAAATGAGCCCTTCCCGCCGCTCCCGGGGCTTGTCGGCGGCGACAAAGCCTGAGAGTCGAGGCCGGAGAGTACCGACAATATTTGTCACCTGCCCGGCGAACCCCTGACCTCCCATATCCAAACTACTGAAAAAAAACCCCTTCTATCGATGGCACGCATGTTGATTGCAGGATCGCCAGGAGGTAATCAAATGCGGATCAGAAGGGACAAGAGAGGCTTCACCCTCATCGAGCTCCTGATCGTCGTCGCCATCATCGGCATCATCGTCGCCATCGCGATTCCGAACCTGCTCAACGCCATCCAGCGCGCCAAGCAGAAGAGGACAATGGCCGACATCCGGTCGATCGGAACCGCCCTCGAGGCCTATGCCGTCGACTACAACAGGTACCCCGCGGCGGCCGGTGCGTACGCGTGGCCGTCCGGTATCACTGCGGTCCCGTCAGCCACGATCGGGTCGGTGGTCGGCCAACTTTCGCCGACGTACATCCGGACGCTCCCGATGAAGGACGGGTGGAGCTCGTACTTCAAGTACACATCGACCAGCAGCACCCACCTGGACTACGTCCTCGCGTCGACCGGGAAGGACGGAACCATCGATACGACGCCAATCCTCGGCCCGACGACCGACTTCAACAACGACATCATCTTCGCCGACGGCCAGTTCATCGCGTTCCCCGAAGGGTCGCAGAAGTAAGGAAGGAAGCCCGCGCAACGCGGCGCAATCCCGAATCCCCAAGAAGGGCCCCACGTTGCGGGGCCCTTCGCATTTCGGCCGTCCGTAGAATGAGGGAGATGGCGTCACCGGAGGAAGGGAGCGAGAGGGCGCGGCTGCCGCGCATTCGGGCATGAAGGTCCGCGCGGCGGCGGCGCTCCTCGGGCTCTCCCTCGCGGCGGCCGCGCTCCTCCCGGCGCTTCTGGCCTCCCGCGTGCCTGCGCGCGGGGATCTTTCCGACTTCTTCTGGCCGATGAAGGCCTACACGGCGGCGCGGTGGCGCACGGGCGCGCCGCCTTTCTGGAATCCCCTGTCGGGGTGCGGTGAGCCTTGGCTCGCGCAGCTCGAAACGGGCGTCTTCTATCCGGGGGACGCCCCCTTCCTCCTTCCGTGGCCTCTGGGCCCGCACGCGGCCATCGCGCTCCACCTCGTCGTGGCGGCCATGGGGATGGCCGCGTGGCTGACCGCCCTCGGGCGCTCGCGCCTCGCGTCGCTCTCGGGCGCGGCGATTTTCGCGGCAGGCGGCGCGTTTCTCTCGCTCGTCCCCGTCTACACAAATTTCGCGACGGCGTCGTTTCTCCCCTGGATCTTTCTCGGTGCGCTCCGGGTCGCCCGCGGCCAGGGGATCGCCACGTTCGCCGCAGCCTCCGCGCTCGCCTTCCTGGCGGGGGAGCCTTCCCTCGCCGCCGGCGGGACGGTTGCGGCCGCCGCCGCGGCGCTCGCGGTGCGCGGCCCATCCGGCAAGTCTTCTCCGGGGCGTGCTGCAACACGTCTCGCCGCGGGCGCTCTGCTTTCGGCCGGGCTCGTCTCGGCGGTCGCGCTCCCGTTCGCGGTCCACCTCCGCCGGTCGGGCCGTCTCGCCGGGATGTCCCTGGAAGAAGCGCTGCGGCGGCCGGTCGGGGCTTCGGACCTCGCCGATCTTCTCGTCCCCCCTTCGGAGGGATTGACGCGCGCGGGCGGTCCCGGTCGCGGTTCGTACCTCGTGACGCTGGCCCTCGGGCCGCTGCCGCTCCTTCTCGCCGGGGCGGGCCTTCGCGGCTTCGAGAGCCGCCGCGAAGTCGCCGTCCTCCTCGGCATCGCGGCGGCCGGGCTCCTCCTGGCGCTCGGCGCCCGGGGCGGCCTCGCACCGCTTCTGGTCGACCTCGGCCCGCTCAGGGGAACCCGCTTTCCCGCACGCTGGTTCACGGCGACGCATCTGGTTCTCGCGCTTCTCGCCGGCGCAGGCGTCGACGTTCTTCGGGAGCGTGCCCGGGAGCGGCGTTTCCTCGTCGCGGCCGGCGCGGCCCTGGTCGTTCTGGCGCTCGCCGGAGCCGCCCTTCTCGAGCCGGCGAGGCTCCAGGATGGCGGCACGCTTCGCGCCGCCGCCGCGCTCGCCTCGGCCGCGGCGGGACTCGGCCTGCTCGCGCGGAGGCCTTCCGCGGAGGCGGCCTTCCTCGCCGTTCTCGCGGGGCCGCTCCTCTGGTTCTCCTCGGACGCTCTCGCGTCGGTCCCGGCAGCCGAGCTCGTCCGGACGCCGCTCGTTCTCGCCACGCGTGCCGGGGCGCTGCCCGGACGCATCTTCGTGGCGGTTCACGACGGTCCGCTTCTCTCCCGCTGGCTCGCGGGGGGGGGAGCCCGGTTCTCCGAGGAGACCGTGCGCCGCGCGCACGAGGCGCTCTCGGGTTATGGAAACCTTCCGCTGGGACTCGCGACGGCGGGGACGGCCTCACCGCTGGACGACCCGAGGCGGGTGCGGCTCCTCGGCGTGGCGCTCGCCGGCGGAAGCCCTCGCGCGCTCTTCGCCCTCGCGGACGTGCGCGAGATCGTCACGCCCTTCCCGACGACGATCCCCGGGGCCGAGCTTCAGAAGTCTGTGGGCGGGATCCTCCGCTACGGACTCCCTTCGGGACTCGGGCGCGTCTTCTTCCCGCGCGATACGGCCGTCGCGAACGACGACGTCGTGTTCGAGGCGCTTCGCCGGAAGGAGTTCGACCCGGAGGAGAGAGCCTGGCTCGACTCCTCGCCCGTCCCGCTGCCGCCGCGGCGGACGGCGCGCGGCTTCGCCCTCGCCCGCATCGTTCGCGACGAGCCGGAGCGGGCGGAAATCGCCGTCTCGGCCTCCGAGGGGGGACTCGTCGTTCTGACCCGGAGCTTCGACCCCGGGTGGCACATCCGGATAGACGACCTCCCGGTCACGTCCCTTCGCGTCGATCTCGCGTTCCTCGGCGTCCTCGTGCCGGGTGGCGAGCACCGGCTCTCGCTCTCCTACGAGCCCCCTCTCTACAGGCTCGGCCTGGGACTCTCCGGCGCGTCGCTGCTCGTCCTGTTGGCCCTCGTGCTCGCCGGGCAGCGCCCGGCGGGGAGCCGGCGGTGAGCGCTCTCCTTCTCTTCCTGCTCTTCTCCACGGCGCTCGGCGCAGTCGTCGGCTCGTTCGCGAACGTCTGCATCCACCGCCTTCCGCGCGGCGAGTCGGTCGTCTCGCCCCCGTCGCATTGCCCGTCCTGCGGCGGACGTATCGCGCCTTGGGACAACGTGCCTGTCGTTTCCTGGCTCCTCCTTCGCGGGAGGTGCCGGAGCTGCCGGGCGCCGATCTCCCCGCGCTATCCGCTCGTCGAAGCCGCCACGGCACTCCTCTTCCTCGTCTCGGCGCTGATCTGGGGGCCGAGCCTCGACGCTCTCCGCGGCGCCCTTCTCGCCGCCGCCTGCGTCCTTCTCGTCGGGACGGATCTCGAAGACCGGATCCTCCCGGACGAGGTGACCCTCGGCGGGCTCGTCCTCGCGCTTCTTCTCGCCGCAGGCGACGACCTCGTCCGCGGGACCGGCGGGTCTTTCGTGTCGGGCCGGACGGCCGACGCGCTCCTCGGTGCCGCTCTCGGGGCCGGATTCCTCCTCGCCGTGAGGGCAGCCTATTCGCGCCTGCGCGGCGTCGAGGGCCTCGGCCTCGGGGACGTGAAGATGATCGCCATGGTGGGCGCGTTCACCGGGGTTGCCGGCGTTCTCCTCACGATTTTCGCCGGATCGCTTCTCGGGAGCCTCGTTGGCCTCGCGGCGGCTGCTATCCGGCGGCTCGAGTGGCGCCGCGTGGCCGGGGAAGTGGCCCGCGATCCGGGGGCGGCCGCGGCCGCGGCGCGCCGGCAGGGCCTTCTCGTCGGGTCCGACGGCCGGATCAAGGCCGCCGGGCCGACCTGGGTCGGAATCCCGGGAGCCGCAACCGAGGGCGAGCCGCTGGGCGCTTCGTCTGTCACGGCGCGGCCGGTCGCGGCCGTCGCGCGACTTTCCCGCCGGCGCGGTCCGGCGGCGGTCCCCGTCGAAATCGGCCGGCTCGTCGTGGACGACGGCGACGAGTATTTCCGCGTCTTCGCGGCCCGGGCGTTTCCCGCCGGCGACGGCTGCCTCGTCCTTCTCGACCGGGCCGACATTCCCTTCGGCGTCTTTCTCG
>JBBIPB010000059.1:0-15587 GCA_037443065.1 Acidobacteriota bacterium | reverse complement strand
CGGTGCCATCGCTTCCGCCCGCGTCGTGGTGCCGCCTCGCCCACTTCGGCCGGGAGTGGCGCTTCGGGGACGGCGGCTGGACCGAGGCTCCCGCGCCGGTCGCGCAGCTGAAGAGCCTGCCGCGCGCTCTCCTGGCCCTCGCGGCGGGGAAGCTGCCCCGTGGGCCCTCCTCGATCCGGGAGCACGCGCCGGATCGCTACGTCGCGGCGCTGCAGCCGAAGGACCGCGTCACCGAGCTCGGCGACCGGGTCTGAGGCGCCGTGCGCCTACGCCGGCCTCGCCAGCATCGCCCTCGTCTCCCTCCTCGGCATGTCCGTGACGGCGGTGTGCGACCTGGACTTCCTGGAGTGAAGCCGAAGGCGTTGGATGCTGAGAACGGAGCCACTCAGCGCGGCGAGCGTTGGCTTTCGCGCTGAAGACCCGATGTATTCGGCCAACACCTCAGGCGCGAGTCCGATGGTGTGCATCCTTTACGAGAGCATCACCGGATCAGGATGCGGAGCGAAGACCTCTCGCCGCGGACGCCGTCGTCCGACGGACCACGAGTGAGAGATGGGGAGCCCGACGCAGAGGATGTGGATCACGACGCCGGTGCGCATAAGAGACTTGCAGGTTCTACGTTCCGCGCGTCAGCTTCTGGAACCTCGGGTTCTTGCGCACCGGATCGAAGTTGGGATCGATCCTGAGCCAGCCGGGCGAGAGCAGGTAGGGAATCCTCAGGAGCGGCTCCAGGTGGTCGAGGGCCTTCTCCGGCTCGCCGACGAGAATGTCGATGCGCACGAGTTGGTGCTCGAGGTAAGGGCCAAGATACGCATCCCTGGTCATGGGAAGGAGCGCGACGGCACGCTCCCCCTCGTGGATCGCTTCGTTCTTCTTCCCGAGATACGCCAGCGCGAGCCCGTGGAGGGCATGGAGCTGAGCGTCGTCGGGCGCCGCGCGGAGCTGATCTTCGAAAGCCTCTCGCGCTTCCTCGGCATGGGAGCGCACGTTCGCGGCGTCATCCTTCAAGACGTACGCCTGGACGAGACAGAGGCTCCAGCCCCCCCGGTTGTTGTCGAAGGCGCTCGGCGTCAGGCGAAGGAGAAGCTCGCGCTGCTCTTCGTCGAGGACCCAGACGAGGTCGTGGTACGTCGCCAGATAGGACACGATCGCGGTGGGGGAGACCTCTCGGGGCGCGGCGCTCAGCACGGCCCGGGCCTTCGCGAGATCTCCCTCCCCGAGAAACGTCATCGCCTTCTGCTCGATCAGGGTGAGGTTGGCGGGCGCGAGAGCGAGCCCCCGGTCGAAGGCTTCGCGCGCTTCCGAGTATCGCCGCAGACGAAGCAGTGCGATGCCGAGAGTCCACTTGTTGTTGACCGATCGGGGGTCGAGGAGCTCGGCCTGCTTGAAGTGCTCAACCGCCGCGTCCCAGCGCCCGAGGTTCTGTTCGGTCAACGCGGTTGCCCTGAGGAGATCTGAGTTGCCGGGCGCAATGCGACGCCCCTTCGCGTACTGCTCCAGCGCGCGGTTGAGGTCCGCGACGACCAGCCGGAAGTAGGTGCCGAGCGCCAGGTACCCGTCGGGGCGGTCCGGGGCGAGCGCCACTGCTCTTTCCGCCGCCTGCCGCGCGTGCTCCGCCAGTTCCGGCGTGGGCGCGCTGTTGCCGTGCAGGATCGAATCGGCCTTGGAGATCTGTGCCCATGCGCGCGCAAAGCCGGGGTCGAGCGCAACCGCCTGCTCGTAGAAACCGAGCGCCTTGCGCAGGCTGACCGGATCATTGACGGCCATGCTCTTCGAAGCCTCCTCGCCCTTGAGGAAGGCGTCGTAAGCGGCCAGGTTCCGTGTGGGTGTCTCCGCAAGCCGCTTCTCCTCTCCGGCGCCGATCGCGACGTCGAGGGCCTGCGCCACACGCGTCGCGATGTCCGACTGCACCTGAAAGACGTCCGTCAGCGCCGCATCGAACGGCTGCTGCCACTTCGAGGTGGCCGCGCCCGAGTCGTTCACTTCGACCAGCTCCGGGCTGACCTGGACGCGGCTCGTGCCTCCGGTCCTCTCCCATCGGACCGTGGCCGTCAGCAGATACTTCGCTCCCAGCTCGTGGGCGATCTGATTCGGCGTCTTCGTCGTCTTCTTGTACGGTGTCGAGCTGGCTCTGGCGATCACCTCCACGCCCGGCAAGGACGTGAGCTTGCCTCGCACGGCGTCCGCGACGCCGTCGGCGAAGTAGTCGTCCTGAGGAGTGCCGAGGTTCTCGAACGGCAGCACGGCGAGGCGCTTGACGCCATTGATCTCGCCGGCGGCCTTCCGAGGCCGCCTCAGAAGAAAGATGCCCGCGACCGAGAGAACGACAAGCGCCGCAACGGCGATGAGAAGGTTCCTCCTTCCAGCCTGTGACGCGGCGAACCGCGCGCCGCCCGGAACGGCCGGCGAGGACTGCTCGGAGAGCGCGAACACGATGTCCTTCGCCGACTGGAAGCGGCTGTCGCGGTCTTTCTCCAGGCAATGGCGCACGATGTGGTCCAGAGCGGGCGGGACGCTCCGTCCCGATTCAGACGGCTCCGGCGGCTCGTCCCTCATGATCGCCGCCATGGTGTCGCTCGCCGTGTCCCGCCTGAAGGCCTTCCTGCCCGAGAGCAGCTCGTAGAGGATCGCCCCGAAGGAGAAGATGTCCGAGCGGTGATCGACGGAGAGTCCTCGCACCTGCTCGGGCGACATGTAAGAAACCGTCCCCATGACCGTTCCCGGCCGTGTGTGACCTGAGACGGTCGGCGCGCTCGTCTCCTTGCTTGGGGCAGCCGCCTCAACCCGCTTCGCCAGGCCAAAGTCCAGGATCTTGACGTGGCCGTCCTTGCTGACGAACAGGTTCTCGGGCTTCAGGTCCCGATGGATGATTCCTTTCTCGTGTGCGGCGGAGAGACCCCTGGCGATCTGGAGGGCGTAGTCCACGGCCTGCGCCTGCAGGATCGGTCCGCCGTCGAGCCTGTCGCGCAGCGTCTCACCTTCCAGCAGCTCCATGACGGCATAGGAGATGCCCGCGTGGATACCAAAATCGTGAATCGCGAGGATGTTCGGATGGGAGAGCGCCGCGACCGCCTTCGCCTCGCGCTCAAACCGAGCCAGCGTGTCGGGATCAGACGCGACGGACTCGGGCAGCACCTTGATCGCCACATCGCGATCCAGCTTCTTGTCCCTCGCCCTGTAGACCTCCCCCATCCCCCCCGCGCCGAGAGGCGACAGGATCTCGTATGGGCCGAGGCGGGTGGCGGGCAAGAACCTCATGGGCTACCAATGACGATTATGGCCGACCGGCCTTGGCATCGATGGGGAGCGCCCTGAAGGGGGGGCACTCTTCGGCGTCGGGCGTCAGACGTCGCGGAAGGCTCTGAAGGGGAAGGGCTTCGGGCCTGAGAACGAGTTGAACGTTCTTAGTTGGGCCTGATATCCCGGTTCGTGTGGCGGATCGAGTGCGGAGCCACTCTTTTCCCCCGCGAACTTACCTCGAGTCCGCGGTGAACTGACGCCTCGCGATGATCTCGCGGGGTTGTTTGTCCCGAGGCCTGACTGAAGACGGGTATGGCTTCCTGCCGGCTCGTGACGCAAGAGAGACGCAGACTGCCCCCGAAGCCGCATCGAGGTCGAATCCTTCCGCGTGGGCACGGCCCGGGCACGGCGCCGGCACATCGCGGGGAAAAGTCAGGCAGAAGGCGTTTACCTTCATCCGGAGGCGCTGTCTTAAGATCTCCCCTCGTCCGATGATCGAGACTCGTTCTCTTCAGCCCCCCGCACTTGCGGCAAAGGGCCTCGCCAAGCGGTTCAGCGACGTCGTCGCGGTGGACGGCCTCGACCTCGAGATCCACCGCGGCGAGTGCTTCGGACTCCTCGGCCCGAACGGCGCGGGGAAGACGACGACGATCGAGATGCTGGAGGGGCTGACGCGTCCCGACGCGGGCGAGATCTCGGTCCTCGGTGCCCGGTGGGACCGGGACGAGCGGTCGCTCCGCGAGCGGCTCGGCGTCTCGCTGCAGGAGACGCAGCTCGCCGACAAGCTGACGGTCGAGGAGACGCTCGTCCTCTTCCGCTCTTTCTTCCGCCGCGGCCACGACCCCGGGGAGCTGCTCGTCCGCCTCTCCCTCTCCGAGAAGGCCGGCGCCATGGTCGGGAAGCTCTCGGGCGGTCAGCGCCAGCGTCTCGCCGTCGCCTGCGCGCTCGTGGGCGACCCGGAGTTCCTATTCCTCGACGAGCCGACGACCGGCCTCGACCCCCAGAGCCGGCTCCAGCTCTGGGGGGAGATCCAAGCCTTCCGCGCCGCCGGCGGGACGATTCTCCTGACGACTCACGCCATGGACGAGGCGGAGCGCCTCTGCGACCGTATCGCAATCGTCGACCACGGAAAGGTCATCGCGCTCGGGACCCCGCCGGAGCTGATCGCAACCCTCCACGCGCGAGAGATCGTCGAGTTCGGGACCGAGCCGGAACTTGGGGTCGAGACGCTCCGGGGCCTCCCCGGCGTCCACGAGGTCCACCGGCGCGGGTCTCTCTGGGCCGTCGGCGTCGCGTCGCTCGCCGAGACGACACCAGCGCTCTTCGCCACGATCGAGGCGGCCGGCGTACGCCTCGTCTCCCTCTCGACGCACCGGGCCACGCTGGAGGACCTCTTCGTCGCGCGGACCGGACGGGAGCTGCGCGATGGCTAGGATCCGGCGCATCCGCAGCCCCCTCGTCGAGATGACGGTCGCCCGGACGAAGCAGTTCCTCCGCGAGCCGGAGGCCGTCTTCTGGGTCTTCGTCTTCCCCGTCCTCCTCGCTCTTGCTCTCGGCTTCGCGTTCCGGGAGAAAGCTCCCGACCGGATACCGGTCGGAGTGGCCGACGGGCCGGAGGCTCGGGGTGCCCTCGCCGCCCTCTCCGGCTCCCCGGTTCTCCTGCCGAAGGTTCTCTCCCCTGACGCCGGACGCGAGGCCCTCCGCGCCGGGAAGATCTCTCTCCTCGTCGACGCGGGACCGCCGCTCCTCTTCCGCTTCGACCCGACACGCCCCGACTCGCGCGCGGCCCGCCTCGAAGCCGCCGACGCCCTCGAGCGTGCCGCCGGGCGCCTCGACCCGGTGGCCATCGCCGAGGAGAAGGAAACGGAGTCGGGCGGGCGCTACATCGACTTCCTCATCCCCGGGATCCTCGGGATGAACATCATGGGGACCGGGGTCTGGAGCCTCGCATTCTCGGTCGTCACCGCGCGGACGCGGAATCTCCTGAAGCGCTTCCTCGCCACGCCGATGCGGAAGAGCGATTACCTCGTCTCGCAGATGCTGTCGCGCTTCGTCTTCCTCGTCTTCGAGGTCGCCGTCCTCGTCCTCTTCGGCTGGCTCGTCTTCGGCGTCGGCGTCCGGGGCTCGCTCGTCGTCTTTTCGCTTCTCTGCCTCGTCGGAGCCTTCTGCTTCGCGGGGCTGGGACTCCTCGTCGGCGCGCGCCCCACCACGATCGAGGGAGTCTCCGGCCTCGCCAACCTGGTCCTCTTCCCGATGTGGATCCTCTCGGGAGTCTTCTTTTCGTACGAGCGCTTCCCCGCCCCGGCGATCCCTTTCATCCGGGCGCTCCCGCTCACGGCCCTGAACGACGCCCTCCGGGCGGTCATGAACGACGGCGCCGGGATCGCCGCGATTCTTCCCGGGCTCGCCGTCCTCGCGGCGTGGGGAATCGTGAGCTTCGCGCTCGCGCTGAAGTACTTCCGCTGGAGATGACTACTTGACCCGCTCCAGCTCGCCTTCGATCCCGATCGACATCGGGATCTTCACGTCGACCTCCTTGTTCTTCACGGCGAACGTGTAGATCCCCTTCGCCCACTTCCCCTTCGGGTTCTCGAAGAAGAGGTCCCCATCCGCCGCCCAGTGCGTCGGGAACGCGCGCTGGTCGAAGGTGATCGCCGTCCCCGGGATCTCGTGGAACCCGAGCCGGAGGAGGCCGTTTCGAGACATGAAGTAGCCCTCCATCGGGTCGCGCGAGACGTCGCCGATCGTCACGACGCGCCGGATGTCCGGGAGCCCTTCGGTCAGCTTCTTCTGGCTCGGCAAGGGGACCCGCGTTCCATCCGGGAGAAAGAGCGCGATGTCTTCGCGGTCGACCGTGAGCCCGCCGTTGCCGACCGGCATCATCCACGTCTCGAAGAAAGTCCAGCGCTCGTCCGGATGGAGCTGCGGGTATCTCCAGCTGACGGCGATCTGGACCACGTCGTCCTTGAACTGGGCGACCGTCTTCCCGAGCCGCCGGACGTTCGGAGCTTCCACGGCGAAAGAGAGTCCGGAAAGCAGAAGTCCGGAAACGGCTGCGGCGGCGAGGATGGAGCGTGTTCTCATGGCAACCCCCCTTGCTCTCCTAGCATGACTCATTCCGCCCTCGAGCGTCCTCTTCCGGAGACCGTCAGCGGTCTCCGTCCTTTTCCCCCCTGACGCGGACGAACGCCGCGTTGACGGGGGAGGGCATCGGAACCTCTTCTCCCTTCACGCTTTTCCAGATCGCCTCGTTGAAAGCGATGTCGGGGACGGCGTCCTCCCGCGAGAAGTCCCACGTCTCGAGAAGGGCCTGCATCGGGGCGCCGACCGGGTTCGTCTCATAGAGCGGCACCTGCGATGGACGGTGGCGAAACGGCGTGAGATCGGGCGTACCGGTGAACGCGTTGGACATGGCGGTCGCGGAGGCGTCGTGCTGCGACATCGGCGAAAGACCGAGGATCAGCTCCATCGTCCGGAGCATTGACGTCGTCGAGTAGAGCGTCGAGTCGGCCGCTCCGCCTCGCCGCGTGTAAGGGGAGATCACAAAGGCCACCGTCCGGTGCGCGTCGACGTGGTCCGAGCCGTTCTGGGCGTCGTCCTCGACCACGAAGACCGCCGTCTCCTTCCAGAACTTCGACTTCGAGAGGGCTTCCACGAGACGGCCCAGGGCCAGGTCGTTGTCGGCGACGTAGGCCTTCGGGGTGAGCGCCCCCTTCCGCGTCCCGGCCGTGTGGTCGTTCCCGAGCCGGACGATCTGGAGGCGCGGCATCTCCCCCTTCTTCTGGAACTCCCGAAACTCCTTCAACCAGAGGTCGACGCGGAAGTTGTCGAGGATCTCGAGGTCGAAGCCCGGAAAGAACGGGCAGGTGTACGGCGCGAGGTTCTCCCCCTTCCCCTCGAAGCGCCCCGTGTACTTCTCCTCGGGAGACTCGGCACCGATCCCGAGAAACTCACCGTAGT
The DNA here is from genome assembly GCA_037443065.1 of Acidobacteriota bacterium. Taxonomy (GTDB): domain Bacteria; phylum Acidobacteriota; class Thermoanaerobaculia; order UBA5066; family UBA5066; genus DAOMFB01. The sequence continues at coordinate 8,387 of JBBIPB010000059.1, read as the reverse complement.
TGCGGAGCGAGACACCCGCCTTCGCGGCGGCATCCCAGAGATAGCCCGCGGTCGGTGCGGCGTTCGGCTCGTCCCCTTCGAAGACGTAACTCCAGCCGTTTCCGGCGTACTCGAGCGGCCAGACCTTCTCGACGAAATCGGTGGCATAGGCCGCCATCGACCAGTTGTGGCCGTCGGCCGAGACCTCGGCGTCCGCGTAGAAGTTGTCGAGGAGAATGAATTCGTCCGCGAGGGCGTGGGCGTTCGGCGTCACGTCGCGGCCGAAGAGAACGAGCGACGAGTCGCCGTTCCCGTTGGGCAGGTCTCCGAGTACCTGATCGTACGTCCGGTTTTCGCGGATCACGTAGACGACGTACTTGATGGGAGACGCCTCTCCGGCCCTCGCGGGAATCACGGCCGAGGGGCGCGCCGGCGACGCTCCGCGGGCGGCGGGCTTCCGGTTCGCGTACGCCCGGACGGTCAGGGCTTGCAGCTCCTTCTTCGAAGGGAGCGGGACGATCGAGACGGAGCCGGGCAGCCTTTCGACGTGCCCCGGCGGCGTCCCCTTGTAAGGCCTCGTCGGGACCGGGCCGTCCTTCGCGTTCGGACGCGAGCCCGAGCCCTTCCCGTTCGCGACGAAGAGGGTCTTTCCGTCCGGCGAGAGCCCGAGCGCGGCCGGATACCAGCCGCTCGGGATGAAGCCGGCGGCACGGGACGCCGCGAGGTCCTTCCCGATCTCGACGACCGCCACGGCGTCATCGTCCGCGTTGGCGACGAAGAGCGTCCGGCCGTCGGGAGAGAGCGCGAGCGCGTTCGGCGTCGAGCCGTCGGGAAGGAGATCCGCCGAGGGGGACCCCGGGCCGTCGGGGCCGAGGGCGACGGCAATCTGCCGGACCACCTTTCCCGCCGCGACGTCGATCGCGGCCACGCGGTTCCGGTTCGCCTCGGCGACGAAGAGCGACCGCCCGTCGCGCGAGAAAACCGCGTCCGTCGGATGGTCCTCGGTCTGGATCGTCATGAGAATGGCGCCGGTCGCCGGGTCGAGGATCGATACCGAAGCGCCGCCCCAGTTCGTCACGGCGAGGGTCTTCCCGTCCGGAGAAAAGACAGGGCGGTACGGATGCTTCCCGACGGTGAACGTCGCAACGACCTTGCCCGCCGCGAGGTCGATCTTCGCGACGTCGTCGGAGAGGACCCGCGCCGCAAAGAGGGTCTTCCCGTCGGGGGAGACAGCGAGGCCGGACGGGAGGGCGTCCTTCTTCCCGTCCTCCGGCGTCGTGACCAGGATCGCCGGCTCCGCGACGAACCGGTCGTTCTCAATCCGGAAGACGTGTACCTTCTTCTCCTTCGCCCCGGCGAGATAGGCGCGCGTCCCGTCGGCCGAGAGGGCGAGGCCGAGCCAGGATCTCCGGACGGCGACCGAGTGGAGGAGCTTTCCCGTCTTCGCGTCGAGAAGCTGAAGCGCCTGGTCCGCGGCCCCCGTCGACGCGACGACGAGACGCGAGCCCCCGGGCACGACGGCGAGCGCGAAGGGATACGACGCCACGGGCGCCTGGATCCCCGTCGGCGTCAGCATCCGGCCGTTCGGGAGCTGGACCTCGCCGGAAGGAAGCGTCCCCGGGACGACGCGTTCCGAGGCGATCAGAAATGAGGGAGCGAGAGCGGCGACGGCGAAGAGGAAGAGTCGGCTCATGCCGCGACTCTAACAACGTTCCCTCGGGGCGGCGCGAGGGAGGAAGATCGCGGCTCCGAGCGTCCCGAGGAGACCGAGAAGCGCGGCGACGAGGAACGTCAGCGCTGGACGCACCGACCAGAGGAGGCCGCCGACGCGGCCGAGGGCCTCCTCTGGCGCCGCATCGACGATATAGGCCTTCCGAGCCGGCTCCCCGATCTCCCGGAGCCCTCCGACGACGAATGCCCCGGCGAGTGCCGTCAGACGACGATGAAGACATCGGGAAGCCCCTCGCAGAGCCGGATCAGGATGTCGGCGGCGAGAAGCCTCCAGAGAGGCGGAGGCGGAGCAATCCGCCCTTCCGGCCGCGGTCCCCGAGCGCCGGCGCCGCGGCGAAACGCGACCCGGAGCGCTCCGAGCATTCCGAGTGAGAGAACGACCGAGATTGCATAGCCGATCCTCATTCCAGAGGGAAACCCCGCCCTCTCGAGAAGAAGCCCGCCCAAAGGCGGCGCGAGGACGATCGGAAGGCGCTTCAGAACGGCCTGAAGCGTGAAGCCGGCGATCCGCTTTTCCCGGGAGAGCTCCTCGCCGATGAGCGCGAATGTGGCGGGGAGGCCGAGGGCGGGCCATGCCATCACGAGAAAGAGCCCGGCGAACGGAACCGGAATGGCACGCGAGGCGAGGTAAACGACGAAGCCGAGCAGCGTCACGCTCCCGAAGAGGAGAAGCGCGCGTCGGCTTCCGAGCCGGTCGGACAGGCGCCGCCGCGGCGGATCTCCTCTCCCAGCCAGGCGAAATCCTCCCGCTCGTCGTCCCCTTCCGGAAGGAGGAAAGCCCCCGTCGAGACCCGGACCGCCCGGATGGCGCGGAGCCGCCGCCAGACCCGGACGCGGAGCGTCGGCCGGCTCGCCGGGATCTCGGCGAGGAAGAGAAGCCAGGCCGGGGGGCTCTTCGACATCCGCCGGAAAAGATCCCAGGGTAATGTTATATGTATTACAAGTCCCTTTTCGCGCTTTTTCTTACTGGCGCCACCGAGCGAATCAGTCCTCCATCGTCGGCAGAGTCTCGAGGACGTCGCGCGCCAGCGGCGGGCCGGCGACGCGGTCGTCCTTCCGGATCTTTCCGTCGCGAAAGACGATCACGCGCCGGGCGAACTGGGAGATGTCGAGCTCGTGTGTCACGAGGACGATCGTGAGCCCACGCTCGTTCAGGTTCTGGAAGATCTCGACAATCTCGACCGCCGTGCGGCTGTCGAGGTTGCCGGTCGGCTCGTCCGCGAGGAGGATCGAAGGGCGGTTCACGAGGGCCCGCGCGATCGCGACCCGCTGCTGCTGACCGCCGGAGAGCTGCGAGGGGAAGTGTTCGGCCCGGCCTTCCAGCCCGACGAGCGCGAGTGCCTCCCGCGCGCGTTCATGTCTCTCCTCTTTGCCGGCTTGGGAGTAGAGCGTCGGGAGCCGCACGTTCTCGAGCGCCGTCGTCCGCGCGAGGAGGTTGAAGCCCTGGAATACGAACCCGAGCTTGCGGTTCCGGATCCCGGCGAGCTCCCTCTTGCCGAGCCCCGAAACGTCGGTCCCGTCCAGCAGGTACCGGCCGGACGTGGCCCGGTCGAGGCAGCCCAGGATGTTCATGAGCGTCGACTTGCCGCTTCCGCTCGCACCCATGACGGCCACGAAGCCGCCGCGCTCGACCGTGAGGCTCACGCCTCGAAGGGCATGGACTCGCGTTTCGCCAAGCTCGTAGTACTTGTGGACGTTCTCGACGAGCAGAACGGCGTCGTCCGGCTTCAACGACGGATTCCCAGGCCGCCGATCGGGAGGTTCTTCGCGGCCACCGAGCCCGTCACGACGTCGTCACCCGCCTTCAGCGTTCCGGTCAGGGTCCCCGTGACTTCGGTGAACGTGTGGTCCGTGATGCCGAGGGCGATCCGGACGGGCTCCATCGAGCCGTCGAGGTCGAGCTTCCAGATCACCGCGCTCTCGCCCCGGACCGGCCGCCGGGGCGGCGGCAGGTCGGCCGCAGCGGCTCCACCGGCCGTCCCGGGCGCGGCCCCGCTCTTCGGGTTCTCCTCGATTCCATACTTCGCGTAAATCGCGCGCACGGCGTCCGGCGACAGGGGCGGCTTGTAACGGAGCGCCGCGTTCGGCAGCTTGAGGGCGTCTTCGACGGTCGCGACGGGGATCGTCACGTACGCCGTCATGCCCGGAAAGAGTTTCAGCTCCGGATTCGCGAACTCCACGATCGCGTCGTACGTCACGACGTTCTGGACGGACGTCGGGTTCATCCGAACCTGAAGGACCTTCCCGTTGAAGACGTCGTTCGGGAAGGCGTCCACTTTGAAGGTGACCGGCTGGCCCGTCCGGATCCTCCCCACGTCCGACTCGTCCACCTTCGAGTAGACGAGCATCTTCGTCAGGTCCTGCGCGATCGTGAAGATCGTGGGCGCCTGGAGCGACGCCGCGACGGTCTGGCCGACGTCCACGTTGCGGGCGACGACGATCCCGTCGATCGGCGAGCGGATCACCGTGTACTCGAGGTTCGTCCGTGCCACCGAGACGGCGGCCTCCTTCTGTGTCACCTGCGCCCGCGCCTGAGCGACGCCGGCGATCGCCGCCTCGACCGACGCGTTCGACGACTCGTAATTCGCCTTCGCGAGATCGAGGGCCTGCTGGCTCCCGATGCCCGTCCGGACCATCGAATCCGCGCGGTCGTAGTCGGCTTTCGTCTGAACGAGCGTCGCGCGGGCCTTCGCGAGGTTTGCCTCCGCGACGAGGACGCTCGCGCGCGAGTTCTCGAGGTCCGCGATCGCCTGTTTGAGCGTTCCCTCGAAGAGCTGCGGGTCGATGAGCGCCACGACGTCGCCCTTCTTCACGCGGGAATTGAAGTCGGCGTTCAGCTTCGCGATCGTCCCGGACACCTGCGATCCCACCTGCACCGTGATGACGGCGTCCACCCTCCCGGTCGCATCGACGACGTCGCGGATCTCTCCTCGCTGGACCTTCGCGCTCAGGTGGCGCATCTCCTCGTCCCGGCGCGCAAAGACGACGGCGGCGAGGACCACGACGACGACGGCTCCCAGCCCCGCGAGAACGAGCCTCCGATTCCTCGCGAGAAAGCGGCCGAGGGGCGTCCCCGTGGTCTCACTCATACCGGAGCGCCTCGATCGGATCGAGCCTCGAGGCCTTTCGGGCCGGGTAATACCCGAAAAAGACACCGACGGCGATCGAGAAGAGCGCGGCGAGGACGACGGCCTGCATCGAGAGCTTCATGGGCCAGCCGAGGGCGCGACCGACGAAGAGCGAAGCCGCGATGCCCACAAGGACGCCTGCCGCGCCGCCGACGAGGCTCAGCATCACGGACTCGCCGAGAAACTGGAACTGGATCGCTTCCTCGGTCGCCCCGACCGCGACCCGGACGCCGATCTCCCGCGTGCGCTCCGTGACCGACACGAGCATGACGTTCATGATTCCGATCCCGCCGACCACGAGCGAGATCGACGCGATGGCGATGAGAAGAAGCGTGAGCGTACGGCTGGCCTCGAGCTGTGCCTGGATGATGTCCTCCGGGTTTCGGATGTTGAAGTCGTCGCCTTCCTCGGGGCGGAGGTGGTGCCGCTCCCGGAGCAGCTCCCCGATCTGTTTCCCCGCCTGCTTGACGACGTCCTGTGAAACGGCAGAGCAGAGAATGTCGTCCAGCCATGTGATTCCCATGAGCTTCTTCTGGGCGGTCGTGTAGGGAACTAGGACCGTGTCGTCCTGGTCTTGACCCGAGAGCGAGAGCCCCTTGGGCCGGAGCGTCGCGACGACCTTGCACGGCATGTCCTTGAGGCGAACGACGGCGCCGATCGGATTCTCTGTGCCGAAGAGCTGGGTGCGGACGGTGCGGCCGAGGACGCAGACGTCCGCGGCGCGGTCGACGTCGTCCTGGGTGAACACCGCGCCGTCGTCGATGTCCCATCGCTTGATTTCGAAGTACTCCGGAGAGACGCCCCGGAAAGTCATGAACCAGTTCTGGTTCCCGTAGATGATCTGGACGGAGGAGTCGACGTTCGGCGAGACTGCCTTGATGAGCGGGATCTGGCTCTTGATCGCGATGGCGTCGCCGACCGTCAGCGTCTTCGTTCCGCGCGGCCCGGTCCGCACGCCGTTGACGGCGCGCCCTCCCGCCTCGATCCAGACGAAGGCGTCCCCGAGGTTCGCGAGCTGCTGTTCGACGCGCGCCTGGCCCGCCTTTCCGATCGCGACGACGCAGATGACGGCCGCAATCCCGATCGTGATGCCCAGAACGGTCAGGGCGCTTCGCAGCTTGTTTCGCAGCAGCGACCAGACGGCGGAACCGAAGAGCGCGGCAGAGTCCATGCGTAGCCGCAGAGGATAATCGAATTCGCCGCGCACGCGGTCAGGGGACCGCTCGTCTCCGGCTGAGCGGCCTCCCCGCCGCCCTATAATTTGCGGCCTCCGCGCCGCCGGGCGCGCCAAGGAGTCACCGTGAGCGCCTCCCCCGTCTCGTACGACCTCGTCGTCATCGGATCCGGGCCGGGCGGCTACGTCGCCGCGATCCGCGCCGCCCAGCTCGGCCTTCGGACGGCCATCGTCGAAAAGGACGCGAAGGTCCCCGGCGTCGGCCTCGGCGGCACCTGCCTCCACCGCGGCTGCATCCCGACGAAGGCGATGCTCAAGTCGGCGACGCTCCTCGACGAGGCGAAGCACGCCGCCGACTTCGGCGTGAGGACGTCCGGCGTGGAGCTGGACTTTCCGGCCGTCGCGAAGTTCCGCGACAAGGTCGTCCTCAAGGGAGCCCGGGGCGTCGAGTACCTGATGAAGAAGAACAAGGTGGAGGTCCACGCGGGTTTCGGGCGGCTCGACGGACCCGGCCGCGTCGCCGTCTCGGGCGAGGGGGGCGAGACGATCCTCGTGACCCGAAACGTCCTGATCGCCACTGGCTCGGCGCCGCGAGACCTCCCCTTCCTTGAGGCGGACGGCCTGTCGATCCTCAACTCGGACCACGTCCTGAAGGCGACCGCGATCCCCGCCTCGCTGCTCGTCATCGGCTCGGGCGCCGTCGGCTCGGAGTTCGCGTCCTGCTTCGTCCGGTACGGGACGAAGACGATCCTCGTCGAGGTACTCCCGCGCCTACTCCCGGTCGAGGACGAGGAGATCTCGAAGGAGATCGAGAAGTCGTTCCGGAAGAAAGGGATCGCCTGCCACGTAAAGACGGCTGTCGAGGCCGTGACGAGAAACGGAGACGGCAGCGTGACCGTGGCGGCGACCGGGCCGGACGGGAAGTCCCTTTCGTGGACCGTGGAGAAGGTCCTCCTCGCCGTCGGCCGGCGCCCCGTGACGGAAGGGCTGGGCCTCGAGGCGGCCGGCGTGAAGACCGAGAAAGGCTACGTCGTCGTGGACGCCTACCAGAGGACGAACGTCCCGGGCGTTTGGGCCATCGGGGACGTCACGCCGACGATCTGGCTCGCCCACGTCGCATCGGCCGAGGGAATAGTCGCGGCCGAGGCGATCGCCGGCGTTCCCACGCGCCCGATCAACCGCGACCAGGTCCCCGGCTGCACGTACACCGACCCGGAGGTCGCCTCGATCGGATTGACTGAGACGAAAGCCCGCGAGCGGGGCCATGACGTCGCCGTCGGGAGGTTCGCCTTCCCCGTCCTCGCCAAGAGCGGCATGGAGCACACGAACGAAGGGTTCGTGAAGATCGTCTCCGAGAAGAAGTACGACGAGGTCCTCGGCGTCCACATCATCGGGCCGCACGCGACCGAGCTGATCGGCCAGGCGGCCGCGTTCCTGAAGTGCGAGGCGACGACCGAGGAGATGATCCGGACCATCCACGCTCACCCGACCCTCTCGGAGGCGCTGCACGAGGCGGCGGAGGCCGTTCACGGACAGAACATCCACGGGTAGCGCGGGCGCGCGTCAGGGGGCGCGGACCGGCAGGATGACGGCCGGCACGCCCTCGAGCTGAAGGCGTCGCTGGATGGCGAGGGCCGTCTCGCTGTGAAGGAGGCGGTGGTACCACTTCTCGTTCCGGAAGATCAGCTTCCCAGCGAAGACGGCGGCCCGCGGGTATTCCTCCACGATCTCCCGGCAGATCTCGGCGATCCGGCCAACGGCTTCCGTGTCGACGGCCATCCGGTAGCTCGCGTTCCAGCCGTGCCCCCGGCACCACTCCACGTACTTCTGGAGATCCTCGCGCGTCGAAGCTTCGAGGCGCTCCACCTCCCCCGCGCCCTTGAAGCTGCCCGAGTCGACGACGGCCACCGAGACGAAGATGTAGTTGTTGTAGTAGCGGGGAAAGCTCCGGTGGATTGTCAGGATCTGGTGCAGGCCGAAGCCGGAGAAACGGTCCACCATCAGGACGGCGGTCGGGGCGTTTCGGTCCACCGGCCCGGGCGGCTCCGACGCCGTGTCCCTCGCCGTGATCGGCATGAGGATGTCGTCGAGGCTCCTCAGCTCCTTCCGAACGCGGAAGTAGTGCCGCCGGATGAGGAAACAGAGCCCGATCGCCCCGCTCGTGACGAGAACCGTCATCCAGCCCCCTTCGGCGAACTTCTCGTAGAGGGTCACGCAGAGGATCGTCAGGCAGAGGACGAGGCCGGTCCCGTGAATGGCGAGCTGGCTCTTCCACTTCGGTTCCTTCGCCCGGTCGACGATCCAGTGGCGCGCCATCCCCAGCTCGGTCAGGGAGAAGGTGATGAAGACGTTGATCGAGTACATCACGATGAGCA
>JBBIPB010000058.1:0-15637 GCA_037443065.1 Acidobacteriota bacterium | reverse complement strand
TCGCGCCCTCGGAGAGCGCCTTGAAGACGGCGTTGCGCTCGGCGCAGACCGTGAGGCCGTACGACGCGGACTCGACGTTGCAGCCCGTGAAGATCCGGCCGTCCTCGGTGAGGAGAGCCGCACCCACGCGGAACTTCGAGTACGGGGCCGCCGCGTGCTCGCGCACGGCCGTCGCGGCCGCCACGAGCCGCGCCTCCTCGTCGGCCGTCAGCGGCCGGGCGCTCATCGGCGCGCCTTCCCCTTCCGCACGGGCCCCTTCTTCGGCGCCAGCGCGTCCTCGGTCGCGCCGGAGCGCCCTTCGCCGAGCGCTCGTACAAGCGAGGTCAGGAGCCTCACGAACTCGCCCTTGACGCGCTGCGTGGTCTCGAGGACCTCCGTATGGACGAGCGGCTTCTTGAGGACGCCGGCCGCCATGTTCGTGATGCACGAGATCCCGATGACCCCGACGCCCATCTGGTTGAGCGCGATGACCTCGGGCACCGTCGACATCCCGACCGCGTGGGCGCCCAACTTGCGGAATGCGCGGATCTCGGCGGGCGTCTCGTAGGACGGGCCGTGGAGGCCGATGTAGACGCCCTTCTTGAGCGTGATCCGCTCCCTCTTCGCGACCGCGAGCGCGACGGCCCGGAGGTCCCTGCGGTAGGCGTCGGACATGTCCGGGAACCGCGGCCCGAGGTCCTCCTCGTTCGCGCCGACGAGCGGGTTCGTGCCGAAACCGTTGATGTGGTCCTCGATCAGCATGAGGTTCCCGGACCTCAGCGACGTGTCGATCCCGCCCGCGGCGTTCGTCACGATCACGGTCCGGCAGCCGAGGAGCCCGAGGACGCGCGCCGGGAAGACGACGGACGGCATGGGATGTCCTTCGTAGAAGTGGACGCGTCCGGAGAGGACGACCGTCGGAACACCCCGGACCTTGCCGGCGACGAGAGTTCCCGCGTGGCCGACGACGGCCGAGGCCGGGAATCCCGGGATCCCGCCATACGGGATCGTCACGGCGTCCTCGACGCCGTCGGCGAAGTCGCCGAGACCGGAGCCGAGGATGACGCCGACGAGGGGCGGGTGCGGGAGCCGCTCGCGGAGCCACTCCGCGGAAGCCGTGAGGTTCGGGTCCATGCGCGTCGCTCTCCTAGGACATGAGGATGCCGGCGATCGCCGCCGTCATGAAACTGACGAGCGAGCCGGCGAGTAGGGCCCGGAAGCCGAGCCGGGCGAGGTCGGACTTCCGGGTCGGCGCGAGGCCGCCGATGCCGCCGATCTGGATGCCGATGGACGAGAAGTTCGCGAAGCCGCAGAGCGCGAACGTCGCGATGATCTTGCCTTTCTCCGTGAGGCCGCCGACGACGTCCTTGAACATCGAGAAGGCGAAGAACTCGTTGATGACGGTCTTGTTCGCGATCAGGTTGCCGATCGTCGCCGCGTCCTGCTTCGGGGCCCCGAGGATGAAGGCGAGCGGGCTCATGACCCACCCGAAGACCGTCTGGAGCGTGAACGTCGGGTAGCCGAAGAGGCCGCCGGCCCAGCCGAGGAACCCGTTGATCATCGCGATGAGCGCGACGAACGCGATGAGCATCGCGGCGATGTTGAGGACGAGCGTCATGCCCTGCGAGGCGCCGGTCGCGGCGGCGTCGATGAAGTTCGCGTCCTTCTTCTCGATCTGCATCCGGACCTCGCCCATCGTGACGGGGGTGTCCGTCTCGGGCCACATGATCTTCGTGATCAAGAACGTGCCGGGCGCCGCCATGACGGACGCCGTGATGAGGTACTTCAGCGGCGCGCCCATGAGGACGTAGGCGAGCATGACGGCGCCCGAGACGTGCGCCATGCCGCCGACCATCATCGTGAAGAGCTCGGACGTCGTCATCGTGGCGATGTACGGCGCGATGAGGACCGGCGCCTCCGTCTGGCCGATGAAGACATTCGCGGCGACGCAGAGCGCCTCGGCGCCCGAGACCTTCATCGTCTTCTGCATGACCCACGCCATGCCCTTGACGATGACCTGGATGATCCCGAAGAAATAGAGAACCGAGAAGAACGAGCAGATGAAGATGATGATCGGGAGGACCTTGAACGCGAAAATGATCCCGCGGAAGCCGAGGCCCGTCTTCTCGCCGAGAGGGTCCATCGGGCCTGCGAGCCAGCCGAACAGGAACGACGATCCCTGGTCCGCGTACCCGATCGCGTGCGAGACGCCGTTCGAGAACGACTCGAGACCCTGCTTGCCGGGCTCCCAGTAGAGGACGACGAGACCGAACGCCATCTGGAGCGCGAACGCCCAGCCGATCGTCCGCCAGCGGATCGCCTTGCGATTCTTCGAAAGCAGCAGCGCGACAGCCCACACGACCGCGAGTCCGATCAGTCCGGTGAATCGCTCCACGAAACCTCCCGTGTCGGGGATGAGCCCCGGAGAATACCCCGTCCTGCGACGGGGCCGCGCGGCGGCGTCAGCGGCCGGCGGCCAGCGCCGCCGTCCAGTTCGTGACGATGACGACGCCGTCGGGCTCCACGCCCGGGGCGCGCCGGATCACGAGGAACCGCTCGCCGTCGGGCGTCACGTCGTAGGGCTGCAGGTGCCACGGCAGCTCGCCGCTGAGGTCGAAATCGAGGGGGAAGAGCGGCTGCGGCTCGGCTGCCTCCACGTGGCTCCCCTCGAGGCGCAGGGCGACCGACATGAGCGTCCCGTTCCGTGCGGCATAGAAGAGCTCGCGGCCGTTGCGGTTCCAGACGGGCATCTGCCCGCCGCCGACCGAGACCTGGCTTTTCGGTCCCGCCGCCAGCGGCTGCACGTAGACCTCCCGCTGGCCGGATTCGAGCGAATCGAACGCCGTCCACCTGCCGTCCGCCGAGAGCGCCGGATGCTCCTCCGAGAACGGGGCATCTCCGCTGAGACGCACGACGCTCCTCGGATCGTCGAAGGACAGGACGACCCGGGCGTAACGGGGCGGATCGTAGAGGTTCGCGAGGACGTGCCGTCCGCCGGGGAGGATGGACGGGAAGGTCTTGTCCCGGTCAGAACGAATCAGGAGCTTCTCGGAGCCACCGGCCGCGGGCCTCTCGAAGAGGTTGTAAGCCCCCCAACGGTCCGACACGTAGGCAAGACGCTCGCCGTCCGGGAACCAGGCGGGATTGAATTCGTCGGTCGGCTCGGACGTGACCCTCTCGGGCGTCCCGCGCGCGGCGTCGAGGACCCAGATGTCGCCGCTTCCGCCGTGCGCCGGGCCACGGATCGCGACGGCGACCCGGCGCCCGTCCGGGGAGATCCTGAGGTCCGCGTAGCCCGCGATTCCCCCGAGCGTCCCGATCTCACGCCCCTTCCGGTCCACCCACTCGAGCCGGCGACGCAGAGCCCACGACACGTAGGCCACGCGTTTCCCCGCCGCCGAGAGAGACAGGAAGTCGTCCCAGCTCGCCCAATGGACGTTCTCGAATGCAGGAACGGGCTCCCCGGCCAGCCGGAGGCTCCGCGGGTCGAACCGCCACGCGAGGACCGCGTCGTCGCGCGCGAAAATCAGATGCCCGTCCGCGTAGACCGCGGAGGAGTCCGAATCGAACAGCGGGCGCGTTTCCTTCGAGTCAAGCGACCCGAGCCGGATCGTTTTCTTCGAGAAGTCCGCGTTCGCCGCGAAATAGACGTAGTGCCGCCCGTCGGGCAGAAAGCACGGTTGGTTCTGGTGCGTCTCTCCGGCCGCGGCGTCGAGGGACGTGGCCTGCGCGAGAGGTCCGCCGGCCGCCGGGACCGCATAAAGGGGGCCGCCAAAGTGTTTCGCGAAGAGGATCGTGCCCTCCGAGCTCCAGGCACCCCAGACGGCTCCCTCGCTGTCGCAGATCACTCGCGCGGGCCCGCCGTCGGCGCTCATCCGCTTGAGCTTCCCGTCCGAGAAGAAGCCGATCTCGCGGCCGTCGGGCGACCAGAAGGCGCCGCGCGTGTCGTCGGTCCCCGGGAGGATGCGCACCTCGAGGCTGTCGAGAGGCCGCATCGCGAGCCAGTTTCTTCCGCCGTCATCCCGCAACTGCAGGAGAAGGCGCCGGCCGTCCGGCGAGAGCATCGCGAAGGCCAGGAGATTCTGCCCGGGGGGCGGGAGGATCTTGAAGCGCGTCAGCTCGGCAGGCGTTTCCGCCCGTCGCAGCCGGAGGAGGGACGAGACTGCGAGGAGGATCGCGAGGCCCGCGAACGCCCACGCGGCGAGCTCCCGCCGGCGGGGTCGGGCCGGCGCGAGCGCCGGGGTCCCGGTCGCCCCCTCCGCGATCCACTTCAGCTCGCGCCCGACGTCCGCCGCGCTCTGCCAGCGCTCGTCGGGCTCCTTCGCGAGGCACGTCCTCACGACGCGATCCAGCGAGGCCGGGCTCCCCGGCCGGAGCGCCGCGATCGGCGCGGGCTCGGTCGTCAGGATTGCCGAGATCAGGCTGGCCGTGTTCGCCGCCGGGAAGGCCTTGCGGCCGGTCGCCATCTCGTAAACGGTCGCGCCGAGCGCGAAGATGTCCGTGCGCGCATCCGCGTCCTTGCCCTCGAGCTGCTCGGGCGCCATGTATTGGGGCGTCCCGACGACGCCGCCCTCGACCGTCAGGGACTTATCCTCCGTCGGCGCCGCCGACAGCACGGCGTTTGGCGCACCGGGAGCGATCGCCCGGGCGAGGCCGAAGTCGAGGAGCTTGACACCCGACTTCGTCAGCATGACGTTCCCCGGCTTCAGATCCCGGTGCACGATTCCCCGGCGGTGCGCGGCGTCGAGGGCCCGGGCGATCTCGGCACCGTAACGCAGCACGCTGTCGAGGGGCATCGGACCCCTCGCGAGGCGCGCCGAAAGGGTTTCGCCCTCGAGGTACTCCATGACGAGGATGTGGCGCGTCGAAGCCGACTCGGAAGAGGAGGTGGAAAGAGACGAGGGGATTTCTTCGAATGAGTAGAGGGTGGCGATCCCCGGATGGTTGAGGCTCGCGAGCAGGCGGGCCTCCCGCTCGAACCTCTGCCTCCTCTCCTCACTTTCGAAGAACTCTTCCGGCAGCACCTTCAGCGCCACCACTCTGTCGACGCGCACGTCCCTCGCCCGGTAGACCTCTCCCATTCCGCCCGCGCCAAGCGGGCTCAGGATCTCGTACGGGCCGAGCTTCGTGCCGGACGCGAGCGTCACGTCACCGCCCGAGGTCCGCGTTCCAGTTCAGGACGACCGTCGTCGGGGTCATCGCCTCGCGCCCGAGCGGCGCGACGACGAGAAAACGCTTCCCGTCTCGAGAGGGTATGTAGTGCTCGCGCGCAACGGCCGAGTCGAAGCGGCCCTGGAAGAGCGGCTGCGGAGCGCCGGCCGTCACCGTCGCGCCGGCCTGAATCTCGACCGCCATGAGCTTCCCGTCGGGCGCGCGGTAGTAGAGCTCCTTCCCGTCCCCGCGCCAGTGCGGCTCGATGCCGCCAGACGTCGAGATCTGCCACTTGCCCCCCGGCCCCGGGAAGCTCTGGAGGTAGATTTCGGCACGCCCGGACTCGTTCGACTGGTAGGCGAGGTACCGGCCATCCGGGGAGAAGACGGGCCTGAGCTCCGCGAACTGCGTCTTCAGGAACGGGACCGGCTCCCGGTCGCCGAACATGGGGAGCACCCAGATGTCGAATCCCGTTTCCTTCCCCTGGCTGGAGTACGCGAGGTACTTGCCGTCGCGGGACCAGTCGCAGGCGAACTTCAGTTCGTCGGACTTGAGAAGGACCTTCTCCTCGCCGAGGCCCTCCGACGCCTTTTCGAAGAGGTCGGCCCCGACGGTGTAGACGATTCGTTTGCCGTCCGGAGACCACAACGGCGCGAACGCGTCGTCCGTGTCGAACGTGAACCGGGAGCTGACGCCGCGCCTGAGGTCCCGGACCCAGATGTCCGTCTTGCCGCGCTGGGGGTCGGACCGGTCGTACGCGAGCCGATCGCCGTCCGGCGAGAACGCCGGATTGCGGCTGTCCCCCGGATCGCCCACGGCGTCGCCCTCCTTGCCGGACCGGTCCACCCACATGAGCCGGTTCCCCGTCTCGCCGGTCCGGTAGACGAGCGTGCCGTTCCGCGAGACCGAGAACCGCGCGAGCCCGACGCTGTCGGTGCCGACGTGCTCGGCCAGCGGAACGGGCTCGCCGGTCGTCTTCAGGGCCTTCGCGTCGAACGGCTGCGCGACGAGAGTCCGGTCGCGCACGAAGAGAAGGTATCCCGGCCGCGCGTACGAGACGAGCGTCTGCGCGGACGCGAGGACCTTCGATTCGGGCGAGTCGACCGAACCGATCCGGTACACACTGTCCTCCGGCTTCTCGCCGGTCGCCATGTAAAGGAAATGCCGGCCGTCCGGGAGGAACTCGGGCCAGGCGACGGTCCTCTCCTTCCGCGACGCGTCCTGTTTCACCGCGTCGACCGCCGTTCCCCCCGCGGCCGCGACACGCCGGATCGGCTGCGGGCCCGTGCCGTCGAACAGGATCACGCCTCTCTCGCTCCACGTCCCGTCCGAGCCTCCCGGCGCGTCACAGATCTTCTGGGGCGGGCCGCCCGTCACGTCGACCTTGAGGAGCTTCCCTCCCGAGACGAACCCGAGGAACCGGCTGTCGGGCGACCAGAACGGCCGCGTCGCTCCGTCCGTCCCGTCGAGCGGGTGCGCCTTCAGCGCGTCGAGCGGCCGGATCCAGATGCGCGTCTTGCCCGTCGCGTCCGTCGCGTTGAAGGCGAGGATGCGCCCGTCCGGCGAGATGCGCGGCGCGTCGATCGAGGTGATGTCGGGGGGCGTCGCGATCTCGAACCGGACCATGCGCGGGCGCGCCGGCGCGCGGCGGACGAATCCGATCGCGAGGGCGACGGCGGCGAGCGTGGCGACGGCCGCGAGCGCCCAGGCCAGCTTTTCGCGGCTCTTTCGTCGCTGGGCGACGGGGGCGGGGAGGCCGACCTGCGAACCACCCTCGGCGATCCACTGCAGCTGGAGCTTGACGTCGTGCGCGGTCTGAAGACGGTCCTCGGGGTCCTTCGCGAGGCAGGTCCCGATGACGCGGTCGAGGGCGGGCGGCGTCATCGCCGCGATCGACGAAGCGGGAGGCGGGTTCTCCTTCAGGATCGAGCCGATCAGGCTCGCCTGGCTCTTCCCCTCGAAGGCCTTCCGGCCCGTCGCCATTTCGTAGAGGACGGCGCCGAGGGCGAAGATGTCGCTCCGCGCGTCGGCCTCTCCCCCCTCGAGCTGCTCGGGCGCCATGTACTGGAACGTCCCGAGGATCGTCCCCTGCTGCGTGAGGTGCTGCGGCGAGGCCATCGTCGGCAGCGACGTGGCGCCGGACGTGTGGCCCGCGGGCGCGAGAACCTTCGCGAGACCAAAGTCCAGCAGCTTCGCTCCGCCCTTCGTCAGCATGACGTTCCCCGGCTTGAGGTCCCGGTGCACGATCCCCTGACGGTGGGCCTTGTCAAGCGCGTCGGCGATCTGCATCCCGATCGGCAGGAGCTGGTCGAGCGCCATCGGCCCCTTCGCGAGCCGGGCCGCAAGCGTTTCGCCCTCGATCAGCTCCATGACGAGAACGTGCCGCGTCGAGGACGGCGAAGAGGAAGCGGAGGAAGAGAAAGAACCGGGGATTTCTTCGAAGGAATAGACCGCTGCGATGTTCGGGTGGTTCAGCCCCGCGAGCAACTTCGCTTCCCGTTCGAAGCGCGCCTTGTTCTCTTCACCTTCGAGGAAATCCTCCGGCAGGACCTTCACCGCGACGTCGCGTCCGAGGCGCGAGTCCGTCGCCCGGTAGACCTCTCCCATCCCCCCCGCCCCCAGGAGCGAGACGATTTCGTAAGCACCGAGGCGGGTTCCGGCGGTCAGCGTCATCGGCGTGACTCCTCGTGCGTTGCCAGCAATCGAGTCCAGTGGACGAGCAGGCTTAGCGGGGGCGAGCCCTGCTCGTCGGGGACGGTGTTGACGAGGAACCTCTGGTGGTCTCCCGTGGCGTCGTAGGCCGATCCGTTCAGGCTCGGATGGATCGCGAACAGGAGCGTGGGCGGCCCGGCGTGGAATCCGGAGGTCGAGTTGATCGGGACCGCCATGAGCTTGTTCTCCGGGGTGAGGAACGTGAGCTCCTTGCCGTCGCGCCGCCAGTGAGGCTGGCTGCCGCCCGCCGTCGAGATCTGCCAGCGCCCGCCCGGCCCGGGGAACGGCCTCACGTAGACCTCGGACCGCCCGGACTCGTCAGAGTCGTACGCGAGCCATCGCCCGTCGGGAGAGAACCGGCTGTCTCCCTGGAAGTTCGCTTCCGTCGCGAACGCAAGGACTTTCTTTTCTCCCGTCGTCTCGGCGATCCACAACTGGTTGTTCCTCTTCCCCTGCGCCGGAATGTTGTCGAGCGAGAGGAACTTCCCGTCCGGAGACCAGTCCTCCGGCCACCGGTTGTCGGGCGATTCGAGAAAGATCTGCTCCGCGCTCCCGTCGAGGAACTTCGTCCAGAGATCCGTCCGCGACCCCTTCGACTTTCGGTCGGACGCGAACACAAGCCGGTCGGCGGCGGGAGCCCACACGGGCCCGAAGTTGTTGCCGTTGCCGAAGACCAGCTTCGTGCCGGTTCCTCCGGCGGCGTCGTAGAGCCAGATGTCGGACGTGTTCCGGCCGAGGTCGAGCACGCCGACCGCGATCCTCCGGCCGTCGGGCGAGAGACGCGGGCCGACCCAGAGGCCCGGCTCGCCGACCGTCCCGGACGGCCGGCCGTTCCGGTCGAACCACGCGAGCTGTGACGGAATCGCGAAGGCCGGGGTCGAGAGGAGGAGGTCGTCGGAGGCCGTGAACTGGACGTAGCCGTACCAGTTCGTGACGTTGAGGCGCTGCGCGACGGGGACGGCGTCTCCCTGTACCTCGAGCCACGCGGGATCCATCTTCACGGCAAGCAGCGCCCCCTCGCTGGGATAGAGCAGGTGTCCCGCGACGAACGACGGATTCGAGGCGAGCCCTGAGACCACGACCTTGTCCGTCTTCCCGTCGAGCGAGCCGACGCGAATCGAGTTCGCGGGATCCCCCGTGTTGCCCGACAGGTTGGCGGCCATGTAAAGAAAGTGCCGCCCATCCGGCAGAAATACGGGGTATCGATGTGAGGTGACGTGCAGGGACGCGTCGAGCTTCGTGACCGGCTCCGGCCTGCCGCCCGATGCCGGGACGCGGAACAGGGGCGATGTCGGTGTCGGGCCGAAGACGATGATGCCGTCGCGGTTCCAGGTGCCACCGACGCCTCGCGCCGCGTCGCAGATGGTGAGTGCGGGTCCGCCATTCGGGTCTATTTTCTTCAGGGAACCCTGCGTGAAGTAGCCGATGAACCGGCTGTCGGGCGACCAGAACGGAAAGCTGGCTTCCTCGGCGCCGGCTACCGGCTGCGCCACGGGCGAGCCGAGAGTCCTGATCCAGAGGCCGGGCTGCGCGCCTGCTTTGCCGGCCGTGAATGCCAGCGCTCTCCCGTCGGGAGAGAGCGCGATCGACTCGACGAAGGTCTTCTCGGGAAGCGGGATCGCGGCAAAGATCGGCGATGAGACTCGCGGAGCGCGGCGCAGGAATCCGACCGCGAAGACGAGGGCGGCCGCCGCCGCCGCGGCCGCAAGGGACCACGCGAGCTTCTCGCGGCTCTTGCGGCGCTGGGCGACGGGCGCGGGCAGGCCGGCCTGAGAGCCGCCCTCCGCGATCCACTGGAGCTGGAGCTTCACGTCGTGCGCCGTCTGGAGGCGGTTCTCGGGGTCCTTCGAGAGGCAGGTCGCGATCAGGCGGTCGAGGGCCGGCGGCGTCATCGGCGCGATCGACGAGGCGGGTGGCGGGCTGTCCTTCAGGATCGAGCCGATGAGGCTCGCCTGGCTCTTGCCGTCGAACGCCTTCTTCCCCGTCGCCATCTCGTACAGCACGGCGCCGAGCGCGAAGATGTCGCTCCGCGCGTCCGCCTCGCCTCCCTCGAGTTGCTCGGGCGCCATGTACTGGAACGTCCCGAGGATCGTCCCCTGCTGCGTGAGGTGCTGCGGCGGCGCCATCGTCGGCAGCGACGTGGCGCCCGAGGTGTGAGCAACCGGCGCGAGGACCTTCGCGAGGCCAAAGTCCAGAAGCTTCGCCCCGCCCTTCGTCAGCATCACGTTCCCCGGCTTGAGGTCCCGGTGGACGATCCCCTGCCGGTGGGCCTTGTCGAGCGCGTCGGCGATCTGCATCCCGATCGGCAGAAGCTGGTCGAGCGCCATCGGGCCCTTCGAGAGGCGGGTCGCGAGCGTCTCGCCCTCGATCAGCTCCATGACGAGAACGTGCCGCGTCGCGGAAGAAGAAGAGGAGGAAGAAGACGAAGAACCGGGGATTTCTTCGAATGAATAGACCGCCGCAATTCCGGGATGATTGAGCGCTGCAAGCAGCCGCGCCTCCCTCTCGAAGCGGTTGCGGTTCTCTTCACCTTCTAAGAACTCTTCCGGCAGGACCTTCAAGGCGACCGTTCGCCCGAGGCGCGAGTCCGTCGCCCGGTAGACCTCTCCCATCCCCCCCGCCCCCAGGAGCGAGACGATCTCGTACGAACCGAGGCGGGTTCCGGCCGTCAGCGTCACGACTTCTCCTCGCGCGCGTCCCTCACCTGCGGTGTCGCCCCTCGTAGTTCGCGCAGAGATAGTGGATGCCGACCATCATGACTTCCTCCCACGCCTTCTCCACCTCCGGGAAACACTCCGGATCACAGATGCGCACGGTCTCGAGGAGGCTGTCCAGCCACAGATCGTAGAGATGCGCGCCGATCGCGAGATGCCCGGCGCCGTGCTTGACGGCGACGTCCTCGAGGTACGGGTCCGGCCCCTGCTTGTGGTCCCGCGCGACGAGGAGGAGGTGGTGGAGCGAGATGCGCAGGAGTTCCTTCTGGCGCGTGAAGTCCGTCCCGACGAACTTCTCGGCGACCTCGGGCGAGGACGCGAGGAACTTCGTGTAGAAGATGTCGAAGAAGTCCGGCCGCGCCTCGCAGCGTTTCAGGCTGGCCTCGAAGACGGCGAGCGCGATCGGGCTCATGGCTTCCCCCTCAACTCCCCCGTCCAGTTCACGACGAGGGTCAGCGACCCCGTATCGCGCGTCTGGTTCGAACGGATCAGGATGAACTTCTTCCCGTCGGCCGTGGTGTCGAAACGAGCCGCGATGCCCGCCAGAGGCGGCGTCGCCACGAAGAGCGGCATTGCCCTCCCGAAATCCGGGGTGTCGCCTTTCAACGCCACCGGGACGGAGAAGACCCTGTTCGTTTGCAGCTCCTGGTACAGGATCTCCCTGCCTCCTTCCCGCCACGAGGGATACGCCCCGCCCTGAACCGAGACCTGCCACTTCCTTCCCGGGCCGGGAAACGGGGTCACGTAGACCTCGGTCCGCCCCGACTCGTTCGAGTTGTAGGCGATCCACCGGCCGTCGGGCGAGAAGGCCGCGTTGGACTCCGCGAAGCTCGTCTTGAGGAACGGATAGGGCTTGCGGTCGCCCGTCAGCGGCAGGATCCAGACGTCGAAGTTCGTGTCGGACCCGAGCTCGGTGTAGGCGAGAAGCTTGCCGTCCGGCGACCACCGGGGCGTGAGCTCCTCGCCGGGCTCGAAGGTGAACCTCGTCTTGAGGTTGCGCCCGACGTCGCACAGCCAGATGTCGTGCGTGCCCGCCTTCAGGTCGATCGCCGAAACGGCGACGGTTCGGGCGTCGGGCGAGACGCTGACTTCGTCGTAGGGTGCACGGTCGGCGAGCGTTCCCAGCACCTTGCCGGCGCGATCCGTCCACTCGAGCTGGGCCCCGACGACGACGGCCTCTCCGATCTGGGCCACGAGGACGCCGTTCTGCGAGACGGAGAAGAGAGCCCGGGCCGCGCCGGCGAGCATGCTCACGTTCTCGGCCACGGGGTGCGCCTCGCCCTCGAGCGCCAGGCGGGCGACGTCGAAGCTCTGGGCCATCAGGGCTCTGTCGCGAAGGAAGAGGAGACGACCCGAAGCGTACTCGGCGGCCGCCGACGAGCGGAGAATCGCCTTCGGCTCGCCGCCGTCCACCGAGCCGACGAGGACCTGGTTCCCTTCGGCCGGCTGCGCGTTCGAGAGACGCGCGAGGAAGAGAAAGTGCTTCCCGTCCGGAAGGAAGAAGGGCATCCGGTGTGAGTTGTCGCCCCTCTTCGCGTCGAACTTCGTGATCGGCTTCGACTCTCCCCCGTTCTCGGAGACGATGTGGAGGGCGCTGCCCGCCGCCGGCGCGAACACGATGACCCCCGCCGGACTCCACGATCCACCCTTCGGGAAATCCGTCGTCGTGCAGAGCGTGGACGGCGGGCCGCCCGAGGCGTCGATCCGCTTGAGCTTCTGGTCCGCGCCGAACGCGACGAAGCGGCTGTCGGGCGACCAGAAAGGATACTGGGCGCCCTCCGTCCCCTCGAGCGGCTGCGCCTCGGTGGAGTCCAGTGCGCGGACGTACAGCCGGACCTTGCTGTCGGCTCCGCGGGCCGTGAACGCGAGCCTGCGTCCGTCCGGTGACAGGACCGGCGGGCCCGGCTGCGTCGTGTCGAAGACGAACGTCGTCCCCTCGGGCGGGTTGATCGTCGCCCGGTAAACGCGCACGTCGGGGCCGCGAGGGCGCAGTGCGAGCGCCCCCGCCGCGGCCGCGCACGCGACGGCGAGCGCCCAGGAAAGATAGAGAGGGAGTTTGCCCGCTCGCGCGACGGGCGCGGTCTCCCGGAATGCCGCTGGCAGGACACCCGAGCTCCCGGCGATCGTCCTCTCGAGCGCGATGCGCGACTCGCCGATCGCCTGCAGCCGCTGCTTCGGGTCGCGCTCGAGGCACCGCTCGAGGAGCACCCGCACGGACGGCGGCGTCGACGGAGGCAGCTGGCCGAAGTCCACGGGCTCGCGCAGGACGGCCGCGAGCGTGTCGCTCACCGTCTCGCCCTGGAAGAGCCTCTTGCCCGCGAGCATCTCGAAGAGAACTACGCCGAACGCCCAGACGTCCGCCCTCTTGTCGACGGGCTTCCCCCGCGCCTGCTCGGGCGACATGTACGCCGCCGTCCCGAGAATCACCCCGGCCGCCGTCGCCCGCGCCGTGAGCGTCGGCGAGTGCGAGATCTCCGGCGACGACCCGTTCTCGCTCTCGAACGCCTTGGCGAGCCCGAAGTCGAGGAGCTTCACCCGCCCCTCGTCCGAGACGACGACGTTGGCGGGCTTGAGGTCCCGGTGGACGATCCCCTTCTCGTGCGCCGCCTCCAGCGCCTCGGCGATCTGCCGCGCGAGAGAAAGAGATTCCTCGAGCGCAAGAGGGCCCCGCGAGATCTTCCTGTCGAGACCTTCTCCGGCGGCGAGCTCCATGACGAGGATGTGGCGCGAGGAGGAAGGTGAGAGCGAAGAGGAAGAGGGGATTTCTTCGAATGAGTAGATGGACGCGATCCCCGGATGGTTCAGCGTGGCGAGCAGCTTCGCTTCCCGCTCGAAGCGCTGCCTCCTCTCTTCGCCTTCGAAGAGATCTTCCGGCAGGACCTTGACCGCGACCTCGCGATTGAGCCGTGGGTCCTTCGCCCGGTAGACCTCCCCCATCCCCCCCGCCCCGAGGAGCGAGACGACCTCGTACGGCCCGAGCTTCGTGAAGGGCGCGAGCGTCATGCCGCCATCCTCATCGCGTCCTCTTCAGCAGCGCGGGCCAGTTCAGGACGAGATCGAGGAGCGCGTTCGGCTTCTGCCCCTCCCCCACGACGAGGAGACGCTGGTGGTCGGCGGTCGGGCAGAAGCTCGGCGCCGCCGGGCTCGGTCCGACGACACGCATGATCGGATGGCTCGCGCCCACCTCGAGGCTCTGTCCGCTTACCTCGACGGGCACGGCCCGCACGACGCCGGTCATGTCGTGGTAGAGGATCTCCTTCCCGTCCGCGCTCCAGAACGCGTAGGCGCCGCCTTCCGACGAGATCTGCCACTTGCGGCCCGCCTTCGGGAACGAGGAGACGTAGACCTCCCACCGGCCCGATTCGTCCGAGCTGACCGGCAGCCATTTTCCGTCCGGCGAGAGCGGCGACGCGACCATGTTCGCCTTCGACCTCAAAAAGAGCTCCTGCGTCCTCGAGCCATCGACGGCAAGAGTCCGGATCTCCGTTCCGCCGTCCTTTCCGTCCTGCGTGAAGACGATCGTCCGGCCGTCCGGCGTCCACGCCGACGGCGACTTGTCGACGTCGGAGACGAGAATCGGCTCCTCGTCGCCCGCGCCCTCGAGCGACTTCCGATAGAGGTCGGCGTGGCCCTTCCGGTTGGACGAGAAGACGATCGACTTGCCGTCCGGCGACCAGAGCGGCAGCCGGTCGGTGCCGGGATCGAACGTGAACCGCGTCCGGACGCCGCGCGCGACGTCGAGGATCCACACGTCGGTCGTCGCGCTCGCCGGGTCGAGGGCCGTCACCGCGGCCATCCTGCCGTCGGGCGAGAGCACGGCTTCCTCGTATTCGCCCGAGTCCCCGAGGAAGGAATCCGGCTTCCCGTCGCGCGTGTACCACTGGAGCCGCGACGCGAGTTCGCCGCGCGCGCTCTGCATCACGAGGACGCCGTTTCGGGAGGCCGAGAACACGGCGACCGCCGTCTGGACCGACGGCATCATCACCCGGTCCGCGAGAGGCGCCGCGTCCCCCCAAAACGTCGCGCTCGCCGCGTCGAAGGGCTGTGCCATCAGGGTTGCATTGCGCAGATACAGGAGGTAGCCGGACGCGAACTGGGGGACTGCCGGCGACCGGAGCAGGACCCTCTCCGGACCGCCGTCCAGGGACGCGAGGACGATCGGGAACCCCTCCTCCGCCGAGGCGGACGAGCGCGCGACGTAGAGAAAGCGTTTTCCGTCCGGCAGGAATCGGGGCTGGCGATGCGAGTTGTCCCCGCGCGCGGCGTCGATCTTCGTGACGGCGACGGGCTCACCGCCCTTCTCGCCCACCCTGGCGAGAGGGCCGTTCGGTGTCGGCGCGAACACGATGACGCCCGAGGGGCTCCACGCGCCGCCCTTTCCCTCGGCCGCCGCACAGAGCGTCAGGGGCGATCCACCCGCGAGGTCGATCGTCTTCAACTTTCCCGGCGAGAAGAAGCCGATCGAGCGTCCGTCCGGGGACCAGAACGGGTACTGCGCGCTCTCGGTGCCCGAGAGCATGCGCGCCTCGGGCGCGTCGAGTGCCCGCACGAAGAGGTTGAACTTCCCGGCGGAATCCACCGCCGTAAAGGCGATTTGCTTGCCGTCCGGCGAGACGACGGCCGGTCCCGGACCGTTCGCCTCGAGCCAGAAGGTCGTTCCGTCCGGCGCGGGAATCTTTGCGCGGACGACGGGACTCTCGGGGGCGCGAGCGCGCAGCGCGAGCGCCCCGGCCGCGGCCGCGCACGCGGCCGCAACCGCCCATGCGAGATGGAGAGACCTTCTGCTCCCTCTCTCTCGGTTCGACCGTTCTGCACCTGCACCCGTTGGGCTCCCCGCACGGGGATTTTCTTCGAAGGTAAATATGCCCGTGCCGACCGCTCCGGCCGAGCCTTGCGGCGTCGCCAGCGCTTCCTCCAGGTCGATTCTCGCGTCCGCGATGTCGTGGAGGCGCTGCTTGGCGTCCCGCACCAGACACCTTCTAAGAATCCTTCTTGCGGCAGCCGGCGTCTGCTCCGGCAGCGCCGCCCAGTCCGGCTCGCCCCTCAGGATCGCCGCGAGCGTGTCGCTCACCGTCTCGCCC
>JBBIPB010000057.1:4290-15757 GCA_037443065.1 Acidobacteriota bacterium | reverse complement strand
CGTCGTCCGGCGACGGCTCCGGGTCGCCCGACGGGTGGTTGTGCCAGAGGACGACGCCCATCGCCCCGGCGAGGATCGCCTGCCGGAAGAGGGGCGAAGGCGAGACGGACGCGTGCGCCCCGCCTCCCGAGAAGACGATCGCGTTCTTCAGGAGCCGGTTCTTCGCGTCGAGGAGGAGAGCGCCCATTTGCTCGCGCGTCTCCCCCGCCAGGAGCGGCGCCAGGAACCTCGCGGCAGCCTCCGGCTCGGCGATGACGTCCCGGGAGGCGAGGTCGCTCCGCGCGATCCGGGCCGCGATCTCGAGCACCGCGGAGATGCGCGCCGCCTTTGCGTCGCCGATCCCCATCACGTGCTTCCGGAGATCCTCCGCCCCGGTCCGGAAGAGGCCGTGGAGCCCGCCTGCCGAGAGGAGCTCCGAGGCCAGCTCGAGAACGCCGCGTCCCGCCCTCCCAGTCCCGAGGATCACGGCGAGGAGCTCTTCGTCGGAGAGGGCGGAAGGCCCCTTCGCGAGGAGCTTCTCGCGCGGGCGCTCCTCCCTCGGCACGCCCGCCAGCCGCCCGCCCTTCGGGCCCTGAGGGCGGTGCGCCGTCACCGCGCGCCGAGCGCGTCTGCGAGGGCGGCCATCACCTCCGAGGCGCTCGTCCGGAAGACCCCCTCCGCGAGGGGAGCGATCGGCGTCGCTTCCGGGTTGATCTCGAAGACGTGCGCGCCGGAGCGCGCCGCAAAGAGCCCCAGCGATGAGGCCGGGGCGACCACCGAGGAAGTCCCCACGACGAGGAAGACGGCGCTCTCCTCGGCGGCCGTCTCCGCGGCATGCCACGCCTCGGGAGGAAGCGATTCGCCGAACCAGACGACGTCGGGGCGCAGGAGAGCGGCGCACAGGGGGCAGCGCGGCGGGAGGACGGCGAACGGCCGGTCCGACGCCGGCGCGACGTGCCCGCACCCGGAGCACCGGTCGCGGAGGATGCTGCCGTGAAGCTCGACCGGCTTCCGGCTCCCGGCCGCGCGGTGGAGCCCGTCCACGTTCTGGGTGATGAGCGTCATCCGCGGGAGCGTCGCTTCGAGCCGGGCGAGGGCGAGGTGGGCGTCGTTCGGCTTGGCGGCGCGCACCTTTTCACGCCGCCATTCGTAGAAGCGCCAGACCTTCACCGGGTCGCGTGCGAACGCGCCGGGCGTCGCGAGCTCTTCCGCGCGCTCCCCTTCCCAGATGCCCCCCGGCCCGCGGAAGGTCGGCAGGCCGCTCTCGGCCGAGACTCCCGCGCCCGTCAGGACTGCGAGCGGCCGCCCGGCCCGTAGGTCGGAGAAGTACGGGACGATCGGGGCGAGGTCGACGCTCATCGCGGCTGCGGTCCCTCCATTCTTCCCTGATCGAGCGGCCGGACATGGTACGACTCCGGAACGACGAACGCACTCCTGTCGGCGTCCGTGGCCTTGCGACGCTCGAGTCGCGAGAGAGTGCGAGTCGAGGTCCACGTGGATCGGACGGGAGGGGCCGCTCCCGGCACGCCGCCAGGCCCGACGGTCTCCGAGATCGCCTCGCTCGACGCCTCCAGCCGGATCCGGACCGGAAGTCCGGTCACTTTCGAAAGCTCCGCGACGAGTGCCTCCCGGGCCTCACCGCGGACGCGAAAGAGGCGCATGACGCCGTCGAAGAGAGTCGGGACCGCGGCGTCCTCCCACGCGACCGTCTCGATGATCCCGCCCGCCTCGTGCTTCAGCCGCACGACCCTCCCCGCCTGAGTCGAGACGAGGACGAACGAGACGGAGATCCTGAAGCGCGTTGTGGGCCGGCCCTCGAACGGGGTCCCGCCGCCGAGACTGTCGACCGAGGCCGCGACGTCCTTCATCTCCGCGGTGGCGACTCCATCGGGCCCGGGCGCGGTCACGAAGAGTGAGTCGAACTCCTCGCTCGACGCCGGCGTGTAGGCGGACGCGTCGGGGTCGAGGAGGAGGATCGTCCCCCGCTCCGCGATCGCGGCGCGGGCGGCGACGCCCGGGAAACGCGCTCCCGAAAGCTCCCAGAGGGCCTTCCCGCCGAGCGCGCGGATGGTCCCGGTGAGCGCGCGATTCCTGGGTCCGGCGGGCGTCAGGGCCCGCGTCGTCTCCTCGACGTCGTACCGGACGATCGTCGCGTCCGGTGCGGCAAGGGCGGCGGCCAGAACGAGCGCGGAGAGCACCGCCTGATGATCGCACGCGGCCTTCGCCCCTAGAATGGAGGCGTGGCATCCGCCCGGAACGTCTCGGCGCCGCCCCGCTTCTCGCGGCTGAGAACGGTGCGCCTCGTCGGGGAACCCGAGCCGGTCGCGTGGGTCGCGCGGATCCTCACTGCGACAGGACTCCTCGTCGAGCGGCTCGAGGAAAGCGCCCTCGCGAACGACGCCGCCCTCTCCGTCTGGCCGACCGTCTGGGTCGCGCGCCCCGAACTGTTCCTCGACCCGCCGGAGGCCCTCTGGAAGTCCGGAGTCTTCTCGCGCCCGGACGGCCCGCCCTGTCTCGTCGTCGCGCCGCCAGGCGCCGACATCCACGAGGCGCTTCTCTCCCGGATTCCGGTCGAGACGTTCGAGATCGTCCGCGAGAACGAGGACGCCATCCTCCTTCCAATGCGTCTCGAGCGGCTACTCCTCCTTCACCGGAAGCGGTCGCAGCAGGAGGAGACGGCCTTCCGCGAGCGGCTCCGGGCCGAGGCGAAGCACAACGAGACGCTTGCTGCGATCGCGCTCGCCGTGCGCGACTCGCTCGACCTCGACGAAGTCCTCGGCGCCGCGGCCTCTCTCCTCGGGACGCGCCTCCAGGCTCACTCCGTGGAGATCTGGGTCCTCGACGAGACCGAGCCGGTCTGCCGCGTCTTCCATCACTGGAGGCCCGACCCGTCGCTCCGGTCGCACGAAGTCACGGAGCGACCGCTTCCCGAGAGCGGTGCGTTCCGGCGCATCCTCGAGGACCGCGTCACCTACATCGTCTCGGACCGGGCGGAACTTCCGACGGACTCGACGGAGTACGTCGGCCTCGAGCAGCTCGGCGCCCGGAGCTTCGTCGGGGTCCCGATCCACCGCGAGGTGCAGACGCTCGGCGTCCTCGGTCTGTCGTGGGACGAGGCCCGCCCCTTCCCGCCCGAGGAGCTCGTCTTCTTTCAGCGCGCGGCCGACCAGCTCGCTCTCGCCGTCCGGGCCGCCTACCTCTACGGCAGCCTTCAGCGGCAGGTGGAGGCGCTGGCCCTCGAGCAACGCCGCCGCGAGCTCGCCGACCGGGACCGCGAGCGGCTCACCGCGATGCTCGTCCACGACATGAAGAGTCCGCTCTCGGCTCTCTCGGCCGCGCTCGAGCTGACTCGCGACCGCGAGCGCAAACGGGGCGACGAGCGTCTCGCGAAGATGCTCGACGGCTCCCTCGCGAGCGCGCGAGGCCTTCAGGGCCTCATCGCGGACGCCCTCCTCGTCTACCGGGGCGAGGACGCCCCCGACACCGAGAGGCGCCCGGTCTCGCCGGCCGACGCGCTGGCCCTTCCCCTCGAGGAGGCGCGCTGGCTCGCGCAGGCCCGGCGCGTGAGGCTCGAGGCCCAGGTCGACCCGGAGCTCCCGCACGTGAGGATGGACGTCGCGATGCTCCGCCGCGCGGCCGCGAACCTTCTCGGGAACGCCGTCAAGTTCAGCCCTCCCTCCGGCGTCGTCCGGGCGAAGGGTGAGATCGTCGAGGAGGACGGCACCCGTTATTTCCGCCTCTCCGTCGCCGACAACGGCCCGGGGTTCCCCCCCGCCGAGAGAGCGCGGCTCGCGACCCCCTACCTCCGCTTCTCCGGCTCGGAGAGCGTCCCGGGCACGGGACTCGGCCTCACCGTGGTCCAGAAAGTCGTCCGGGCCCATCGCGGCCGCCTCGACGTCGCGTCGAACCAGCCGACGGGCTCCGTCTTCAGCCTCTGGATCCCGGTCTGACGCGACTTGAGATCCCGTATCATTTCTCGCGAGAAGGAGGACCCGTGCCGGGACCAAACGAGCTTCCACTTCATCCCGCGCTCGTCCACTTCCCGATCGCCGGGGCGTTCTTTGCGGCCGCCGCGCTCGCGCTCGCGTGGCTTCGCCCGAAGGATCGCGCCGCGGCATTGACGACGTCCGTCCTCCTCCTTTCTGCGGCGATCGCCGGTGGCCTGGCCGCGGCCGTCACCGGCTGGCTCTGGGCCGACACGCTCGCCTACCTCGCCGGAGGCTGGGGGCCGATTCCGGGCCCGACGGCTATCGAAGGGCTCGCGAGGCGGCACGCCCTGCTCGCGTACTCGTTCCTCGCGTCGGCCGTGACGGCCCTCGTCCTCGCCTTACGGGCGCGCCGCCGCGGCGGCTCGCCGGTCCCGGCGTTTCTCGCGGCTCTTCTCGCCGCCGCGTTCGTCCTTTACGCCGGGCACGTCGGCGGGACGATGGTCCACGCGCCGCCCGTCCCCGACGAGACGCCGTCGAAGAAGCCCCCGAACTGATCAGCGAGTCCGGACCCGGGCGGCGGCCGCGGTCACTTCTTCGCGGCCAGAGACCTGACTTCCACGAGGAGGGCCTTGATCTGCGCGTCGTTCAGCTTCTTGCCGAACGCCGGCATGTTCTCGTGTCCCCGGTGGATCGAGCGGGAGAGCCGCTCGTCCGTCACCGTGGCCTGCCACTTCGCGTCGGTGAGGTTCCGCGCTTTCTTCTTCCGCCCTTCCTCGGTCTCCGCGCGGCCGTCCATGCCGTGGCAGACCATGCAGTGGGTCTCCCAGAGCGCGGATCGCTCGGGCTCCTCGGCGGCGGCGGGAGGAGCGGGCAGGGCGAGCAGAACAGCAGCAACGACGGCACCGGTGCGAATCATCGAGACCTCCAGCTTTGATGAAGTCTAAACCGGGCGGCTCGCCTTCTCGTCCGGCGCTTTGCGGACCGCTCTTCCTGCGGCAGAATGTCGACGTGGGACCTTCGTGGCGCGGCTCCCGGCGCTCGTCGCCAAACGAAATCGTCAGCCACCGCGAGGGAACCTGAAGTCAGAGCCCGTCATCGCGGGCCGGGCACGCGTTTGGCTCGTCGCCGGCGCCCTTTGCAGCTTTGCCATCGCCCTGCTTCATCTCGTCATCATCTTCGTGGGCGCGCCGGCCTACTTCTATTTCGGCGCCGCGTCCCTGGCCGTTCAGGCGGAGCGGGGATCCCCGGTTCCGGCGCTCATCACGGGCGCCCTGACACTCCTCTTCGTTCTCAAAGGCGCCTACGCCCTCTCGGGAGCCGGTCTCCTGGCGCCCTTTCCCCTCCTTCGCACGGTCCTCCCCATCATCACCGCCATCTACGTCTTGCGCGGCCTCGTGCTCGTCCCGGACCTCATTCGCCTGGCTCAGGGCGCCCCATACCCTGCCCGCCAGGCCGTCTTCTCTGCGGTCTCTCTCGGCATCGGCCTCGTCCATCTCATGGGCGTCGCCGCACGAGGTCGCTCGAGGACGGCCTAGAGTCCCGCCGGCGGTGTCGTCGCCATTTCCGGCCGGCCCAGGGCTCTGTCGACCGCGGCCAGCCGCTCGACAGTCGCTTCGGCTTCACGGCCCTCCTGGCCGGGGCCCGCTTTCAGGACCTCCTTCGCCTCGAGCAGCAGGCGCTCGGCTTCGTTGTAGCGGCCGAGGGACGTGAGCGCTTCGCCGAGCAGGCTCTTCGCCACGGCGCTCCGCCAGTTGCCCCGCGGATAGGCGCGCTGGAATATCTGAAGCACCTGCCGAAGCAGCACCTCGGCGGAGGCGGCGTCCTTGCGTGCCAGTTGCACGCGGCCGAGACTCAACTTGTAAACGGCGACGGACGGGTTCTGGTCGCCGTAGGCGGCCGTCGCGATCTGGAGCGCCTCCTGGAGAACGGCGGCCGCCTCGTCGTACTTTCCCTGCTGCCGCAGCGCCCAGGCGAGATTATTGAGTTTGGCGGCGACGTCCGGGTGTTTGTCGCCCAGCGTCTTGCGCGCGATGACGAGAGACTGGCGCGAAAGCGTCTCGGCGGCCGCGAAGTCGCCACGGTCGCCGGCGATGAGAGACAGATTGTTCAGCGACGTCGAGACGTCTGGATGGTTCTCGCCGAGCGTCTTCCGGTTGATCTCGAGGCACTGGCGGAAGAGCTCTTCGGCCTCCGGGAGCTCGCCCCGGCGCCAGAGAAGGAGCGCGAGCTCATTCATGCTCGTGGCGGTCTCGTGGCCCTGGTCGCCCAGGGCTTTCCGGCGGATCGCGAGCGCATCCCGGAAAAGCGGCTCGGCCCGTTGATCCGAACCCTGGTCGCTGTAAACGCGACCGAGCTCGACGAGGGTCTCCGCGACGGCCGCGTGCTCGGGGCCAAGGACTTTCTGCCGCATCGCGAGCGCCTCGACGAGCAACGGCTCGGCAGCGGCCATGTCTCCGGTTCCCCTCAGAAGGACTCCCAGGTCGTTCGCGCTCTCGGCCACCTGCGCGTTCTCCGGTCCGAGGACCCGGCGCCTCGTGGAAAGAGCCTCCTCGAGGAGCGGCCGAGCCTTCTCGGGCTCGCCCAGTCGCTGGTAGGTCCGGCCCATCACGGACAGCATCTCGGCCTTGAGCTCGGGCTGCCCGGCGAGCTCCTTCTCGACGCGCGCCGCGCCTGCATCGAGGAGCCCGCGGACCGTGATGTCCTTCGCGTCGTGAGCGGCATAGGGGTCCGCCCCGGTCAGCAGTCCCGTAAGAAGCTCGCTCACCCGTTCCGCCTTCTGCGCCTGCAGTCGGGCCCGGTCGCGTTCCGCCGCCACGCGCGTCGTGTAGAAGCCGGTCAGTCCCGCGAGCAGCAGGAAAACCGCGGCGGCCGTGACGACACCCGCCGCGTGCCGCCGGACGAATTTGGCCGCGCGATACGCAAGCGTATCTGGCCGCGCGCTGATCGGCTCGTGATCCAGAAAGCGGCGCAGGTCGTCTGCCAGGGCGGTGACGGACGCATAACGCTGGGCCGGGTCTTTCTTCAGGGCCTTCGCGACGATCGTGTCGAGGTCTCCCTCGAGAAAACGGCGGCGCCCGTCGGGAACCACCTCGGAAACGCGCCGCGGCTCCGTGTCGACGATCGCCCGGACGAGGTCCGCCGTCGATCCCCGGGCCGCATCGGCCGGATGCCGGCCGGCGAGCAGGACGTAGAGCAGCGTCCCCAAAGCGTAGACGTCGGTCGCCGTCGTGATCGCCCCGCCGGTCACCTGCTCGGGGGCGGCGTACTCGGGCGTCAGCAGCCGTTCCCCGTCGCGCGTGAGCGCCGTGCCCTCGCCCGCGCCCCCTTCCTCCTCGAGCAGCTTCGCAATCCCGAAGTCGAGCAGCTTCACCTGTCCGTCCGTCGCGACGAGCACGTTCGACGGCTTGATGTCCCGGTGCACGATCAGGTTGGCGTGCGCGTGCGCCACGGCGGAGAGCACGTCCAGGAAGAGCCGCAGCCGCCCCTCGACGTCCAACGCCTTGCCTTCGCAGTAGCGATCGATCGGCTCGCCCGGGACGTACTCGAGCACGAGATAGGGCTGTCCCGTGGTCGAGACGCCGGCATCGGCCAGGCGCGCGATGTTCGGGTGAGTCAGGCGCGCGAGGATGCTCCCTTCCCGCCCGAAGCGCGTTTCACCGGCGCGCCCGACGAGACTCACGTTCAGGAGCTTCACGGCGGCCTGCCCCTCGAAGCGCCCGTCGCTCCGCCGGGCGAGCCAGACGCTTCCCATGCCGCCCTGGCCGATGGGCGAGATCAACGTGTAGGCGCCGATTGTCTGACCCGCGAGCGACGCGGGCGCGGGGGGCTTCAGCGCCTCGCCTTCGAGAAACCCTTCCCGGTTCAGCGCGCGGCGCTCCTCGAGGAGGCCCTCCACTTCTGCGGCCAGATCCTGCTCCTCCGCGCGCAGCTCCTCCAGCCAGGCGCCGCGCTCGTTCTCCGGAATCTCCAGGGCACGATCGAGGCAGGGACTGACGACCTGCCAGCGGTCGCGGCTCTCCAGGGACACGGCTACGCGTCCGATCTCAATCGAGGCCCGCCTGCCGGATCTCGCGGTGCAGATAAATGCGCGCCTTCTCCCAAAGGCGCTGCACCGTCCGCTCCGACACGCCCCGCATCGCAGCGATCTCCGCGAGCGAGAAGCCGCAGAAGAACTTCAGGTCGACGACCTCGGCCAGGGACGCGTCGACCGAGGCCAGGTTGTCGAGCGCCGCACTGATCCGGACTAGCTCGCCCTCGTCGGCGACGGCCTCGGCGACCGCATCGTCCGCCGACGTGATCTCGAATCCGCCACCCCGCTTCTGCGCCTGTCGGCTGCGGGCGTAGTCGATGATGAGGCCGCGCATCACCTTGGCGGCGTAGGCCATGAAGCGCCCTTCGTCCGGGAAGCTCGCGGTCTCGCGTCCGGCGATGTTCAGGTACGCCTCGTGGAGCAGCGTGGTCGCGCTCAGCGTGACGCCCTGCCCGCTGCGCCTCAGCTGGCTCTTCGCCAGGCGGTGCAGCTCCGAGTAGAGCGCTGCGAAGAGCGCATCCGCCGCGGACCGGTCGCCGGACTCGCTCGAGACGATCAGCGATGAAATCATGGCCTTCATAGACTCTGAGTCTCAGTCGAATGACATCCCCCATGGTACCCCGAACCGGGTGGGTGGCGGGGATGCCTTCCCCCCTGTCGGCTTTCCCTTCCGGATTCCGATTCTCGGAGTGAGGGGCGACCGCCCGCCCCGCGGATGGCGGAAGAGAGAAGGAACTGGAGGAAACAATGTCCGAGAAGTCTCGCGGCAATCGCCTGGGTCGGGGACGCAGGTCCTGGATGCCGGCCGCCGTCCTGGCAGCCACCGGCACGGCGTCGTGGCTCGCCTCCGGCGACGGCCGGCCCAATCTCCTCGAGCCCTTCGCGAACCCGACCGGCGCCGCCCAGACGATCTCGACGGCGGGCCGCATCGACACCGGAAACCCGTTCTTCCAGGACCTGGGGGCCAACGGCCGGACGTGCTTCACCTGCCACCGCGCCGAGACCGGCTGGACGATCACCCCCGCGGGTGTGCAGGCGCGATTCGTGGCCACGCGAGGCATGGATCCGATCTTCCGGACGAACGACGGGTCGAACTCGCCCTTCGCCGACGTCTCCACCGTCGGGGCGCGCCGGAGCGCCTACAGCATGCTGCTGAGCAAGGGCCTCATCCGCGTCGGCATCGGGATTCCTTCCAACGCGGAGTTCTCTCTCGTGTCCGTCGACGACCCGTACGGGTACGCCAGCTCCCGGGAACTCTCGCTCTTCCGACGGCCGCTCCCGTCTACCAATCTCGCGTACCTGAGTGCTGTCATGTGGGACGGGCGCGAGACCTTCCCCGGCCAGAGCGTCCCCTTCGACCTTGCGGATCAGTCGAACTCCGCCACGACGGGCCACGCACAGGCGACGGCTCCGTTGACGTCCGTCCAGGAACAGGAGATCGTCGCCTTCGAGAGCGGACTCTTCACGGCGCAGGTATACGACATGGCTGCCGGCGATCTCGGCACTCAGGGGGCGACAGGCGGACCGAAGGCTCTCTCGAAGCAGGATTTCTACATCGGCATCAACGATCCGCTGGGACACAATCCCAAGGGAACCCCGTTCAGCCCCATCGTCTTCACCGACTTCGCGGCATGGGCCAACCTCAAGAGCAGTCATGGCGACGACGACGGAGGCCGAACGGCGGCGCGTCTGGCCGTCGCGCGGGGCGAGGCGCTGTTCAACAGCAAGCCGATCAACATCACGGGCGTGAAGGGGATCAACGACGACCTCGGCGTGGCGAGCATCGCAGGCACCTGCGGAACCTGCCACGATTCGCCGAACGTCGGCGACCACTCGGTCGCGGCCCCGCTCGACATCGGCCTGACCGACGCCTCGCGCCGGACGCCCGACCTTCCGCTTTACACGTTGAGGAACAACACGACGGGAGAGACGATCCAGACGACGGATCCCGGGCGGGCCCTCATCTCCGGCAAGTGGAAGGACGTCGGCCGGTTCAAGGGACCGATTCTCCGCGGCCTCGCCTCCCGTGCCCCGTACTTCCACAACGGCTCGGCCGCGACCCTCGCCGACGCCGTGACGTTCTACAACGACCGCTTCGCCATCGGGCTGACCGACGCGGAGAAGTCGGATCTCGTGGCTTTCCTGCGGGTCCAGTGAGAAAGCACGCGGTCAGCCACCCGCCTGACCGCCTGGAGGGCGAGCGCCCGTCCTCTTCGCGGACATACTCGACGGTCCGCGTCACCCGGAGGCCGGTGTCTCACCCGACCCGGAAGACGATTTTCCCGAACCCCTCGCCGCTCTGGAGCCGCTCGTAGCCCTTTCGCGCGTCGGCGAGCGGGTAGACCTCGTCTACGACCGGGTCGAGGCGGCCGGCGGCCACGTCCCGGAGCATCGCGCCGAATTCGTGGTCGGTTCCCATCGTCGAGCCGAGGATGGAGAGCTGCTTCCAGAAGATGAGGCGGATCTCCTCCTCCGGGTTCGGGCCGGTCGTCGCGCCGCAGGTCACGATCCGGCCCTTCTTCGCCGCGGCCGCGAGCGAATGGCGCCAGGTGGCCAGGCCGACGGAATCGACGACGACGTCGACGCCCCTCTTCTTCGTGATCTCCCGGACCTTCTTTCCGACGTCCACCTGCGTGTAGTCCAGGACGACGTCGGCGCCGAGCGCTTCCGCCTTCTTCCGCTTCTCCTCTGAAGACGAGGTCACGATCACGAGCGAGGCCCCCGAGAGCCGGGCGATCTGGAGGGCGAACGTGGAGACGCCCCCGCCGATCCCGTGGATCAGGACGGTTTCGCCCGGCCGGAGCCCTGCGCGAGTGACGAGCATCCGCCACGCCGTGAGCGCCGCGAGCGGGAAGGCCGCGGCCTTCTCGGCCGAGAGGTTCGGCGGGGCCGGGAAGACGTTCCGGCGCGGGACGGCGATCCGCTCGGCGAACGTGCCCGGGACGTGCTCGCCGAGGATCTGGAAGTCGACGCAGAGCGGCAGATCCCCCGAGAGACAGAACTCGCAGCGACCGCACCCCAGCCCCGGCTGGAGGACGACGCGGTCGCCGGGCGAGAGGTCCGTGACACCGGCTCCGACCGTCTCGACGCGCCCGCAGGCGTCCGCGCCGGACACGTGAGGCAGGGAGGGGGGAATTCCCGGAATGCCGTGCAGGACGAAGAGGTCGAGGCGGTTCATTGCCGCGGCTTCGACCCGGACGACGACCTCTCCCGGCCCTGCCGACGGGTCCGGGCGGTCGCCGAAAATAAGGGCGTCGGGCTTTCCGTGGCGCTCGATGAAGACGGCTTTCATGGCGGCCTCCGGGAGAGAGCCTAACGCAGTCGAAGGCACCCGGCTCGCCTTACACTCCCGGGCCACGGAGGTTCCCGATGATGCGTTCCCCCCGGATCGCGCTCGCCCTCGTTCTCGCGGCGGCCCTCTCCCTTCCGGCGTTTGCGGCCGGCGTCCCCTCGCCTTCCGGGTTCCTCGGAATGAAGATCGGCGCGGACCGGACGCTCGCCGACTACCGGCAGATCGTGTCGTACCTGA
>JBBIPB010000057.1:0-4190 GCA_037443065.1 Acidobacteriota bacterium | reverse complement strand
CATCCACCCGCTCGTCTGGCGCGAGGTGAACCTCCTCGGCGCGAACATGGCGCTCCGCCTCGAACAGCAGGCCAGGTCGGGCGTCATCTACGGCTATTCCTTCGACGCGTACTGGCCGGGGGGGACGAAGAACACGGCGTGGTGGAAGAACGTCTCCGGACTCCTCTCCGAGGTCGCCTCCGTCCGGCTCGCAACGCCGGTCTGGATCGATCCCGGCGAACTCTCCGGCGGCGGGCGAAAGGGGCTCATCGACTACAAGACGCAGGTCAACTTCCCGAACCCGTGGCCCGGCGGATGGTGGCGGCTCCGGGACATCATGGATTACGAGCGGATCATCTCGGACGCGCTCCTCGAGATCTGCGCGGGCCGCCGCGAGGACCTGCTCCTCGACATGGCGGCGCGTTCCCGGGCCGCGATCGCCACGTTCCCGAACGACGCGGCTTACGTGATACCGGCAGTCCAGAGAGACCCCGCGTCGGCCCTCCGCCTCGCCGCCCTGATGGCGGAGCACGGCGCCGAGGTGCGGCGCGCCCCCTCCGGCGATCTCTTCATCCCGCTCGCGCAGCCCTACGGCCGGTTCGTCCAGGAGATGTTCGAGCCGCAGCGCTATCCCGAGGTGAAGCTCGTCCCGGGAAAGGAGATCGTCCGCCCCTACGACGTCGCGGCCTGGACGATGCCGATGATGATGGGGGTCGAGGTCAAGAGGACGGTGCTTCCGAAGGACCTCCCGCTCTTCTCCCCTGAGGCCAAGGGGCCTTCCCCTACCGGCCCCGTCGCGATTCTTCCCGGCCGGCCGGAGAACGCGAAGGTCGTCAACGCGGCGCTCCGGTCGAATGGCGTCGTGGCCGTCGCACGGAAGTCGATCACCTTCGAAGGGAAGACCTGGCCGGCCGGGACCGTCTTCTTCGACGAGGCGGCGTCGAAGGCCGCCGCTCCGGTGGGGGTGGAGACGGGCGTCCCATTCTCTTCCCTCTCGAAGAATCCCCTCGGGACCTCTCCCGAAGTGGTCCCTCGCCGCGCGCCGCGCGTCGGTCTCTACAAGGGGTGGAACGCCTCGATGGACGAGGGATGGACCCGCTGGATTCTCGAGCAGTTCGGCTTCGCGCCGAAGAGCCTCGAGCCGAAGACGGTTCGGGCCGGGAAGCTGCGGGACTCGTTCGACGTCATCGTCCTCCCCTCGATGGCGCCCGACACGATCCTGACCGGAAAGCCGAAGCGCGACGAGGGGGAGATGCGCTATTCCGTCGACCTCCCGCCCGAGTACCAGGGAGGGATCGAGAAGGACGGGGCGAAGGCGCTCAAGGAATTCGTGGAGGCGGGCGGGACGCTCGTCGCCCTGTCGCAGGCCGCAGACTTCCTGATCTCCGAGTTCAACATCCCGGTTCGGAACGTCCTCGGACGCGTAAAGCGCGAGGAGTTCCAGTGTCCGGGCTCGCTCCTACGCGTCCGCGTCGCCGGCGACCACCCGGTCACGTGGGGGCTCGGCGGCGAGGCCGCCGTCTTCGTGAACGAGGCCGTCGCATTCCAGACGGTTCCGCCGGGACCGGAGCTTCTGCGCTGGAATCTCGCCTCCTATCCGGACGACGAGCGGGACGTCCTTCTTTCCGGCTGGATCAGCGGGGCGGACAAGCTTCTCCGGAAGTCGGCCGCCGTCGCGACGACGTTCGGGAAGGGAAAGCTCGTCCTCCTCGGGTTCCGTGCGCAGTTCCGCGCGCAGACTCCGGCCACCTTCCCATTCCTCTTCAATGCGCTCTGGTGGTCGGCGGACGAAGGCCCGCTCCCCGGCCCGGCCGCGATGCCGTGACGGGACAGACTCATTTCTCCGAGATCGAGAGGACCGCTCCCGCCGAGAACGCGTTGAACTCGGGGGCGTACATCGACTGGACCGTGGCGGGGCCGACGCGGAAGGTCCCGCCCATGGCGGCCCGGACGCGGTACTTGAACGTGTACTCCCCGACGGGGAGGCGCTCGAAGAAGAAGTTCGCGGCGCTGTCCCGGACCTCCTCGTAGTACGAAAGGCCGAGGTCCCACTTCCAGCGCGAGACCGTGGAGACCGGCTCGAAGCCGGCGCCCCGCGGGTCGCGGAGCTGGACGTACTCCGCCTCGTGCTTCGTCCGGAGGGAGAGCTGCACTTCGACCTCGTCCCCGGGCTTCAGGCGGGCGCCGTCCGCAAGTGGCTTCAGCACCCACTCGCGTCCCGTGTTCTCCCGGAGGAAGTACCGGCGGGAGACGCGGAAGAAGTCGCCGCGATCCTCGGGCGGGAGCTTCTCCGTCGAGTAGTGCCACGCCGCCGAGGCGAAGAGAAATCCCTTTCCCTCCTTCGCGACGACGACGGTCGACGTCTGCTTCGGGTCGATTTGCGCGCCGGGGACGACGATCCGGTTCTTCTCGCCGGTGTACCGGTCCGGCTCGAAGGTGAAGGTCACCTTCCGGTTCCCGACGGTGACGGTCGCGTCCTCCGGAATGCCGAGAGCCCCCGTCTGCTTCAGGTAGTGGACGAGCGAGTAGATCACCTCGGCCGTCGCGCGGGTCGACTTCCACTGGTTCAGCTTCTTGTTCAGGAGGAGCCACTGGACGAGGCCCTCGGACCGCGGGTCGGAAGGCGAAAGCTCCAGAAGCGTCCGGAGTGCGAAGGCTTGCGTCTCGATCGTGTCGTTGTACCAGAGCCACGACCGGTCTTCGGGTGCCCAGAACGTCCCCTGCTCGTCGTTCGTCTTCGCCGAGTCCATGACGGACCCCCAGACGAGCTTCGCGTCGGCGGGGCGACCCATCCGGGAAAGGGTGAGGGCGAGATATCCCTTCAGAAGGGGCGAATGCTCTTTCCAGTGACGAAAGCTGAAGTCGAGCATCTTCGTACGCTCGTCCGGCGTGAACGCGTTCCCGGACCAGGACGAGTCCGGAAATGACGACGCGACATAGTTGAGGAACGTCACGTATTCCCAGCACCCGCCCTTCGCCATGCAGGACGCCCACTCGGAGCGGTAGTGGGAGGCGACGTAGCCCCATGCCCGCTGGACGACGTCCTTCGGCACGTCGACGCCGAACTCGTTCGCCCGGGCGAAGCCGTGGAGGAGATAGAGCGTCATGTAGGGCGACGGCGGGCCGCCCGGCCACCAGGGGAATCCGCCGACGAAGGTCTGGGCCTTCTTCAGCTTCGAGAGCGCTTCGTCGCGGTCGGCTTTCGCGATGCGGGGGTCGAGGACGTTCGTGAGACCGTGGCCGGCGTCCCTCCCTCCCCGGGCGTCCGCGAGCCACGGCATCTCCTCGAGGGCCATCTTCCGGTTCGGGTCCGCCGCGTCCCACGTCTCGAGGGGAGTCGTCCGCTTCGAGAACTCGGCCGCCATCTTCGCGACGGCCGGATAGTCGCGGTAGAGGCTGGAGACGATCCCGGTCGAGAGGAACCGGTTCAGCGTCTGCTCGGTGCACTCGTACGGGAAGTTGACGAGGTACGGGAGCGCCTTGAGGACCGAGAAGAAAAGCTGCGCGTCGACGGTCACGACCATCTGCTCCTGGACGAGCGTCGGGTCGGGATTCGTCGCGAGGGCGGCGAGGTCCTCGAACCGGAGCGTCTTCGCGTCGCGGTTCTTGAGCGTGGCGAAGCGCGACTGGACGAGGTGCATCCGCCCGGGGAGGACCGGCAGCGGCCGCAGCTCTCCGTCGGAGAAGTCCCCCGCCGTCGCGACGACCTTGAAGGCGACCGTTTTCACGCCGGCCGGAGCCTTCAGCCGGAACGTCCGGTTCGCGCCGCCTCCGGGCTTCACGGAGAACGCCTGGGTCGATGCCTCGGCCGTGAGTCCGAAATCGGGAAGGAGACTCCGGTTCGTGTCGGGGTCGAGGATGTCGAGCGTGAGGCGCCCCGAAAGCTCCTTCTCCCCCGCGTCGTTCACGACCACTTTCAGGTCGGCCTCGTCCCCTTCGCGGAGGAAGCGCGGAAGGTAGGGGCGGACCATCAGCTCCTTGACTGACCGCGTCTCCTTCCGAAGCGACCCGCTCCGGAGATCGCGTGTGATCGCGTGGACCCAGACGTTCCACGACGTGACGGAGTCGGGGACGGTGAACTCGATCGTGGCCGAGCCGTCGGGTCCCGTCAGCAACTGCGGCATGAAGAAAGCCGTTTCGGAGAAATCGCTTCGGAGGGTGACGGGCACCGCTGCGGCGTCGGACACCAGAACGGCATCCATCGACCCGTT
>JBBIPB010000056.1:0-15875 GCA_037443065.1 Acidobacteriota bacterium | reverse complement strand
CGCTCCGCGAGGAGGGCGTCCCGCTTTCTTCCGAGGCGCGCGATCTCCGTCTCGATGGAGACGGTCGCCCCCGTCCGGGCGTCCGGCATCTCCCGCCGGGCGGCCTCGAGGAGCGCGAGCGCGCGGACGAC
This sequence comes from Acidobacteriota bacterium, assembly GCA_037443065.1. GTDB lineage: Bacteria > Acidobacteriota > Thermoanaerobaculia > UBA5066 > UBA5066 > DAOMFB01. Next base: position 15,744 of record JBBIPB010000056.1, on the reverse strand, counting down.
CGAGGCCTCGCCCCCGCCCGTGTCCGCGATCCGCGCCAGCTCCATCGTGAGCGAGGAGTCGAGACGGTCGTCGTCGAGGACGTTCTGCGCGACGTACGCCGTGGCCCGGAAGAGTGGCTCGGAAAGCCCTCCCGTCACGGTCTCGCCGAAAACGTCGCGCCCCTGCGCGCGGAGGAACTCTCGTGTCGCCTCGACGCCGCGGTCGCGGTCCAGAACGCGGAGCGTCGCCTTTTCGAGGTCCCGGTCGACGGACCAGCGCCGGTCGCCCGTGGAGAGATCGAGGCCGACGCGAAGAGGCGCCCCGCCGCGGGGTCGGCGGAGATCGCGGAGGTTCTTCCCGCTCCCCCGGCCTCGAGGAAGTCCGTAAAGGGCCGCGACGATCGCCTCGCAGAGCGTCGTCTTCCCGCGCTCGTTTCCGTCGAGGACGAGGAGGAGCTTCCCGTCCGGCCACGGGAGATCGATGCCAAAGAGGGGGCCGAAGCCCGCGATCCGGATCCGCTCGATTCTCATCCCCGCTCCGGGTCCGGCGGCCGGACCGACCGCCCCGCGAGGGCGTCGCGACCGAGGCGGAGGGCGAGGTAGAGGACCCGCCTTTCGGCGTCGTCCGCGGCCGCGGCGCGGCGCTCCGCGAGATCGGAATAGAAGCGGCCCTCGGCCGTCGGCAGAGACCCGGAGTCCGCCGCGGACGATGGCGCCGTCGCGTCGCGGAGGACCAGATGCGCATGGCGGCCGGCGAGCGGCGCGAGCGCGGCAGCCGGCCGTGCTCCGTGCGGCTGCGCTCCCGTGAGCGTGATCCGGACGACGTCCGGCGGCCCCGCCTCCGCCTCGCCGAGGGCGGCCTCAACCTTCCCGAGAATCGCCTCCGCATCGAGCCCGTCGACGTCGATTGTGAGGTCGTGCAGCGTCCGCTCGTCGGCGGAGACCGTCTCGACGGCGGCGGGCCTCTGCGGGGCGAGCGTGACCTTCAGAAACACGCGCGGACCCGTCTCGTCGAGGCCGCGCCCAGAAGGTGATCCGGAATAGGCCCCGCACGGTGCGCCCCGGCCGTCCACCACGACATGTTCGTGGTGGTGGTGGCCGAGCGCCGCCCACGAAAAGCCCGCCGCGAGAAGCTCCTCCCGGGTGAAGGGGGCGGTCCTCTTGCGGCCGCGAGGCGCATCCGCCCCCGGGTAGCTCTCGAGCGAGCCGTGAAGCATGAGAATCGCGTGCGCCTGGCCGGGACGCGGCGGCGGCGCCGCCAGCGGGCGCTCCTCCACGGTGGCCGGCGAGAGGAACGCGCGGCCGACGACGGCCGCGTCGTCCCGTCCCGGAACGGGCACGGCCGTCCATTCGGGACCGCGGAAAACGACGACGTTCTCCGGCCACGGGCGCATGCCGAGCGCCTGCAGGACGGCCGGGTCGTAGAAGCCCCCGGCGCCCGCGAAGTCGTGGTTTCCGGGCGCGACGAAGACGGGCCGCGGCGCGAACGACGCGAGCGCCTCGAGGACCCGATGGACGGAGGACGGGGGAACGCTCTCCGCGTCCCAGAGGTCGCCCGGCACGAGGAGAAGGTCGGCGCCGGCGGCACGCGCGGTGCGGACGGCGCGCCCGGCCGCCCCGTCGACCTCCTCGCGCCGCCGCGACCGGAGCTCGGCGGGCCAGGCCAGGGCGCCGCCGGTCAGAGGCGAGCCGACGTGCCAGTCGGAGGTCTGGAGGAGAACGAGCGGCGCTCCGGGCGGCACGGCGGCGCTCCAACCGGCTCCCGGTCCGGCGTCAGGCCGGCTCTTTCGGGGGCTCGCCGTCCTCGATCAGGCTCGTGATGGCGCTTCGAGACATCTTGACCTTCACGGTGTCGGCGATCTTGACCCAGACCCAGGCGTCCTCGATCTGCGCGACCGTGCCGCAGATGCCGCCCGTCGTGAGGACGCGGTCCCCTTTCTTCAGCGCCGCGAGCATTGCCTTCGTCTTCTTCTGCTGCTTGCGCATCGGGGCGAGGAGGATGAAGTAGAAGATCGCGAAGACGAAGAGGATCGGGAGAAATCCCGTCAACGTCTGGCCGAGGCCCCCCGGGCCGGGCGCGGCTTGCTGGAGGAAGGCGAGCGTCATGTCGCGTCCTTTCGGTGGTCGTACGAGAGGCGCGCGGCCGCTCGGGCCGACCACGTCGCGAACTCGCCGTCCGCGAGAGCCTCACGGATTCCCCGCATCAAGTCAAGGATCGAGGTCAGGTTGTGGATCGTCAGGTGGAGAGCCGACGACGGCTCCCCCGATACGAACAGGTGGCGGAGGTAGGCGCGCGAGTACCGCCTGCAGGTCGCGCACGCGCAGGCCGGATCGGGGGGCGCCGGATCCTCACGATGGCGGGCATGCTTGATGACGAGCGTGCCTTCGGAGGTGTAGAGAAGCCCGTGGCGCGCCGCGCGCGTCGGGAGGACGCAGTCGAAGAGGTCGAAGCCGTGGGCGACGGCGTGAATCAGGTCGTCCGGCCGGCCGACGCCCATCAGGTAGCGCGGGCGCTCCTCGGGAAGGCGGGGGCCCGTGAAGGCGACCATCGCCCGCATCTCGTCTTTCGGCTCCCCCACGGAGAGCCCGCCGCACGCGAGCCCGTCGAACGGGAGCGCGGCGAGCGCGCGAGCGTTCTCTTCGCGAAGCGACTCGTACATCCCCCCCTGCACGATCCCGAAGACGAGGGGGGACCGGGGGGAACGATCCCCCCGGCCGAGGATCTCCTCGCGGGCCATCAGCGAGCGGACCGCCCACCGGTGAGTCCGCTCCATCGAAGAGCGGGCGGCCTCCCGCGTCGCCGGATACGGCGTGCACTCGTCGAGAACCATCGCAACGTCCACGCCGAAGTCGCCGAGCTGCAACTCCATCGCGCGCTCGGGCGTGAGGAGGTGCTCGCTTCCGTCGAGGTGGCTCCGGAAGAGGACACCGTCCTCGCCCAGTCGCCGGTTCGCGGCGAGGGACATCACCTGAAAGCCGCCGGAGTCGGTCAGGATCGGCTTCGTCCAGCCCGTGAAGCGGTGAATTCCTCCGAGTCTCCGGATCACGTCGGCGCCGGGCCGGAGCATGAGGTGGTACGTGTTCGCGAGAACGATCTCGGCGCCGGCTCGCTCCACCTCCTCCCACCCGACGGCCTTGACGCTCCCGGCCGTGCCGACCGGCATGAACGCGGGCGTCTCCACCGTTCCGTGACCCAGGGTCAGCCGGCCGAGCCGGGCCGCCGTGGCCCGGTCCCGGGCGAGTCGTTCGAATCGGAGGGGCGCCGTCATCGCCGAAGGTGGAGTCTACGGGCACGCTCCGCGTTGACCCCCTCCAGACCCGATGCTATGTTCCGCCCTCCTTTGAGGAATTGATGGCGGAACTCGGACAGAAACACGACTGCTTCAAGTGCGGGACGAAGTTCTACGACCTGAAGAAGACTCCGGTCCTCTGCCCGAAATGCCACGCCGACCAGAAGGAGGCCCCGCCGCAGCCGACCTCGCCCGTCATGCTCGCGGCGGCCCGACGCGCCCGGCGGGACGAGTTTGCCGATCCGGATCTCTTCGAGCGGCCGCGCGAAGAGGAAGAGGCCGGGGCCGAGCCCGAGGAAGCCGTCAAGCGGCTCGACGACGAGGAAGAGCTTCCTCTCGACACGGCCGGTCCGCTCGAAGCGGCGGAAAGCGACGACGAGCAGTACTGACGCGCCGCCCGCGCGCCCCGCCTTCGTCGCCATCGGCCTCGGCGCCAACCTCGGCGCTCCCGCCTCCGCCGTGCGCGCCGCCGCACGAGGCCTGTCGCGCTTCCTCGACAGGCCGCGGCTCTCGCCGCTCTACCAGACGAGCCCGGTCGGAGGCCCGCCGCAGCCCGATTTCGTGAACGCCGTCGTCACGGGCTGGACGCGCCTCGCACCGCGCGCGCTTCTCTCACGGCTCCGGAGCCTCGAACGGGCCGCGGGCCGGCGGCGTGCCGTGGGGAACGGGCCCCGGACGCTCGACCTCGACCTCCTCCTCTTCGGGGACCGCCTCGCGCGCACGAAGGAACTCGTCCTTCCCCACCCGCGCCTCGCGTCGCGTCTTTTCGTCCTCGTACCGCTCGCGGACCTCGCGCCGCGGCGTGCCGTCCCGGGCCTCGGAAAGAGCGTGGCGCGCCTTCTCCGCGAAGCCCGCGCGGAAAGCCTCGAGATCGTCCGCCCGCTCAGAGCGGTGCGGAGACGCCGCGCGTCTCGAACCTGAGGCCGGCGCCCTCCAGCGTGACCCGGGTCCCCGGGGGGACGGACTTCGTGAGCCAGACGCTCCCGCCGATCACGCTCCCGCGTCCGATGACAGTCTCGCCTCCGAGAATCGTGGCGCCGGCGTAGACGACGACGCCATCCTCCACCGTCGGGTGCCGCTTCGTCCCGCGGATGAGGCGTCCGCGCTCGTCCTTCGGGAAGGAGAGCGCCCCGAGCGTGACACCCTGGTAGAGCTTCACGTGGTCGCCGATCACCGTCGTCTCGCCGATGACGACGCCGGTTCCGTGGTCGATGAAGAAGCTTCGCCCGATCCGCGCGCCGGGGTGGATGTCCACGCCCGTCTCCTGGTGGGCGAACTCCGTCATCATTCGCGGGATGAGCGGCACGCCGAGGCCGTGCAGCTCGTGTGCGATCCGGTAGACGACGATCGCCCGGAAGCCCGGGTAGGCGAGGATCACTTCCTCACAGCCGGTGGCCGCGGGATCGCCGTCGAAGGCCGCCTCGACGTCCTCGGCGACGCGGTCCGCCACATCGGGAAGCCGCTCGAAGAGCTGGGTCGTGATCTCGCGGGCGACGTCGGCCGGGACGCCGGCATCGGAGAGGTGAGCCCGGGCCCCTTCGATCTCGGACGAGAGCCGCATGTGAATCCGAAAGAGCGTGTCCCCGAGGTGATCGCGGAGGTTCGCGCGGTAGAGGACCGGCTCTCCGAAATACCCCGGGAAGACGATCTCCTGGAGCATCCGGAGGATCTCGACGATCTCCCGCCTTTGCGGGCGGGGCGGCGCGTCGACGGCCGAGAGGCGCGCGCGCGACTCGGCCGTCTCGACGATCCGGTCCATCGCGCGGCGCAGCCGCTCCGCCGTCTGGCTCCGCGGCGAGCGCCCTCCCGTCGTCTTCACCACGCCCCGATTCTAGACGGGAGTCCCCCGGATCCTCAGCGCGCCCAGGCCGCGAGGTCGGCTCGCGCCTCTTCCTGGACCCTCAGGTCCTCGACGAGGAAAGCCGGAGACGGCGTCTCGGCGACCAGCGCCTGGAGGATCTTCACCGCCTCATCTCTCCGGGAGGACTCGTAGTCCCACAGCACCTCAGCCCAGTAGAGCCGGTTGTAGAAGTTCTTCGGCCCTTTCTCCATTGCGATCCTGAGGTTCCGGAGAGCCTCCGACCGCGAGGCCCACCCGGTGATGAAGGGGATGCTCGGCGTCTGGTGGTGGACGCGGCCGAGAAGCCGGTAGGCCGCGCCTTCCTCGAAGTCGGGATCGATGAGAATGGCGGCCTGGGCGTCGTCGCGGATCTTCGCTGCGGCCCCCTGCCTCGCCGCTGCTCCCTTTCCGTAAACGAGCGCCCACTTCCCCCAGTCGGTCCCGGTCCAGAGGAACGTCGCGGCCGCTCCGGGAATCGCCTTTGCCGCCAGCGCGAGCGCGACCGGGTTCTCCTTGTCCGCCGGACGGCCGGTCGCGAGAGCGACTTTCTTTCGAATTACGGCGAGTGCCTCCTCGCCGGCCTTCCTTCCCTCGTCGAAGATCAGCTTCTTCTCCTCCGGGACGCGCGTCGCATGCTCCCCCTTGAAGTAGAGGGCCCGCATCAGGCGCCACCGCCCCTCGAGGGACTCCGGGTCGCGCGCGATCGCCTGCCGGCAGGCGGCGAGGACCGGATCGATCCGCGCCGGGGAGACTTCGCCGCTCGTCGCCCCCTCACCGCGTGCCGCCCAGAGGCGGTCGGCCTCGGCCAGCGCTTCGGCACCAGGCCCGTCGGCGGCTCGCAGGCGGGCGGAAAGGAGAACCGAAAGGAAGACAGGTGCGAGGAGCGAGCGACGCGGTCTCATCCCTCCACTATACTGGCGCCGCTCTTGCGACCCGCCGCGTCCGGCGGCGAGGAGGTGCCTTCGTGGCCGATCACCCTCCGAAATCCGATGCTCCCGCGTCCCAGACGCTGCAGTTCTCGATCGACGACGCCGTTGCGAACGGGATCTACGTGAACTTCGCGAACATCATCCACAACCCCGCCGAGTTCATCGTCGACTTCGGCCGGGTCGTCCCCGGCAAGAACGATGTCCGGGTCCACTCGCGGATCCTCCTGACGCCGGTCCACGCGAAACAGCTCCTCTCGGCCCTGGCCCAGAACGTCGCGCTCTACGAGAAGAACTTCGGCACGATCCGGACCGACTTCGACCCGCCCCGGAACGAGCGGGGCGACGCGATCCCGCCCAATTGAGCGTCCGAAGCCCGGGCGCCATCTCCAGATCCGAGGTCTCACCATGATCAGACTCCGTCCTCTCGCCCTGATCCTCCTCGCCGCGGCATCTGCCGGTACGGCTGCGCCGCTCCCGTCCCCGACGAAGACTCCGGAGAAGAGCGCGGCCGCCCGGAAGACTCCCGGCGCGGAGCTTCTCCCCCTCTTCGACTCCGAGGCCGACCCGGGGCTGACCCTCGAGCACTACTGGGACGTCTGCAAGAGGTCGAATCGCCGCTGCATCGTCTTCTTCGGGACGAACAGCTGCGGGGCCTGCCGTGTCGTGGCGGACGCCATCTACCAGAGGCGTTTCTACACGGAGCTCCTGAAGCAGTTCGTTCCGTTCTTCGTCGAGGCCGAGCCCGGGACGTCCGGCGGCGAGATCCCGGCGCGCTACGGCATCGACCCGAAGGCGCCCTACCCCGCCGTCGTGATCTTCGATCCGAAGGGGACCGTCACGGAGGCCCTGACGAAGGGCGAGATGACCGAGGTCGCGAAGAAGGGGACGGAAGCGGTTCAGCTCTGGCTGATCGACCACTTCGAACGAACGAAGCCCGACTGACGCGACGGGTCCCGTTCCGGCTCGGAAAGAGGTCTCAGCGCTCGGCGCCCGCGAGCTGCTGGGGCACGCCCGCCTGCGCCTCGAGCTTGGCGATCAGCGCGGCACGGCGCGCGGCGTCGAGGTTCTCCGACCCCGCCCGGAGGATCTCCGGGTTCCCGTCGACCGAGCGGCGGAAGAGAAAGTCCTGAACGGCCTTCGCGTCGACTTTCGTGGTGTCACGAAGCAGCCCTGCCACCGCCGAGACGAGAACGGGGTTCTCCTCTCCGAGAAGATGCTCGCACATCTCGAGGACGAGCCCGGCCTCGCGCCGGCCGTCCGTGACGAGCCCCGAGGCTGCGAGAATGGCGAGCCGCCGCTTTCCGAGGCTCTTCAGGCGCGCCCACTTCTTCACGAGTGCCATCCGGGACGGCTCGCGCGCGATTGCCGGAGCGGCCACCTGCCAGCCGAGCGCTTCGGCCACGTCGACGTCTTCGGCCGCCGCGCTCCACTTCTCGAGATGGGGAAAGAGCGATCCGTCGTATTCGCGGCGAAAACGCTCGAGAATCTCGATCGCCACGAGGATCTCCTCGCGGGTCTTTCTCGCGATCGCGGCGTCGACGAGGGCGACCGCCGTGTCGTAATCCAGATCGCTCCGCCCTTTCGCGCCGATCTCGCGTGCGACCGCGCGAACAGCCGTCGGCCGGACCCCGAGCGACTTCAGAGGGCTCTTCCGGCGGACGGAATCGGCCTGACGGAACTTTTCATCGGCTCTCGCTTCGAGCGCCGATCGGATCTCCTTGAGAAGGGAGGACACGGCGGAGGGGTTCGTCTTCGCCATATGCAAGCGGCTATTTTACCACCTTGCGCGCACCGGCCGCCTGCTCGGAAAGCGACTCGGTTTCAGGCAGGACGGGACTCACAGGTCCGAGACGGCACGATCGTCCCCCCTTCGTCCCGCCTCACCGCGTGGTGTAACCATCTACGGGGAAAGGCTTTCTCGTCCCGAACAGCGCGAGCTGCCCCTTCCTTCCTCCCGGCACGCCAAAGGGCGGAAGAGGCTCCGGCGCCTTGCGCGCCGATGCGACGAGCGCCTCACGAAGGTCGCGCGACGCGGATTCGGGCGTCGCGTAAAGCTCGAGTCCCTTTGAAAGCGTCCCCGCGGGGTTCGTCAAGAGCGCATGGCGGCACGCCGGCTCCAGATGCGACGAGACGCGGTCGGCGAAGTGGACGAGCTTCTGGATCTGGCCCGGAGGCGTCCCAGGCACCGTCTTCACGTGAACATAGCCGCGAAATCCGTAGTGGACGCGGAGAAGCTCGACGATCTCGATGACCCTCCCCATCGCACGCGAGGGATGACGCGGAATTCCTGCCGTGACGAAGAGCCCGTCACAGAGCCCGCGCCGGAACGCCGTGAGGAACAGCCTCGCAAGCCCCTGGTTCGACCGGAAGGCCTCCGGGAGGCGCCGGGAGGCGCGCATCGGGCAGAAGTCACACGCATACCGGCACGTCTCGGGCACGAGGAGCGTGAAGACGCGGCGCCCGCCGGCACCCGGCGCGATGAACTCCGGCGCATGGCGAAGCGGATTCGGTGGCGGTTCGGTACGAGCGTTCATGACTCACCCCCGGTCAGACGTAAGTTAGACGTAAGTCATGAAAAAGTCAAGGGCCCTTCCTCTCACGGCGCCGGACGTGCGGCCCTCTTCAGAACGCGGGGCCGGAGATGATTCCGCCGCCGAGGACGCGCTCCGGGCGGACGGCGTCGAAGAAGACGGCGGACTGGCCGGGAGTGGCCGCGCGGACGGGCTCCTCGAAAATGAGGCGCACCCCGTCGGCATCGCGGACGAGCGACGCCCGCTGCTCCCGATGGCGGTAACGAATGCGCGCGAGAAGGGGCAGGACGCCGCCGTGCGGCTCGGGAACGAGGAGGTTCACGTCGGAAAGCGGAACCGTCCGCGCATAGAGTTCGTCCTCCCCTCCGACGACGACCCGCGACTCCTCCGGGCGCACCTCGAGGACGTAGAGAGGATGCGGCGCGGCGATCCCGAGTCCGCGCCTCTGCCCCACCGTGAACGCGAACGCGCCCTCGTGCCGCCCGAGGACCTGTCCCCCGGAGTCGGTGACCGCCCCAGAGCGCGCCGCCGGAAGGGACGGCAGCGCGATTCCGAGCGCCTCGGCCTCCTTCCGGATGAAATCCCCGGGCCGGTCACCTCTCGCGACGAAGCAGAGCTCCTGCGAGTCCGGCTTGTTCCAGTTCGGGAGCCCGGCCTCGCGCGCGATCTCGCGGACCCGGCTCTTCGGAAGCTCGCCGAGCGGGAAGAGCGCCCGCGAAAGCTGCGAGGGGGTGAGCCCGTAGAGAAAGTACGACTGGTCCTTCGAGGAATCGGCCGCCCGCAGGAGCCGGATCTCCCCCGTCCCGGCGTCCTTCTCGATCCGGGCGTAGTGCCCGGTCGCCACGGCCTCGCATCCGAGCGCCTCGGCGCGGGCGAGAAGCGACGTGAACTTCACGTCGGTGTTGCACGCCGTGCAGGGGATCGGCGTCCGCCCCTCAAGGTATCCCGTCACGAACGGCTTGACGACCGCCTCGGTGAACCGCTCGGTCAGGTCGAGGACGAAGTGCGGGATCCCGATCGACTCGGCCGCCCTCCGCGCCGTCCCGAGGTCTTCGAGGGTGCAGCAGCGCCCTTCCGCCGCCCCGGTCCCGTCCCGGTCGTGGTCCCAGAGGTGCATCGACAGGCCGACGACGTCCGCCCCCTCCCGGGCCAGGAGCAGCGCAGCCACCGACGAATCGACCCCTCCGGACATCGCCACGGCGATCCTCATCGAGAGCATTGTAGCGACGAGATGCGAGAATCGATCTCATGAGCCGCCCCCCGCGCCTCTCCGGTTCCGAGATCGCGAAGTCTCTCTCCTCTCTTCCGGGCTGGTCCCGCTCAGGCGGGAAGCTCCACCGCGAGTTCGTCTTCCGGGACTTCTCCGAGGCGTTCGGCTTCATGGCGCGCGCGGCCCTCGCCGCCGAGAAGATGGACCACCACCCGGACTGGTCGAACGTCTGGAACCGGGTGACGGTCACGCTCTCGACGCACGATGCGGGCGGGATCACGGAGCTCGACTTCGAGCTGGCCCAGGCGATGAACCGGCTCCTCGCCACGTAGACTTCCGAGCCGGGGGGACCTCATGAGTCGTCTTGGCCCGATCGGTCTGTTCGTGCTTCTCCTCACCGGCTCCATCCGGAGAAGACGCTCGGGATCGTCGACGTCGACGGGATGCTCCACGTGGACCTCAAGCCCGGCCAGACCGAGTAGCGAACCCGCCGGACATTCCGGCTAATTCCCGTCGTAATCTTCTGAGAAGAAGTGATCATTCTCTTCTCCGGGCCCGTTGTCTGAAGATGACACGGTGCGTGGAAGCACGCAGAGCGAGGTCACGTGCGATGTCACATAGAAATGTTGAAATGAGCATCGGAAGGCTCGCAACACGGATGAGCAGCCGCTTCCCGTTCGTTCTTCTCCTCGCGGCGCTCCCCCTCGCGGCCGAAGGACCCGGCGCCGGCCGGCCGGTCTCCCTCTTCGAGGCCACGAAGCTCGCTCTCGAGAAGAACCACGACATCGCGATCGAGCGCGAGTCGTTCCGGATCGCCGGCGCCTCGATGACGCGGGCCGACGGCTCCTACGACCCGGGCTTCCGGCTGGACGCGCGGTACCGCGATCACACGGACCCGCTCAACTCCGCACTTTTCGGGGCGATTGCTCCGGATCTCGGCCCCTCGTACAGGAATCTCACCTCGTCGGTCTCGCTCTCGCAGCTCCTCCCCACCGGGGGAACCGTGGCCCTTTCCGGCCTTCTCTGGCGTGACACCGCGATGAGCCAGTTCGTCCTCCTGACGCCCGCCTACACGACCGGCTTCTCGATCGACCTCCGCCAGCCGCTTCTTCAGGGGCTCGCGATCGACCCGGCCCGGCGTGCGATCCGCATCGCGGCCCTCGACAAGGTCCGTTCCGCCGCGTCCCTCCGGCGGACCGTGGCGGACACGGTGGCCTCCGTCGAGTACTCCTACTGGACGCTCGCGGCCGCATGGCGCGCCGTCGACGTAGCCCGGAAGAGCGTCGCTCTCGCCGAGGATCAGAAGTCAGACACGATCGCCCGGATCGTAGCCGGTGTCCTCCCCGAGTCGGATCTCGCACAGCCCGTGGCCGAGGTCGAGCGCCGGAAGGGAGAGCTCTTTGCTGCCGAGGAGAGCGCCCGGCAGGTCGAGCTGCTGCTGAAGACGCTCCTCCTCTCCGACCCGAAGGACCCGCTCTGGAACGAGACGCTTCGCCCCGTCACGCCTCCGGAGACGGAGCGGCGGACCGTGGACCTCGTGGCCGCTCTGGCCGAGGCCGACGCCCGGCGGCCGGAGCTTCAGGACGCCGCCCTGCGCGTCGCGCGCCAGGATGTCGAGGTCGAGGCGGCGAAGGACCGGATGAAGCCGCAGCTCGACCTCGTCGCCTCGTACGGCCGGAAGGGTCTCGCCGGGACCGCGAATCCGAACATCCTCTCGTTCGGCGGCGCTCCGATCGTTGTGCCCGATCCGCTCGTCGGCGGACTCGGCCGCTCATTCGGAACGATCGGGAGCAACGAGTTCCCGGACGCCACGATCGGCCTCGCCCTCTCGCTCCCGATCGGAAACCGCACGGCCCGGGCCGACGCCGTCATCGCCGAGGCACAGAAGCGCCAGCTCCAGACCTCGCGGGACCAGATTCGTCAGCGGGTCGCCGTCGAGGTCCGGATCGCCGTCCTGACGTTCGAGACCTCACAGCAGCGCCTCGAGGCCGCCCGGGCCGGACGCGCTGCGGCCGAGACGCAGCTGCGCGCCGAGACCGACCGGTTCGAGGTCGGCCTCTCCACGAACTTCTTCGTCCTGACCCGTCAGAACGAGCTCGCGACGGCCGAGCTGACCGAGACCGTCGCGCTCGCGGACTACCAGAAGGCGCTCACGGCGCTCGCCCGGGCGACCGGGACGCTTCTCGAGGAGCGGAAGATCCGGATCACCGACGACGTTCCGGTCGTCGCACCCGAGGGAGGTGTCCGTTGAACGCGATGCGTACCGCCCGCTTCCTGATTCCTGCCGCAGCGCTCGCGGCACTCACGGCCGCCTGCGGCCCCAAGGAGGACCCGAACGTCGTCCGGCTGAACGGGCGGCTCGAGGCACCCACCGTTGATCTCGCACCGAAGGTCGCCGGGCGCGTCCTCGAGGTGAAGGTGCGCGAGGGAGACCGCGTGAAGGCGGGCGACCTCCTCGTGACTCTCGACCTCGGAGAGACGGCGCTCGCCGTCGCTCGCGACCGGGGGGCGCTGGCGTCGAGCCAGGCCCGCTACGCGGACCTCGAGTCCGGAAGCCGGACCGCGGAGATCAAGGCGGCCGAGCAAGAGGTCGCGGATCGCAAGGCCGCCGTCAAGCTCGCGAGGCCGGAGCTCGAGCGCCAGCAGATATTGCTTTCCAAGAAAGTGGGTACTCCTCGAGACATGGACATTGCGCGGGCGAACCTCGATCGCGCGGAGGCGAGCCTGAAGATCAGCGAGGAGCGTCTGGTCCTTGCCCGCGAGGGATTCCGGAAGCACCAGACCGAGCAGGCGGGGTTCGACGTCGACCGGGCCCGGAGCATCCTCGAGCAATCCGAGACCGTCGCAAAGGAGAGCGAGATCCGGGCCCCGGCCGAGGGGGTGATCCTCCACCGGATGGCCGAGCCGGGGCTTCTCCTCGGCCCGGGACAGCCCGCTCTGACGCTCGGCTTCGCCAGCCGGCTCTACGTCCGGACTTTCGTCCCCGAGACACAGCTGGGGCGCGTCAAGCAGGGGCAGGAAGCGACGATCACGGTGGACGCCTTCCCGGGTAAGAGCTTCCCGGGGCACGTCACGGAGATCTCTCCCGACGCGGAATTCACGCCCAAGCCGGTCGAGACGCGCCGCGAAAGGGTGAACCTCGTCTACGCGGCGAAGATCGACCTCGACGGCGGCTGGAGCGAGCCTCTCGTGCCCGGGCAGCCGGCCGAGGCGGCCGTGACCGCCGCCGCGCCGGCGAAATGATCGTCGCGAAGGGCCTCACGCGCCGCTTCGGAGCGGTCACGGCGCTCGACGGCGTCACGCTCGACGTCTCGAGGGGAGAGCTCTTCGCTCTCATCGGCCCCGACGGCGCCGGAAAGACGACCTTCTTCCGGATCGTCGCCGGACTCCTCGCGCCCACGCGCGGGACGCTCGAGGTCGAAGGGGGCGGGACGCTCGGGATGGTGCCGCAGCGCTTCTCGCTCTACGAGGATCTCTCGGTGGACGAGAACCTCCTCCTCCGCTCCCGGATGTACGCGATCGACGACGCCGAGGCGAAGGCCCGCGCGGCCGCCCTCCTTTCACACGTCGGCCTCTCGGGCATCGGCGCGCGGCTCGCGGGCGCCCTCTCGGGGGGGATGAAGCAGAAGCTCTCGCTCGTGGCCGCCCTCCTGACGCGGCCCGACCTCCTCCTCCTCGACGAGCCGACGACCGGGGTCGACCCGGTTTCGCGGCGCGAGTTCTGGCTCCTCCTGAACCAGCTCCACGCCGAGAGGCTGACGATCCTCGTCTCGACCCCCTACATGGACGAGGCCGAGTACGCGACGCGCATCGGATTCCTCGACCGCGGGCGGCTCGCCGCGGTCGGAACGCGCGACGAGATCCTCGCCTCCTACACGCGTCCCCTCGTCGAGATCCGCACCGGCGACCGCCTCGCCGTCCGCGCCCGCCTCGCCGGCCTGCCGTTCGTGGACGACGTCTCGCTCTTCGGAACGAGATTGCACGCGAGAGGAAGAGACGCCGCCGGGGAATTCTTCGAAAGAGAAATCAGGAAGACGCTGGAGGGTCTGGTTTCCGCGGAGGACATACGTCCGATTCCTCCCTCCCTCGAAGACGTCTTCGTCCTCGCTGGTGAGGAGTCCCCGTGAGCGAAGCCGCCGTCGCCGTCCGGGATCTGACGCGCCGCTTCGGTGACTTCGTCGCCGTGAAGAAGGTCAGCTTCGACATCCCGCGAGGGAAGGTCTTCGGCTTCCTCGGTCCGAACGGATCCGGCAAGTCGACGACGATCCGGATGCTGACCGGGCTTCTCCAGCCCTCCTCCGGCACCGTGACGGGGCTCGGCGGGCTGAACGTCGTGGGCGACACCGAGCGCTGGAAGACGCGCCTCGGCTACATGAGCCAGAAGTTCTCCCTCTATCTCGACCTGACCGTCGAGGAGAACCTCCGGTTCTTCGGCGCGGCCTACGGCCTCTCGAATGCGAAGCTCTCCAGTCGGATCGACGAGCTTGCGGCGCGGCTCCGCTTCGAGAAGGTCCTTCCGGAATTGACCGAAACGCTCTCGACCGGCTGGCGGCAGCGTGTGGCCCTCGCGGCCTCGCTCCTCCACGAGCCGGAGCTTCTCTTTCTCGACGAGCCGACGGGCGGGGTCGACCCGAAGGGGCGGCGCGTCTTCTGGGACCTGATCTACGAGCTGGCCGCCGGGCGCGGGATGACGGTCCTCGTCACGACGCACTACATGGACGAGGCGGAGCAGTGCGACCGCCTCGCCTTCATCCTCGAAGGAGAATTGATCGCCGAGGGGACGCCGCTCTCTCTGAAGGAGGGGCTGGCCGGACGCCTTTTCGAGGTCCCGGCCGGCGCGGCGCCCTTCGACGCGCTCGCCGCCCTCCGGGGCGAGCCGGCGCTCGAGGACGCCTATCTCTTCGGCACGCGGCTGCGCGCCGTCTCGCGCGCCGGGGCGGGCGACGCCGCCCTCCGGCTCCTCTCCCGCACGGGGGTCCCGGCCCTCGCCGAGCCCTCCCTCGAGGACGTCTTCGTCTCTCTGGCCCGGCAACGGGCCGAAACTCGAAAGGACACCGCCGCGTGAAGCGCCTCCTGACGCTGGTCTGGAAGGAGTTCGCCCACCTCCGGCGCGACCCGATCACCGTCCGGCTCATCTTCTTCATCCCGATCTTCCAGACCCTCCTCTTCGGCTACGCCATCAACTTCGACGTCAAGAACCTGAAGACGGTCGTCGTGGACGAGAGCCGCTCGTACGAGAGCCGCGAACTCGTCGCGAAGCTGACGGCGAGCGACTACTTCCGGATCGTGACGTACGCGGACTCGATGGAGGAGATGGGGCGTGCGCTGGACGCCGCGCACGCCTCCGTCGGCCTCGTCATCGACCGCGACTACGGGAAGGACCTCCGGAGCGGCCGTCCCGCCCGCGCCCTCCTCGTCGTGAACGGCTCCGACAACGTCGTCTCCGGTCAGGCGATCGCGGTCGCGTCCGGCGTGGCCCGCCAGCTCTCGGCCGGAATCCTGATCCGGAAGGCGAAGTGGACCCAGAGCGCCCCGCCGGTCGACCTGAGGGTCCGGGCCCTCTACAACCCCGACCTCCGGACCGCCACCTTCGTCATCCCCGGCCTCCTCGCCCTCATCCTCACCTTCACGCTCATCCCCTTCACGGCCGTGGCGATCGTCCGCGAGCAGGAGCGCGGCACGCTGGAGCAGCTCCAGCTCTCCCCCGTCTCGCCCCTCGGCCTCATCGTCGGGAAGATCCTTCCCTTCCTCCTGATCGGCCTCTTTCAGCTCACCCTCGTCACGGTCCTGATGCGCTTCGTCTTCGACATCGAAATCGCCGGAAGCGTCGCCGGCCTCTACGCCGCCGGAGTGATCTTCATCTTCTGCGTTCTCGGGCTCGGGATGCTCGTCTCCACCGTGGCGAAGACCCAGATGCAGGCGATCCAGCTCTCCTTCTTCTTCCTGCTCCCCTTCGTCTTCCTCT
>JBBIPB010000055.1:0-15968 GCA_037443065.1 Acidobacteriota bacterium | reverse complement strand
TCACGTACATCCCTCCCTCGAGACCGGTGAGGATGTTCTTGATCCCGTGGGCCAGCCCGGCGACGGTCTGTCCCACGGCGGCGAGACGCTCGGCCTCGAGCTTCTCCCGTTCGAGCCGCTTAAGCGCCCGGAGATCGTGGAGGATCAGGGCCGCCCCTGCGACGCCTCCGTCCTCGTCCCGCAGGGTCACGCCCGAGGCGAGAACCGGGATCGGCTCACCCTGCCGCGGGACCACCTGGGTTTCCGTCGGTTCGAGGTGCTCCCGGCGGCCGCGATAGAGGTCGATGACCGAGGCCTCCATGGAGGCGGACCGCCAGACGCGGCCGACCACGCGCTGGCGCGCGACGCCCCAGAGCGCCTCGGCAGCGTGGTTGAAGAGCAGGACCTTTCCCGCGTTGTCCAGGACGACGATGGCATCCGGCGACGTCTCCACGAGCGCCTCGCGCAGGCGGCTCGCCTGATCCAGCTCCTGCCTCACGGCTCTGAGCTCGGTCACGTCCAGCGCCATCTGGATGACGTGCGTGACCTCGTTGCCCGAGTAGAGAAGCGGCGCGGTGCTCACGATGTAATAGGCCGGCTTCCCCTCGCGCGTGACGCCGGCGTGGTGCGCCGTCCTGAGGACGCCGTCGGCGAAGACCTTCTCCGCCGCGCAGTTCGTGCAGTGCATCGGCCTGCGCTTGTAGACCATGTGGCACGGCTCGCCTGCGGCGACCCCGAAGACCTCGCGGAACCGCTCGTTCGCCTTCACGACCCGGAAGTCCCGGTTGAGGACGCAGACGTAGCACGGCACTTTCTCGAAGAGCGTCTGGTATTCGCTCTGGAGCTGTCTCGACGCGGTCAGGTCGATCGCGAGCTCGGCGAGGTGAGTCACGTCGCCTTTCGGCCCGCGCAGCGGGATGAGCTGCAGCAGAAGGTGGGACGCCCGTCCCTGCTTGTCGCGTCCGGTTGTCTCCAGCACGCGGGGCGTTCCCTCGGCGAAGACCCTGGGCGCCGGGCAGTCCCGGCAGGGCGTGTTCCGGCCCCTGAGGACGCGGAAGCAGGGCGCGTCGCGTCCCTCGCCGTGCTGCTCGACGCAGGCGCGGTTGTTGTCCGTGAGCTGGAGCGTCCGGTCGATGATCGCGATCTCGCTCGGGATGCTGTCGAACAGCCCGGCGCGCAGGAAGGCCTGCCGGCGTGCGATCGTCGTCATGGGCCACCTCCTGCCGCGATCCCGAGGCATGCGCGCAAGGCGCGGACCAGCAACTCCATGTTCAGCGGCTTCTCGACGAAGGCGACGGGCTCCGGGCCGAGTCCCTCGCGACGGAGGGTCGCGAGGAGCTCCCCCTTGGCGTTGAGAGCCGAGAGGATGAGGATCGGAACCCGCGCGAGGCCGGGATCCTTCCGGATCTCGACGAGGAGCGAGAGCCCGGTCCGCTCCGGCATCAGAAGGTCGAGGCAGACCGCGTCCGGACCGAAGGCGTGGAGCGCGGGAAGGGCTCCGGCAACGCGGTCGAGCGCCAGGACGTCGAATCCGCGATCCTCGAGGGCGAGCCGCACGAACGTCAGGACGTCGGGCTCGTCGTCGACCACCGCGATCCGCGGGCGCGGGTGAGCCGGGGTTTCGTGCATCAGCGTTTTGCCAGGAGGACCGCGCCTTCGCGGATTCTCAGGTCCTCGTCGCCCGTGGCCGCACCACGATGACAGGCGGGACAGCGCGAGAGGTACGGCGCGCGCGCGGTCCGCGCCTCCTCGGCCCGGTGGCACGAGATGCAGAGGGCGTGGAGGGAGTCGCGGTAACCGGGCGCGAGGCCCGGCGCCCACTTCCGCGCCGCCGCGAGACCGATGGGCTCTCCGCCCTCCGCGGCGTGGCACGACGCGCACGGGGTCGACGCCTCCCTCGTCTTCGCGCTCGCGGGAGGGTGGCACCTGGGGCACGAGGCGTTGTCGCCGAGGGTCGCGACGTGCCGCGCGTGCGCGAAGATGTCCGTCGCCGCGTACATGTCGCGGTGGCACGACGCGCACGGCGTCGCCTTGTCGAGCGGCAGGTTGAGGTGATGGCATCGGCGGCACGAGGAGACGCCGCCGAGCCTCTTCTGGTGCTGGTCATGCTCGAAGAGGACGTACCGTCCGCCGCCCGAGGCGGAGAGGAGAAGAGCGTTCTCGGTCGTCTCGCTGGCGGCCGTCGCCGGGACGAGCCGGAGCTGGTGCAGGAGCTGTCCGGGACGCTCCGTCCTGTCCACGGCGACCGTCCGGGGTCGTGCCACCGGGGTCCGACGCATCGCGCTGCGGTGGCTGACTTCGGCCGAGGCGAGGCCCAGCCCGAGGACGGCGCCGATGACCCATGCGAGACCCGAGCGTTGCACGGCTCCGAACCACGGCCCGCGCAGGCGGACGGAGGAGGAGGGATCCGTCACGGCCGGCCGGAAGTGGTCGGGCGCCGGGGGCGGCGTCTCCCACACGCCGAGGTGCTCCACGAAGAACATGAAGACGAGGGCCATCGCCGCGATGATCCCGAGGCTGATCGAGATCTCCGTGGCTGCCGGGACGTAGGAGTCGCGGGTGCGGGCGAGATGGGCGATGCCGCCCACCGTGGCCCGGTCGAGGACGAATCCCGCGATGACGAGGAACGCGCCCGCCGAGAGCGCGGCGGGGCTCTTGCGCGTCGAGGGGAAGAGAAAAATCAGGACGGGAACGACCACGCTCAGGAGCAGCTCGACGACGAAGAGCGCCGACCACCACGAGCCCTCCAGCACGCGGCCGAGCGAACCCCGGAAGGCCAGGTCGCCGAGGCGGAGAGCGAGGTAGGCCAACAGCACGACCGCCGAGGCGCGCGTCAGGGACGGCAGAAGGTCCCACTCGGGCTGCCGGTGGTAGAGCCACGTGGTCGTCACGTCCTCCGCGACGACGGTCGCGAGCCCGAGACCGATGGCCGAGACGAGGAAGAGCAGCGGCAGGATCGGCGAGTACCAGAGCGGGTGCAGGCGCCCGGGCGCGATGACGAGGAGCGTCCCGAGGGAGGACTGGTGGAGCGTGGAGAGCGCGATGCCGACGACGACGAGCGGCAGCGTCGCGCGCTTGAGAAGCGCGAACGCACGGCTCCACTTCAGGCCCTCGAAGACGACCGGGGCGAACTCCAGCGTCAGGACGGTCAGGTAGAGCATGACGCACCAGCCGACCTCGAAGAGGGCGGAGGTGGGCTGCCAGCGGACGGTCATTCGCCAGATGTTCCAGGGCCGGCCGAGGTCGACGAGGAGCCCGAGGACGACGGCCGCGTAACCGAGGAACGCCGTCAGGATCGCGGGCCGCACGAGGGAGTGAAAGCGCTCGCGGTGGAAGACGTGGACGGTGGCCGCGATCACGAAGCCGCCCGCCGCGAGCGCGACGCCGGCCATGACGTCGAGACCGATCCAGAGGCCCCACGGGGTGAGGTCGGTCAGGGCCGTCGTCCGGCCGAGGCCGTACGCGTACCGCACGACCGCCACGGCGGTCGCGACGCCGACGAGGAGCCAGAGGACGGCCTTGGCCGTGGCGAGGCGGGTGCTGGCAGGCGCGCTCATGGCTCCGCCTTCGGAGGCGTGTGGCCTCCCTCGCGCGGGGGTGCGTCGGGATCCCCTTCCCGCGCGAGGCGCTCGCGGCGGCCGATCACCCACGAGAGGCCGAACATCACGGCGCCCACTCCGAGAAACGCGGGGGGAACGGCGTGCATCGCCGGGTGCGTGAGCGCCGGATACGAGCCGTCGCGCAGCGAGGAAGGCCACCCCGCCGCCGAGAGGTCGACGTCGGAAAGGTAGAGCACGGAAGTCCCGCCCACCTCGTGCTCGCCCCAGATGTGGTCGATGTACCGTCCCGGCTCGGCGGCGATGCGGCGGCGCGCCTCGGCGAGAAGCGCGCGGCGGTCGCCGAAAATCGTGGCCTTCGCCGGACAGGCGGCCGTGCAGGCCGGTTCCTTGATCTCGCCCCGGAGGACCCGGTCGTAACAGAGGATGCACTTGCGGACCCGGGGGGTGGCCGACTCCCACTCGTACCGGGTCATCTTGAACGGGCAGGCGATCATGCAGTAGCGGCAGCCCATGCAGATGTCCGGGTCATAGGCGACCGGGCCTTCCGGGGTCTTGTGGAGCGCCCCGACCGGGCAGGCCGAGGCGCAGGCCGGCTCGAGGCAGTGGCGGCAGTGGAGGCGGACGGAGCGCCCGCGCGGCGCGGACACGATCGTCGTCCACCTCGTCGACGAGAGATCCTCCGGCGAGCCCTGCCACCGTTCCGGGGCGTCCTCGCCGGTGTCGTTCGTCCGCTTGCAGGCGACGACGCACTCCTCGCATCCGATGCACTTCGTGACGTCGGTCAGGATGGCCCAGGCGCTCATACGCGCTCACCCTCCTTGCCGAGGGCGAGCGCCACGTGGCGGCCGCTCTCGGCGGGAAAGTGCCAGCCGATCTCGCCGGCGAGCTGCATGAAGGGAAAAAGGACGCAGTGCACGATCTTGGTCAGGGGCGTCAGGACCAGCACGAGGTCCCCGAGAAGGACGTGGACGAGAAGCAACGCCCGCGCGTCGAACGGAGCGAGGACCGGGTGGGACGCGAGGAAGCCGGCCGCCAGCACCCCGAAGAGCAGGACGAGGACGACGACGTCCTGCGTCTGCGTCAGCGCGCGGCTCTCCGGTGTCAGCGCCCGGCCGAGGACGACTCCGGCCACGGCCGCCAGGGCCACGAGGGTCAGCGCGTCGGCCGCGAGAGGAGGAAGCGTCGGCCAGGGGATCGACACGTCCTGTCTCACGAGAGCCACGTGTCCCGCGAGGAAAAGCGGCACCGCGAGGATGCCGACGTGAAACGCGAACGAGGCGATCGAGTAGAGCGGCCGCGCCCGCAGGAGGCGGCGGGGGAGGACCCAGTCCAGCGTCGCGCGGGCGATCGCCCGGATCGGGAGGACGCGGTCTCCCGCGTTCCGCCACGCGCGCAGGAGGGAGTAGCAGGCGACCCCGACGCGGTAGAGCAGGCCGAGCACGCAGACCGCGAGGGAGATCCGGAAGATGGGGCCTCGCGCGAGGGTGATCCAGGCGTCCATGCGTCACGCCCCCTTTGCGGCGTCGCCGGCCGCCGGCTTTTCCGCGCGCATGGAGGCGGGCGGCTGGAGGGCCGGCAGCAGCAGGTCGTGCAACCCGACGACCCGAACGTCCTTGAGGCCGTTGTCCTCGCAGACCTCGCGGAGCTGCTTCTTGCAGTTCGCGCAGGGGGCCACGACGACCGTGGCGCCGGTGCGGCGGATCTGCTCCGCCTTCGTCTTGCCGCCGACGAGCGTGCGGAACTTGCGGATTTCGTCGATGGAGACCGACCCGCCTCCGCCGCCGCAGCAATAGTTTTCGCGGCCGCGCGGCGTCATGTCGACGAAGTCCGAGCAGACGGCGCGCAGGATCTCGCGCGGCTGGTCGACCACCCAGCCCGACCGGGCGAGGTTGCACGGGTCGTGGTAGGTCAGGCGCTCGCCGATCACCCCCGGCTTCAGGGCCAGCCGCCCTTCCCGGAGCGCCTTCAGCGTGTACTCCATGATGTTGACGACCTCGGGCGCGTCCCGGCCGCCGCCGAAGGTCCGGGCGAAGAACTTGGCCGAGCGCGAGGCGTGCCCGCACTCGCCGATCAGGATCTTCCGCGCGCCGAGGCGGCGGACCTCCGCGACCTCCTGCTGAAGGATCCGGTCGAGCATCCGGTCCGAGTAGAAGAGGCCGTAGTTGATCCCGTCGAAGTACTTTGAGCCGATCGTCCAGGAGGCGTTGGTCGCGGTGAGCACCGCCGCGTTGCCCATGAGCGTGTCGGGCTCGAGGAGGTAGTCGGAGACCGCGGGGAAAAAGACGTACTCCGACCCCTCGCGGTCGATCGGGAATTCGATCTTCATTCCCCAGGTGTCGCGGCAGTCGTCCGTGAGGAACTCGCACGTGTCGCGTAGCGCCGCCTCAGGGATCGCCGACGTGTTGTGCGTTTTCCCGTCCAGCTGCTCGCGCACCGCCACCTTGAGCGCCTTCGGCACGATGCCGATCTCCGCGAGAACCCAGCGGCCGAGGTGGGTGATCATCGCGTGGTCGATCCCGAGCGGGCACTCGAGCTTGCACCGGCGGCAGGCGGTGCAGCGGTAGAGCTCCTCCGCCAGCGTGTTGATGTGCGCCTCGGTGAGCGTGAAGGGCGTCCCGAAGCGCGCCTTGAGGGCGCCGAGCGGGGTGAAGTAGCGGCTGAAGACATCGAGGAGCAGCTTCGACCTGCTGCACGGGATGTCGCGCGGGTCGCACGAGGCCTCGTAGACCGGACAGCTCGCCGCGCAGCGCCCGCAGCGCGTGCTCATCCGGGCGTAGAGGTCGAGCACCGGGGCGTAGTTCGAGTGGGCGAGGATCGCCGCAAACGCCTCGAGAAACCGCTGGGGCAGGTCCCGCGTGTCGACCGCCTCCATGTAATAAGACGTCGTGAGCGCCATCGAAAACCTCCGCGCCGCGGTTCGTCCCGCAGAGGCTTGAAGGGCAATGGCCGTGCCACCGTTGGCCGAGCGCCCGGGCGGCCCAGGCCTGCGGGCGCGGGGCCTCGAACGCCTGCTGGCGGCTCGTTTGTCGCATCCTCAGTGTCTCCGTTCCGAGACATGTCACGCCCTCGTGTTGCAGTTCTGGAGCAAGGAGCCTAGATTGGCGATGTGCAGAGATCCCTCCTCCTCAAGTACGCGAACCTCGTCTTCAACTCGATCCCCCACGCGATCTTCACGGTCGACGACGACTGCCGGATCACGGCATTCAACCGGACCGCGGAGGAGATCACGGGCTACGGCCGGGACGAGGTGCTCGGGCGCTTCTGCGGCGAGGTTCTGCGAGGAGACGGGTGCGAGAGAAACTGCCTCCTGCGCGACAGCATGCACGCCGGCCAGAGCCACGCCGACAGCGAGGTGACCATCTGCCGGAAGGACGGCAGGGCGGTTCCGATCGCGGTCAGCACGGCGGCTCTGCGCGGCGAGGACGGGCAGGTGATCGGGGGAGTCGAGATGTTCCGGGACCTCTCCGACGTCACCGAGCTGCGCCGCCAGCTCAAGGCGAACTACAAGTGCGACGACGTCATCTCCAAGAGCGCCGCGATGCGACACGTGCGCGACATGCTGCCGCTCATCGCCCGGAGCGACGCGACCGTCCTGATCGAGGGGGAGCCCGGCACCGGGAAAGAGCTCGTCGCGCGGGCGATTCACAACCTCGGAGCGCGCTCGCGCAAACCCTTCGTCGCGGTCAACTGCGGTGCGATCCCGGACTCCCTCGTGGAGTCCGAGCTGTTCGGCTACGTCCGCGGCGCCTTCACCGACGCCAAGAAGGACAAGCCGGGCCGGTTCGCGCTCGCGCAGGGAGGGACGCTCCTCCTCGACGAGGTCGGCGAGCTGTCGCCCGCGATCCAGGTCAAGCTCCTGCGCGTGCTTCAGGAGCGGGAATACACGCCGCTCGGCGCGGTCAAGCCGGTGAGCGCCGACGTGCGGATCCTCGCCGCGACGAATCGCGACCTCGCGGTGGAGGTCGTGAACCGACGCTTCCGGCAGGACCTCTACTTCCGCCTGAACATCGTCCGCCTGACCCTGCCGCCGCTCCGGAGCCGGCCGGAGGACATTCCGCTCCTCGTCGAGCGGTTCATCGCGCGCTTCAACGCCGCGCAGGGGCGCCGCATCACGGGCATCTCGGTGACGGCGATGGCCCGTCTCATGTCGCATGCGTTTCCCGGCAACGTGCGGGAGCTCGAGAACGCCATCGAGCACGCCTTCGTCGTCTGCGGCGGCTCCGTCATCGAGGTCTCCGACCTGCCGTCCCAGATCGCCTCGCTCCCCGTCGCGCCGGCGCTCGCCGCGCCCCCGGGATCCGGGCCGCTCGAGCGGGCCGAGGCCGAGACGATCCGCGAGGCGCTCGCGCGGCACGGCGGCCACCGGGGCCGGGCCGCTGCGACGCTCGGCATCTCGCGCAACACCCTCTGGCGCAAGATGCAGGGCTACCGGCTCGGGTAGACCCCGGACGCGCCTCTCCGTCGGGGCCGCGCACGGGACGTGTTCTAGAAGAGCACGGCTCCGGCGACGCCCGCTCCGAGGACGACGAGCGTCGGATCAGCCTTCGTGAACGTCATGAGCGCGAAGCACACGACGCCGATGGCGATCGGAATCGGACTCACGAATGAGCTCGCCGCGAGATTGACGCAGACGGCCAGGAGCATCCCGACGACGACGGGCCTGACGCCGCGAAACGCCGAGCGGATGACCGTCGAGGTCTTGAACTTCAGGTAGTACTTCGTCACGAAGGTCGTCACGAGGAGCGACGGGAGGTAGCTCCCGAAGGTGGCGGTGACCGCTCCTGCGAACCCGGCAACCTTGAAACCGATGAACGCGTTCATGACGGTCAGGGGCCCCGGCGTCACCTGGCCGATCGCCACGGCGTCCATGAACTCCCGGTTCGTCAGCCATCCGAACTGGTCCACGAAGAAGCCATGGAGCAGGGGCAACATGACGTACCCACCCCCGATCGTGAACAGGTTGACGAGGAACAGAACCCCGAAGAGGAGGACGAGCGTCACCGCGTCCGCCCGTAAAGCAGGACGCCGAGGAGTCCGGATGCCGCGATCAGCAGAATCGGGTTCGCCCGCGCGAAATAGAGGAGGACAAAGCCTCCCACCGCGAACGACGCCGGTTGCCATCCGTCCACGACCTGTTTGCCCATCTTCAGCACGACGGAGGCGAGAAGGCTCACGACGGCCGCGCCGAGACCTTTCAGTGCGCCTTCGAGGTAGGGCACGGACTTGTACCGGGCATAAAGAAAGGCCAGGATCAGAACCAGAAGAAAGCCCGGGAGGACCTGGCCCGCGGTCGCGGTCAACGCCCCCCGGGCCCCTCGCAGACGGTAGCCGACGAAGATGCCCGTGTTGATGATGGGGGGGCCCGGGGTCATCTGGCCGATGGCCACCCCTTCGGCAAACTCCTCCTCGCTGAGCCAGCGCCTCCGGTCCACGAGCTCTCTCTGGAAAAAGGAGAGCATCGAGTAGACGCCGCCGAATGCGAAGGTCCCCATCTTCAGAAAGACCAGGAAGAGACTTCGCAGAGTCGGCATGGAGAACGTCATTATCGGCGCCGGCCGAGTCATCGCACAATCGCTCGCCACGAGGGCTCGCGTCGATGCCAGGGAGTTCTCGGCTAGACTGCGGGCATGGGGGAGAGCGCGGCGCCCGAGGCTCCGGCGAAGGGTGCGATCAACGTGCTCCTCGTCGACGACGAGACGGCGTTCGTCGAGTCGCTCGCCAAGGTCCTGAGACGCCGCGGCATGCTCGTGCGTACGGCGCACGACGGGGAGAGCGCGCTGGCGGCGGCGGCCGGAGAAGAGTTCGACGTCATCGTCCTCGACCTGACGATGCCCGGCATGGACGGCCTCGCGACGCTCCGGGGCCTCCGGCAGCGGGACCGGATCACGCCCGTCCTGATGCTCTCCGCTCACGCCGAAGTCGGGCGCGCGGCGCAATCGCTGCGGGAGGGCGCGGAGAACTACTTCTTCAAGCCGTGCCCCGTCGACGAGCTCGTCGCCGCGATCGAGGACGCGCGGGAGCGGAAGACGTTCGCCCGGGACCTCCTCGAGGCCGGTGAGCCGTAGGCCTCACGCCGGCTTCTTTCCGTTTCCCTCCAGCCGGAAGTCGTCGCGAAGGAACGCGTCCTGGAACTGCCTCACGGCGGATTCGGTCGACATCGAGGCGTCCACCTGCCGGAAGAACTGGAGCAGGCGGCCGAGCATCTCCAGCTTCGCGGCGATCTCCTCGCCGGTCGCTTTGCCGAGGCGGGCCGCCACCTCGTCCTCCGCGACCTCGACCCAGAATCCGTACTCGCGCAGCACCCCGGCGATCGACCGCGCCCGGCGGCCCCTCCGGGTCCCGTCGGCGGCGCCCCCCTTGAAGCGGAAGGTGATGTAGTTCCGGTTCGTCGAGGGGCTGCAGTACGAGTCGACGACGCCGAAGTGATAGCCGACCCGCGCCGTGTAGTTGAGATAGGCGTCGGAGACGATCGCGTAGCACGGGTCGCGAAACGTCTGGTCGGACTCCGGGTTGTTCACCGCATGCCGCATCATCAGGGAGAAGAGGCCGCCCGCGTCGATGGGCTTCGGCCCGAAACGGGGGAGCCTCCGGTCGAGCATGCCGGCCAGGAGCGCCCCGAGCGGCCTCGACGTGATCTGTTCGGGCTTCACCTTTCTCCCCTGAGCGGGCGCCGCGACGCCTCCGCCGAGGTCGATGACGTAGAGGTCGATCGGCAGGAAGACGTCGAGCAGGAAGCTCCCGGCGCGGGCGTCTCCGAGCTGCTCGCCCATCCGGAACATCTCGGCGTACGACTTCTCGTGGATGAAACGGGCGAGGTCGTGGAGCGTCCGACACGCCTCGGGCGTGAACTCGCCCGAGCGCGCGTCGATGAGGTTCAGCGGGACGATCTGCGGAACGACTTGCGAGAGAAGAGCGGCCGAAGCGGTCGGGAGGGCCACGCGCCCGGAAGCCGATTCGTGTTCGGAGACGGCCGCGTCCCCTTCGAGACCTGGCACCTCCCCGAGGTAGACGAAGCCCGCTCCGGCGTCGACGGTGATCCGCGCCCCGGCCGGGATGTCGCGCGTGGCCGTGCCGGTGCCGAGCAGCGCCGGGACGCGGAATTCCCGCGCCAGCGTCGCCATGTGGCCGGTGACGCTGCCGGCGTCGGTGACGATGGCACGCGCCTTCGACATGAGGCGGATGAAGCGAGGCGAGGAGCGCCGGGCGACGAGCACGCCTCCCTCCGGAAAAGCCTCGAGGTCGTCGTCGACGCCCATCCGGACGGCGATGCCGGTCCCCGCCCCGGCGCACGCCGTCTCCCCGCCGCGCACGAGGAGCGTGAAACCCTCGACCGGGGGGCGCGTTCTCGCGCCCACCCCGGACACCCGCAAGGGCCGGCTCTGGAGGACGACGGGCCGCCGCTCGGCGTCCAGGGCCCACTCGATGTCCTGCGGACCGCCGAAATGGGATTCGAGCTGAAGCGCCCAGCGGGCGATCTGCCGCGCTTCGTCGTCGAGGAGGCAGGGCTCCGCCCCCCGGCCGTCGCCCAGCAGCTCCTCGAGGACGCCTCCGGCCGCGTCGCAAACGACGACGGAGTCCTGTCTCGACACGGTTCGCGTGACGGCCGGAGTGCCGCCGTCGCGGGAGACACGAACCGACTCGGCCACGGCCGCTCCGTCGGCGAGCGTGGAGCCGAGGCCCCGGACGGCCTGGATGAGGACGTCGCCGTTACCCGCCTGCGGGTCCCGCGAGTAGGCGATGCCGCTCACGGCCGCGTCCACGAGCCTCACGACACCGACGGCCATCGTGGCGGACGCCTCGGAGATTCCGTGCAGCTGTCTGTAGTGCGCCGCCTCCGGGGAATAGAGACTCGCGACGACGTTGCGGTAGGCGTCGAGGAGGCCGTCCCTCCAGACGTTCAGGACGGTCAGGAACTGGCCTGCGAACGAGTGGGTCCCGTCCTCGCCGAGGGCGCTCGAACGGATGGCGACGGGAACCGGGGCCCCGGCCCGGGCGGCGAGGCGGTCGTAGGCGGCGAGGATCGCCTCCGCCATCGGGGGCGGGACGGGGGTTGCGAGCAGCCGGGAGCGCCGTGAGTCCGCGGTGTCCGGCAGGGCCGCCGCGCCGCCGGGGTGTTCCGCCCCGTTCGCGGCGTCGGCGGCGGCGCGCGCGAGCTGGTAGAAGCCCTCGGTCGTGATCGTGAAGCCGTCCGGGGTCGGGAGACCCACGGCGTTGCGGACCGCTCCGAGGTTCGCCATCTTTCCGCCCGCCAGGTCGGCGTGGGTCGCGAACGTCTCCGACTGCTCGAGGATGAGGACATCCTGGGCCGTCGGGGAAGCGTCCTGCACGGTGGCCGTAAGGCCGGCGGCGATCCGCTCGAATGCGCCCCGGAGGCCCAAGTAGCGGAGGCCTGAGATCTCGTCGAGGCTGTCGACCATCTGGTGAACGTCGGCGAGGGCCCTGACGACGCGGCGCTTCACGAAGGCGGTGTCGAACGGATCACTTCGCCTTCCCCGCTCCTCGAGATCGGCGATGGCCGAGAGGAAACTGTCGTTGGCGGCGAGGAGCGTTCGAAACGCCTTGTAGTGGAGCCGGAAACGGGCGAACTGCGTCTCCTCGCGCCCGTGCCGCCCCTCGCGCAGGCCGATGACCTCGAGGAAGAGCAACACCGCGCGCCCGAGACGCCGCGCGAGCGCTTTCCCCGGGAGGCTCACGGGCTCTCCGTCTTCGGGGGGATGGTCGACGGCGCCGGCGGCAGAAGCACCGTCATCGTCGTGCCTTTCCCTTCGGCGCTTTCCACGGAGAGCGAGCCGCCCAGCTCGGTCACGAGGCCCTGGCAGATGGTGAGGCCGAGGCCGGTTCCCCGGCCGGCCGGCTTCGTCGTGAAGAAGGGCTGGAAAATCCTCGGGAGATCCTCGGGCGAGATCCCCGGCCCGTTGTCGGCGACCTCGGCGCAGACGAGACCGTCGCGGAGGCGGGAGGTGATCCGGACCTCCGCTCCGGGCCGCCCGGCCGCGGCGTCGACGGCGTTGTTGACGAGGTTCATGAAGATCTCCTGAAGCTTGGTGAGAGAGGCGACGACGGACGGAATCGGCTCGAGGCCGGTCGAGATCGTGACGCCCTCGACCGCGGCCCGCGATCGCATGATCGTCGCGAGCTCGGAGAGAAGCGCGTTCAGGTCGGCCTCCCCCGGTTTCGTCTCGACCCGCCGCGCGAACTTCAGGAGGCCTTGGGTGATCGTCTTGCAGCGAACCACCTGCTCGCCGATCTTCGAGACCGAGTCGAGAATCTCCTTCCGGTCCTCCTCGGAGATCGGCGCGGTGCCCGCGAGGTCGCGGATCCACGTCTGGAGGGTGTCGATCGTCGCCAGCGGGTTGTTGATCCCGTGCGCGAGGCCGGCCGACATCTCGCCGACGGCGGCGATCCTGCCGGTCGTCACGAGCTGCTGCGTGAGCAGCTCCTTTTCGCGGTCGGCGCGTTCGATCCTCCGCACCTGGGTGCGCGCCACGACGGACGCGAGGATCCCCGCGCCGATCACGCCTCCGGCCGTCATCACGATCCCGATGATCACCGCCTTCGTGAGGAACTGGAAGGCCTCCGATTCCTCCTGTCGAAAGACGAGCATCCAGCGAGGGTCGGTGAGCCAGGCCGTCGTGAGGAGAGTGCGGGTGCCGCCCAGCGTCGCGCGCTGGACGCGAATGCCCGGGTGCGGTTCGAGATCGGGGCAGCCGGAGGGCTCGAGCAGGGCGGAGGCGGATCGCGTCTTTGTCTGGTACAGCCCGCGACTGTTGACGATGAACGCTTCGCCCGTCCCTCCGAGGCGGGCGCCGCCCACGAGCGTGCTGAATCGGTCGGTGTTGACCGTCGCGCGCAGGATCCAGAAGCTCCGGCCCTCCGGACGCTTGACCGCGATCACGAAGTGCGGCTCTCCACGGAACCCGAGGAACGTGTCCGAGATGAAGACGCCCTTCTCGACGACCCTCGCGAACCAGTCGGCGTCGCGGTAGTTCCGGCCCGAGAGATCGTAGGGTCCGACGTATTGCAGGTGGTTTCCGGCGCTGTCGATGATTCCGATGTCCGTGAAGACGCCGCCCGGCTCCCGGATGACCCGGAAGACGCGCTCGAGGTCGCCGCGGCTCAGTTCCTCGAGCGAGTACGTCCTCGCGAGAGTCGACAGTTCGGCGGTGATGTTCCCGAGGAAGGCCTCCACCGACGCGCGGTGATAGGAGACGAGGGCGGCGTCCTGTCCGAGGACGATCGAGCGGTTCAGGGAGAAGAAGAGGAGGAAATTCGCGACGGAGGTGACGAGGAGGGGCAGGATCGACACGAGCAGGAGCCTCTGGACGAGGCCGCGGAACATTCCGCGATAGCTGGCGCTGATCACGTCGCCCTCAGCGTCTCCTCAGGCGAGCCCTGAGTGCCTTGCGAAGGGCGCGGGCGCTCTTCTTGCGCGCGGCCAGGATGCGCCACGGCTCCGATGCGAGCCGCACCGGAGCGAGGATCTCGATCCACCGCGTCGGGAGAAGCACGGCGTGGAGAACGCCGAGCACCCCGAGGACGAGGAGGAGCGTCCCCGTGACGAGCAACCACGTCTTGAAGAGCAGGGCGACGGCGGCGATGACGACTCCCGCCGCCGCCTCGCCCCAGCGCACCTGCCGGCGGACGACGAGACCCTCGATCGCGTCGAGCGGTACCTCGTCGAACACGGCGCTGTCCTTGTCGCTCAGAGTCAAGGGCCTCTCGCTCGACAGGAGCGCGCGAACGCGGACCAGGCGGCGGTCGGTCAGAAAGAGGCTGATCGCCTCCTCGTCGGGCTCGCGCAGGACCGACTCGGCGAGATGCAGGTGGCCGAGCGCCGCGTGGTGCTCGGCCACGATGCTCTCGCCGTCCTCGAGCCGGGAGACGACCGCCGCGCGGGTGAGCGTGACGGTCTTCTCCGCCACCATCCCGTCGAGCTTCCGGCGCGGGATGTCGCCGGCGAGGCCCTTCGCGTGGAGCGCCGCGAGCTCCGCGCGGAGAGACTCGACCCTAGTCATCGAACGGGTATTCGCCGGGCGAGACGCTCGGGGCCTGAAGCTTGGGAATCAGGCTGATGACGACGGCCAGAAGGAGGACGAACGCGACCACGAAGGCGAACCACGGGTCCCACTCCCTGAGGGTCGAGTCGTAGAGCAGCCAGAGCAGGAAGCCGTAGAGGACGACGTTGGCGAGGATCTGCCAGAGCTTCTTCATGGCGTCCCCTACATCCGGCCCTTGAGGTAGACCTCGTAGATCACCGCGGCGGTGCCGAGCGAGATCGTGAGGAGCAGCACCCAATAGCCCAGCATCGAGTCCACGAACCAGCGGAGCGGGCTCGGCGTCGCCGTGAGCCTTCCTCCCTCGGGGGGGACGACGTGTGACAACGAGTCCTGTCTCATGACACCACCAGTGCCGGCACCCACGGGGGCACGGCCTTCCCGCGCTTTCGGCGCACCGCGAACCAGACGAGCGAAATGATGAAAAGACAGAGAAAGATCATCTCGCCCAGCGTGAGCATGACGGCGAGGAGCGCGAGGATCTCGACGGCTTGTCCAGTCAGGACGTAGGCGAGCCGCAGCGCAGCGCCGCACGTGGCCAGGATGAGCGAGTACGAGAGGATGTAGCGGATTGCCGGCCCGCGCACGTAGGAGGTCGCGATCGAGCCGAACTGCGCGCCCAGCATCGAGCCGCAAATCATGAACAGGACGGCCATCATGTCGACGTGCCCCTCGATCGAGTGGCGCAGGGCGCCGTAGCCCCCGGAGAACACGATCTCGACGAGGTCGGTGCCCACGGCGATGTGCGTCGAAGCGCCGACGAGGTAGACGAGCGCCGGCACGCGGATGAACCCTCCGCCCACGCCGAGGAAGCCGGCGAGAACGCCCGTGACGATGCCGACGAGCACGATCACCCACATGGAGACGACGACGCGCGCGGTGCGGCAGCGCACGATCGGGAAGAACGGGATGTTCTGGAAGAAGCGGGGGAGCGACGAGGTCTGGATCTCGCGCCCGACCGCCTCGCCGTCCCGCGTCATCTGCTCGGTCTTGATGTGGGCTCGCCGGGTCTCCATCTGCGTGTAGAGGAAAAGCCCGAACATCACGACGACGGACGTGATGAGAAGGACGACCGACGAGATTCCGAGGTTCTTGAAGTGGACGAGGAGGCGGACGCCCAACTCGACGCCGAGCATGGTGCCTGCGACCATCGAGAGCGCCATGGTCCAGTCGATGTTGCCGAGCTGTCGGTGCCGGACGGTCGCGACGACCCCTTTGCCGGCGATATGGGTCATGTCGATGCCGGAGGCCATGTAGCCCGGGAAGCCGAAGACGATCAGCGCCGGCGTGACCATGTAGCCGCCACCCACGCCGATGAAGCCCCCGACCGTTCCGACCGTGAAGCCGACGAAGACGAGGAGGAAGATGGGAGCCA
>JBBIPB010000054.1:0-16025 GCA_037443065.1 Acidobacteriota bacterium | reverse complement strand
ACTACGAGACGTGCGCCGTCATCTCCACGATCGACAAGCAGTCGCCCGACATCGCGCAGGGCGTGGATACAGGGGGCGCGGGGGACCAGGGCCTCATGTTCGGGTTCGCCGTTCGGGAGACCGAGGAGCTGATGCCTCTCCCGATCACCCTCGCGCACCGGCTCACGATGCGGCTCGCGGAGGCCCGCAAGACCCACGTCCTCGACTGGCTCCGTCCTGACGGCAAGAGCCAGGTCACCGTGGAGTACGAAGGGAATACCCCGGTCCGCGTCGAAGCGGTCGTCGTCTCGACGCAGCACGCGGAGTCGATCCCGACCGGCGAGCTTCGCGAGGCGGTCCTCGAGGAGATCATCAAGCCGGTCGTCCCGAAGGGGATGTTCGACGCCCGGACGAAGGTCCACATCAACCCGACGGGCCGCTTCGTCATCGGCGGGCCGCAGGGCGATACCGGACTCACGGGGCGAAAGATCATCGTCGACACCTACGGGGGAAGCGGGCGGCATGGCGGCGGCGCGTTTTCGGGGAAGGACCCGACGAAGGTCGACCGCTCGGCGTCCTACATGGCGCGGCACGTCGCCAAGAACCTCGTGGCGGCGGGCCTCGCTGACCGCGCCGAGGTGCAGCTCGCGTATGCGATCGGCGTCGCCGACCCGGTCTCGGTCCACGTCGAGACGTTCGGGACTTCGACGGTCGACCCGGCAAAGCTCCCCGGCCTCGTGCGCGACCACTTCACGCTGACACCGCAGGGAATCATCCAGTCCCTCGACCTCCGGAGGCCGATCTACCGGAAGACCGCCGCCTACGGCCACTTCGGCCGCCGCCTCCCCGAGTTCACGTGGGAGCGGACCGACAAGGCCGAGGCGCTCGCCGCCGCGGCCGGGCTCGGCGTCCCGAGCAAGGCCTGAGTTCCAGAGAGCCGCCCCTGCCGGAGCGGCTTTCTCGGGTCCGGCCATGGTGATCACTAAAACATGATTTCATGATATAAACTCATCATGCTCGCTGCCGCCTCGACCCTCGGGGCCCTCTCCGATCCCCTCCGCATCCGGACCGTCCGCCTTCTCTCGCACCAGCCGCTCCAGGTCCGCGAGATTCAACGCGTGGTCGGTGCCGCGCAGTCCCGGGTCTCGAACCATCTCGCCGTCCTCAGGCGGGCCGGCCTCGTGGAGACGGTTCGCAGCGGAGGGGTGGAGCGGTACGTTCCGACGTCCGAGGGGCGCGCCCTCTGGGCGAACCTCGCGGAGACGATCACCGACAAGGGCTTCGCCGCCGACGACGCCCGGCTCGCGGACGTCCTCGAGGAGCGTCGCGCGACCGAGGCGGGAGAGGGTTTCGACGCTGTCGCGAGCCGATGGGACCGGATCCAGGCCCCGTTCTACACGACGGGCGTCCGGGAGGCCGCCCTCGTCCGGCTCGTCCCGCCCGGACTCACCGTCGCAGACGTCGGTTGCGGCACCGGGCTCCTGACGCTCACGCTCGCGGGCGTCGCGTCTCACGTCATCGCGGTGGACGAGAGCACCAAAATGGTCCGGAAGGTCCGGGAGAAAGTGCGCCGCGCCGACCTTTCGAACGTCGAGGTCCGCAACGGCCGGGCCGAGGCTCTTCCGCTCGCAGAGGCCAGCTGCGACGCTCTCTTCGCCTTCCATCTTCTCCGCCACGTCACCCGTCCCGCCGACGCCATGGCCGAGTTCGCCCGTGTCCTGAAGCCGGGAGGGCGCGTCGTCCTCGTCGAGCTGGAGCCGCACGGCATCCGGGCGCTCCGCGCCGCGACCGGCTCGGTCCACCTCGGCCTGCCGCGGGAGTCCGTCCGCGCCGCGCTCCGCCGGAGCGGGTTCTCCGCGCTCCGGTTCCAGGCCCTCCCGGAGCCCTACCGGGTCGCCGACGAGGGCGCGCCGGACGGTATTGCCCTCCGCACCTACATCGCCGACGGGATCCGGACGCCCGCCGCGGCCGGGTCCCGACGCCCCATCGCCACCATCCGAGAGGAGAAATCATGACGACGACGACCCTCCCCGCACATGACGTGAAAGACCTGACGCTCGCCTCCAGAGGGCGCCTCCGGATCGAGTGGGCCGACCGGTCGATGCCGGTTCTCGCCCAGATCCGCGAACGCTTCGAGCGGGAGAAGCCTCTCCAGGGCGTCCGGCTCTCCGCCTGCCTCCATGTGACCACGGAGACGGGAAACCTCGCCCGGACGCTGAAGGCAGGCGGGGCCACGGTCGTGCTCTGCGCTTCGAACCCCCTCTCCACGCAGGACGACGTGGCCGCGTCGCTCGTCGCGGACCACGGGATCTCGGTCTACGCGATCAAGGGGGAGGACAACCGGACCTACTACGACCACATCCGGGCCGCCCTCGCCTGCCACCCGAACGTCACGATGGACGACGGCGCGGACCTCGTCTCGTCCCTCCTCTTCATCGCCCTCGGCCGCGAGGACAGGCTCGAGCCGTCTCTCGCCGCGTGGGTGCGGGGCCTTTCGGCCGCGGAGCGGAAGACGATGCTCGGGGCGGTCCTCGGCGGGACCGAGGAGACGACGACGGGCGTCATCCGCCTGAAGGCGATGGAGAAGGAAGGCGTTCTCCGCTTCCCGGTCCTGGCGGTCAACGACGCAGAGACGAAGCACTTCTTCGACAACCGCTACGGGACCGGCCAGTCGACGGTGGACGGGATCGTCCGCGCGACGAACCTCCTCCTCGCCGGACTCAACTTCGTCGTCGCCGGCTACGGCTGGTGCGGAAAGGGCGTCGCGATGCGGGCCCGGGGCCTCGGTGCGAACGTGATCGTCACCGAGATCAACCCTGTGAAGGCGATCGAGGCGGCGATGGACGGCCTGCGCGTGATGCCGATGTCCGAGGCCGCGAAGATCGGCGACGTCTTCGTGACGGTGACGGGGAACAAGTGCGTTCTCCGCGACGAGCACTTCGCAGTCATGAAGTCCGGCGCCGTCGTCTCGAACTCCGGGCACTTCAACGTGGAAATCGAGATCCCCGCCCTCGAGAAGCGAGCCGTCTCGCGGCGGAAGATCCGGGAGTTCGTCGAGGAGTTCCGGCTCGCCGACGGCCGCGTCCTCTTCCTCCTCGGCGACGGCCGGCTCATCAACCTCGCGGCGGCCGAAGGACACCCGGCTTCCGTCATGGACATGTCGTTCGCGAACCAGGCTCTCGGTGCCGAGTTCATGGTTCAGAACCACGCCGCCCTCGGGAAGAAGGTCCACCCGATCCCGGCGGCGATCGACGCCGAGATCGCGCGCCTCAAGCTCGCCTCCTTGGGAACCACGATCGACACGCTCACACCCGAGCAGGAGCGCTATCTCGCCGGGTGGGAAGAGGGGACCTGACGGTATCCGGGACGGGAGCGGTCAGGTCTGCACGCCCGCGAGGCCCCAGACCGCCCCCAGCCCGAACAGGAGGTCGGCGGACCACGCGGCGGCCATCGGGGGGAGCGCCCCCGTCTCGCCGAGCTTGACGAAGAGGCCGCTGACGAAGAAGTAGGCGAGCCCGAGAAGGATCGCGGCGCCGACACCGGCGACGGCGCCGCGCTTCCCGAAGCGCAAGGCGAAGGGGAGCCCGACGAGGGTGAGGAGGAGAGCCGACAGGGCGACGGCCGGCTTCTGATGGAGGCTCGTCGCGAGCCGCGCGACGTTCCCGCCGGCCCGCCGGCGCGCCGCGATGAAGCGGGCGAGCTGGCCCGCCGTCATCTGCCGCGGGTTTGCCTGGACCGCCGAAAGCGAGTCGGACGCCTCGGGCGCCTCGAGGCGGAAGCGTCCCTCCGGGGCCATGAAGAGCGAATCGGCTCCGCCGGCGAAGGTCCGGATCCAGCCGTTCTCCGCGATGAAACCCTTTCCCGGGAGGAGCAGGGCACGCGCCGCGGCGGCCTGGACGCGGATCCGGAACGTGGCCGGGTCCACCTGGACCATCTGCAGACCGGCGATTCCGCGCGTGGCCGGGTCGAAGGCGTCGACGGCGAAGAACCGGCCCCCCTGTCCCCGGACCCAACCGCTCGGAAGAGTAGAGGGCGGGGGGGGGGCCCCCTTCAGGCGGGCCTTCAACGCCTCGGATTCCGCGCTCGCGACCGGGACGATGCGCTCCGAGAGAAGGAAGAGGACGACCCCCGTGCCGGTCGCCAGAAGGAGGATCGGGGCGGCGAGCCGGAAGAGCGAAATACCGCCCGCGAGGACCGCGGTCGTCTCCGAGGATCGAACGAGAGCGGCCACCGTGATGAGGGCCGCGACGAGAAAGGAGAAGGGGAGGATGTCGACGAAGATCGGCGGGAGAAGCGCCTCGTAGTAGGCGAGGAGAAGCCGCGCGGGAGGCTTCACCTTCGCGAGGTCGTCGGCGAATTCGAGGTAGTCGATCAGCACGTAGATCGCGACGAACGAGACGACGACGAGCGCGAAGACCCGGAGAAACCGCCCCGCGACGTACCGGTCGAGGAGGTTCCCGACGCCGCGCGGACGGCGGACGGCGCGGGGAGGCCCCGTCTCTCCTGCCGAGGGCGCCACACGGGACGGCGGGGCGTGGAACGTCACGGTGCCGCCGCCGCGAGACTTGGAGTGCGGGGAAAAGAGGGGGAGGTCCCGGCGAACACGCAGAAGCGCCAGGACACCGAGGAGGGTCAGGAGGATGTCCGGCAGCCACATCGCGACCGCCGGTGAGAGGTGGCCGTCGATGGCGCGGGCTTCGCCGATCGCGAGGAGGACGTAGTACGCCAGGACGATCACGACCGAGACGGCGAATCCGGCGGCCCGGCCGCCGCGCCGCGTGACGAGGCCGAGGGGGAGACCGACGAGACCGAAGATCAGGGCGGCGGCCGGAAGCGCGAACTTCTTGTGGATCTCCACCCAGGCGAGACGGCGCTCGACTTCGGTCCTGGCCCCCGTGCGCGCCGTCTCGAGCAGCTCTCCCAGCCGTTTCTCCCGGAGGAGCTTCTCCCGCGAGCGGTTCGCGAGACCCTCCTTCACGCCGCCCGTCTCCTGCAGGAGATACCGCACCGTACTGAACGAGACGTCGTACTGGCGGGGGTCCGCGCCGACGTGATGGCTCGCGGCGTCGTCCAGCCGCAGCCAGAGGCGTCCCTCTTCCTCGTCGATCTCGAGCTGGCCGCGAGGAGCCACCGTGAGCCGTTCCCCGTCGGCTTCGGCCGAGCGGTCGACCACGAAAAGGCCCGTGAGGCTCCGCCGGTCGGCGTCGGCGTTCTCGACATAGATGCTCTTCCCGGCGAGCTCCGGGCTGAAGACGCCGGGCGAGATCCGCTGGGCGACCGCGAACGTGAGGAGACGGAGCCTCATCTCGGTGAGGAGGCGGTTGCCTCGGGGAACCGCCTCGAAGATGAGGAGCGCGGTGAGGACCGTCACGACGAGGGCGAGGGCGGCCACGGGGCGATAGAGCCTCATGATGTCGACGCCGGAGGCCCTGAGGGCAATGACCTCGGAGTCCGCGCTCAGTCGACCGAAGGCGACGAGAAGACCCAGCAGGAAAGAGATTGGAAGAGTCAGGACGACGATGTGCGGGAGCGAGAAGGCGAGAACCCGGAGCGTCTCGGCGAGCGGGTCTCCGCTCTGGAACAGAAGGTCCGAAAAGAGGACGACGCCCCGGAGGAGCATGAACCCCGTGTAGGCGAGAAAGGCCACGGCCGTCGGAGCGGCGATCTCGCGAATCAGGTAGCGGTCGATCTGGCGAGACCAAGCCACGCCCGATCTTAGCGGGAACCGGGGTTCCCGCCGGTTTCGTCTATGTCCGATAAGATTTATTATGTTAAATTCCAGCGAGATGGAACCGAATATTCTTCGAAAGGAAGAAAGAGAGACCGTTCCTCTCAACTCCTCAGCGAGGCGGGCCCGGCTTCTTCGCCTTCAGAAATCTGCCGTCGCGCTCGAGGTCCACGTCGCCGGCTTCGATCTCCCGGACGAGGGTCCGTATTGCGGAAAGGATGTCGTCCCGCTTCTGCCCCTTCCCGTGGAAAACGAGGCTGAGCTTGTACCGGCGATCCTCCGGAACGTAGTCGAACACGTAGCTCTTGCGAAACGCTGCGTGTCGACCCTTCTCCGCCTTCCCTGTCGACTTCTTCGTTTCCCGCAGGGTGTCTCGCGTGACGTTCTCGCCGGCGACCCACCGCTTCACCGCGTCGAGCATGACTGCGTCGGACGGAAGTCTTCCGAGCTCCAGGAGAAAGGACTTCGAGGAGATGTCGGCGCGCCGACATTCTTCCTTGACGGCTTCGGGCAGGCGCCCGATGGCAAGCGCCTCGGTGACGGAGACGCGCGACTTTCCGATCGCTTCGGCGATTTGCTCGTGTGTGTAGGCCCAGCGCTCCTTCAGGGCGCGATAGCCGTCCGCCTCTTCGAACGGCGTCAGATCCTTGCGCTGGAGGTTCTCGACCAGCGCGACCTCCAGGAGTTCGGAGTCGGAGAGCTCCATCTCGATGCACGGAATTTCCGCGAGCCCCGCCTCGATCGCGGCCCGGTACCTCCGCTCTCCGGAGACGATCGTGAAGCGGCCGTCCTCCCGGGGGCGGACGAGAATCGGCTCGAGGACTCCGCGCGCCGCGATCGACTTCGTCAGCTCTTGGAGGTCACCGAATGCCGTGCGGGGCTGATCCGGGTTTGCTTCGATGAGGTGGATGGCGATGCGCCTTCCGACGGGAAGTTCGTCTGCCCGGACGAGCTGGTCCACGAAGTGGGCGTCGTGCCTCATCCGGGAGGTCTCGGGAAGTCCTCTTCTCCTAGACACGGGCGAGTATCTCCTCTGTGAGGCTGTAGTACTCGAGCGCTCCACTCGAACGGGGAGCGAACGAGAAGATCGTTTCCTGGTAGGCCGGCGATTCCTCGAGCCGCACCGACTTGGAGATCGTGGTCCGGAAGAGCTTTCCCTTGAAGACCGTCTCGATCTGCTTCTTGATGTCCTTTCCGAGGGTGGTGCGCCTGTCGTGGAGCGTGATCACGACGCCGATGATCTGGAGATTCGGGTTCGGCCGGCTCTTGATCTTCTCGATGGTCTCGAGGAGATCGTCCGTTCCCTCGAGGGCGAAGTAGGACGACTGGATCGGGATCAGGATGTGGGTCGATGCGACGAGGGCATTGACCGTGAGGATGCCGAGGGTCGGCGGCGTGTCGATGATGATCGCGTCGTACCCCGGCCCTCCGCCGTTCGCCTTCTGGAGCTTGTCCTTGAGGCGGAAGAGGCCGTCGATCTCCCCCACCAGCTTCGATTCGACCTTCGCCACTGAGATCCGGGACGGCGCGACGCGGAGCGACGGAAGCTTCGTCTCGCGAACGACGGAGTCGAGCGTGACGTCGGGGTCGATCAGGACCTCGTACATCGATCGCTCGACCGTGCGCCGGTCGAGGAAGGACATCGTGGAGTTCGCCTGGGGGTCCAGGTCGACGAGAAGCGTCCGGAGCTTCTTCTGGGCGAGCGCGGCCGAGACGTTGATGGCCGTGGTCGTCTTTCCGACGCCGCCCTTCTGGTTCGCGATGGTGATGATCATGAAAGCGAGCCGGGATGATATTCAGACCGCCGCCTCCTCGGCAAGCGCGAAGAGCGTCCCGGTGGCAGCAGCCTCACATCCGGTATTTTCCGAGGGCGTCCGGGTCGACCTCCTCGAGCCACTTCCGGAGGCGGGCGGCGTTGGAGCTGTCGGCGGAATCGTCGGTCCGGCGGCTTTTCTCGAGGACCCCTTCTTCCACGAAGACGGGTGCGTTCACCCGGAGCGCGAGGGCGATGGCGTCGGAGGGGCGGCTGTCCACCTGCACCTCCCGGTCTGCCACCCGGAGATGGATCTGCGCGTAAAACGTGTTTTCCTCGAGCGCGTTGATCACGATGCGAACGACGTCGCCTTCGACCTTCTCGATGACGTTCTTCAGGAGATCGTGCGTCATGGGACGAGGCGTCGTGACGCCTTCCATCTGGAGGGCGATCGCGTTGGCCTCGAAGATGCCCACCCAGATCGGGAGCAGGTTCTTCTCGTCGTCGTCGCGGAGGATGACGACGGGCATGTTGGCGATCGGGTCGACGATGAGGGCTTTGACTCCCATCCTGACGGTCACCGGCGCCTCCTTGACCATTCCGACCATTCCAATCTAGGGATCCGCGGGGACGATTGCAAGGAGGGACGAGACGATCCGGTAGAGAAGACAACGCCAAGTTGTGTATTTATAGACAGTTGCGTGGTTTATTGAGACTGTATCTCAGCCTTTTCAGACTCCGGATCGACGCGCGCGAGCCGCCCGAGGAGAGAATTCGGCAGGCCGCGCTCGATGCGGACGGCCGCGAAGGTCCCGGGCCGGAGCGCCTCCTCGGTCTCCACGTTCGTGACGCGATTGCAGGGCGTCCGTCCCGAGGGCCGGGTCCCATGCCGGTCCTTCCCTTCGACCAGGACCTCGACGACCTGCCCCTCCATTTCGCGATTCAGCCCCCGCTGGATCTCCTGCTGGCGTTCCATCAGCCGGCTGAGCCGCGCGGCTGCCACGGCAGGCGTCACGTCGCTCTCCCAGCGCGCGGCCGCAGTCCCGGGCCGCGGCGAGTAGGAAAAGGCGAACGCCTGCGCGAACCGGACCTCGTCGAGAAGCGAGAGGGTCGCCTCGAGGTGCGCCTCGCTCTCCCCCGGAAAGCCGACGATCAGGTCGGTCGAGAGTGCGATCCCGGGCACGGCGCGCCGGATCTCCGCGACGAGGTCGAGGTACTCCCGCCTCGTGTACTGCCTCTTCATCCGCCGGAGCACCTCGTCGGCGCCGCTCTGGACCGGAAGGTGGAGTGCCGGGCAGACGGCCGGCGACTCCGCCATCGCCCGGATCAGCCCCGGCGTGAAGTTCCGGGGATGCGACGTCACGAACCGTAGCCGCCGGAGGCGCGGAAGAGCGGCGACCGCGCGAAGGAGATCCGCGAAGTCCTCGCCCGTCTCCGGATCGCGATACGCGTTCACCGTCTGCCCGAGGAGCTCGATCTCCACCGCGCCGTCGCCGAGAAGCCGGAGGCTTTCGTCCACGACGTCCCGAAGGCGCCGGTTCCGTTCCCGTCCACGCGTGAAGGGAACCACGCAGAACGTGCAGTTCTTGTTGCACCCCTCGACGACCGTGATCGCCGCCCGGTGCGGGACGTCGCGCGCCACGGCGCCGGGCGTGTAGGCGACCTCGTCCTGGGGGAACCCCGTCTCGCAGGGGCGGTCCGCCTCCTCGCGCACCCGTCGAAGAACGGCCGGGAGCGCCTCGATGCGGCCGGTCCCGAGGACGAAGTCGACGTGGCGCAGCCTCTCGAGGAGCTTCTCCCCCTCCTGTTGCGCGACGCACCCCGTCACGCCGAGGAGGAGACCCGGGTTCCTCTTCTTCAGCCGCGCGAGCCGGCCCAGACGCGCGTAGACCTTCTGCTCGGCCCGGTCGCGGACGGAGCAGGTGTTCAGGAGGATGACGTCGGCCGACTCGGCCGCGGCCGCTTCCCGGTAGCCGTCCCGCGCCAGAAGGCCGACGAAGCGGCGGCCGTCCAGAACGTTCATCTGGCAGCCCCAGGTCTCGACGAAGACGCTCTTCACGGTCAGCGGAGCCAGCCGGGAGGCGCCCCCGACTTGCGAGCTTCCTCCTCGAGGTCCGAGATCTGTTCGCGGGCCGCGTCGAGCTCTTTCCGTGCCTTGCCGAGCTCCTCGCGGGCCTGGTCCCATGCCGGCCGGATGACCCGGTCCCTGTAGTTCCCGTCGCTCCAGGCGTAGAAGTCGTTCTCGAGCCTCTTCGCCTCGGATTCGAGAGAGGTGACTTTCTTCTCGGCGGCCGCGACCCCCAAGCGGGCCGACTTCATCACCCGCTTCCAGTCGGCCTCATTGCGTCCTTTGAGGTCCCGGAACTCCGGAATCCTCACCGCCGCGGGCGTGGAGGTCGGCGACGGCGTCGCTTTCGACGCGCTCTTGGAGGACGCCTCCGACGCACCTCCCTTCCGGAGCGTTTGGTTCGAGATCACGCCGAGCGAAGGGCGCTTGCCCTGCTTCTCGCGCTTCTCCTTCTGTCTTTTCGCGATGTCGGCGAGCGACCCGCTCCCCGTCCCGATCGGCCGCGCCGCACCGGTCGCCGGAGTTTCGGCGGCCGTTCGTGGAGTCGGTTCCGGGCTCGGCGTGAGCCCCGGCGGCGCGGATGCGGAGACGGACGCCGGCTCCTGCGCCGGGGCCGCGAGCGCGCCGAGCAGGATCCCGACGGCGAG
Organism: Acidobacteriota bacterium; assembly: GCA_037443065.1. GTDB lineage: Bacteria > Acidobacteriota > Thermoanaerobaculia > UBA5066 > UBA5066 > DAOMFB01. The sequence continues at coordinate 5,850 of JBBIPB010000054.1, read as the reverse complement.
AAAGACTCTCATGGCGCCGACGTCCCTTCCCGGCCGTACCGGTCTTCCAGCCGGACGACGTCGTCCAGCTCCGGAGTCGAGACTTCGACGAGCAGGACGTCTCCGTCCGGGGCGTACATCCGGTGGCGCGTCCCGGGAGTCACGTGGAAGACCTCGCCCGGGCCGAGGCGGAGATCGGCGCGAGCCCCGTCCCGCTCGACGAGGAGTCCCAGCTTCCCCTCCAGGACATGGATCGTCTCCTCTTTCCTCACGTGGTACTGAAACGACAGCGCCTCTCCGTGACGGATCCGGAGGAGCTTGCCGGCGTAGCGCCCCTCCTCGGCGAAGATCCTCTCCTCGCCCCACGGTTTGGCGACGACGCGGGGACGCCGCACTTCGAAACGATCGGTCATGCCGACACCGCCTTCGGGCGCCGCACCGCCGGAAGGAGGTCGCGGGCTTCGAGCCCGAGGAGAGCGGACACCTCCTCGGGAGTGGTGAGGGAGAGCGCCGCCTTCGCGACTCGCGCCGCGTCGGAGACGGTGATGTCACGGGCGATCGCCTTGATGAGAGGGACGGTGCGCGGGCCCATCGAGAACTCCCGGATGCCGAGTCCGACGAGGAGTAGGAAAAGCTGCGGGTCGGCCGCCATTTCACCACAGAGGGAGACCGGTTTTCGCGCCGCACGCGCCGCCTCGACGACCCGCACGATGAGCCGCAGCACCGCGGGGTGATCCGGCCGGAAGAGGTCGGAGACCGTTTCGTTCGCCCGGTCCACGGCGAGCGTGTACTGGGTCAGGTCGTTCGTGCCGAGCGCCAGGAAGTCCACATCCGGCGCGATGAGGTCGGCCGTGATCGCCGCGGACGGCACCTCGATCATCGCGCCGAGAGGGACGGACTCCGGCACCGGGATCCCGCGCTCGGCCACTTCGGCCCGGACCTCGTTCAGGATGGCGCGCACCCGGCGAACCTCCTCGACCCCCGAGACCATCGGGACGAGGATCCGGAGGTCTCCGGCCGGCGCCGCCATCAGGAGCGCGGTGAGCTGCGTCCGGAACATCTCGGGACGGGCGAGGCTGAGGCGGACGCCGCGGAGCCCCAGAACCGGACTCAGCTCGTCGGCGCCGACGACCTGCCGCGAGCCCTTCTTGCCGCCGAGGTCGTACGTCCGGATGACGACGGGGCGCGGCGCGAGCCGGCGCAGGACGTCTCCGTAGATCGCGGCCTGTGAGTCGGCGTCCGGGACGTGAAAGTCCCCCGAGGCGAGGTAGAGGAATTCCGACCGGAAGAGGCCGACGCCGTCGGCCCCGTACTCGAGGACGTCACCGACCTCGCTCGCGAGCTCGATGTTCGCGCGGACGGTGAGCGCGACGCCGTCGGCCGTCACGGCGACGCCAACGACGCTCCGCTCCTTCAGCGACTTCTCGCGGCGGGCCTCGTCGGCCCGGCGGTCCCGGAAGAGCCCGAGGATCTCCTCGTTCGGCTCGCGCCAGACGACCCCGTCGCGGCCGTCGACGACGACGCGGTCGTTCTCCCCGACGGATTCGAGGAGCTTCGCGACGCCGACGACCGCAGGCAGGCCGAACGACCGCGCGAGGATGGCCGCATGCGAGGTCGCCCCGCCGCGCTCCGTCGCGAAGCCGATCACCCGGTCCCGCGGGATCCGGACGGCGTCGGAGGGGGTCAGCTCGTCTGCGATGAGGATGATCGCCTCTCCCGCCAGGTCCTCGACCCGAAGGTGGTTGTCGCTTTCGTCGCCGAGGTGCCTCCGGACGATCCTCGCCACGTCGTCGAGGTCCGTCGCGCGAAGCGCGATGTTCTCGTCCGGGAGGTCGCGAAACCTCCCGACGAGCTCGCGCGCGGCCGCGGCGACGGCCCACTCGGCGTTGACTGCTTCCTGGACGATTCTCTTCTCCACCGGACCGACGAAGGCGCGGTCTTTCAGGAACATCGCGTGCGCGTGGAAGATCGCCGCGTATTCGGGGCCCAGCCGCGCGGCGACCTGCGCCGCCGTGCTCTCGATCTCCTCGAAGGAGGACTCCACCGCCCGGCGGAACCGCTCCAGCTCCCCCGGAACGTCCTCGGGCTCGAGCGTCCGCCGCGGGGCCGTGTCCTCGCGCGAAAGCCAGAGGACGGCCCGCCCGACGGCGACGCCCGGCGACACGGGAATTCCATTCAGCGAGAGGGCCCGCTTCACCCGTCCGATTCTACGTCGCGGCCGCGGCGCGCCCTACTCGCTCTCGTCGAACCGTCGCTCCACGAGTTCCTTCACGGCCGTGACCGCGGCCGCCTCGTCCGGCCCCTCGGCGCGCAGAAGAAGGCTCGTCCCCCGGCTCGCGGCGAGAAGCAGGAGACCCAGGATGCTCTTGGCGTCGACCTCGTCGCCGTCCCGCGTGAGCGTGAGGCGGGACGAGAAACCCGCCGCCGCATGGACCAGCTTCGCCGCGGCTCTCGCGTGAAGGCCGAGGCGGTTCTTCAGGATGAGAGTCTCCTCGATCACGCCCGACTCCCGGCCGGGCCTCCGACGAGGCCGGTCGCGGCGACGATCGCGCGCCGTCCCCTTTCCACGAAGGCGAGTGCGATCTCTCCGGCACTCCGTCCCTCCCGCGCGAGGGCGCGGGCGCGTATCAGCATCGGCAGATTCACTCCGGAGACGATCTCCACGCGGCCCGGATCGAGGAACGCGAGGGCGAGGTTCGACGGCGTTCCGCCGAAGAGATCCGTGAAGAGAACGACGCCCGCCCCCTGATCGGCCGCGGCGATCGCCTTCTCCAGACGCCGGCTGGCGGCCTCGGGCGCTTCCTCCCAGTCGAGCGAGAGCGCTCCCATGTCCCCGGGCTCGTCGGGCTCGAGGCGGAGAATCGTCTCCCGGAGCGCCGAGGCCAGGGGCCCGTGCGAGAGGAGAAGGAGTCCGACGGGAGGACGGGGAGTCGGCGGGCCGGCCATCTCAGCCGCTGGCCTCGTCGCGATGGGTGACCCGGACCGGATAGCCGAGCGCCTCGATGTCGCGGCTCAGCCGCTCGGCGATGTAGACGGAGCGGTGGCGGCCTCCCGTGCAGCCGACGCCGACGGTCAGATAGGCGCGATTCTCCCGCCGGTAGTTCGGCAGGCACCAGGAGAGGAACTCGAGAAGGCGCCGATAGAACGGTTCCGTCAGCTCCCCCGCCTCGATGAACCGGGCGACGTCCGGATCGCGCCCCGTCCGGGGCCGGAGGACCGGGTCGAAGTGGGGATTCGCGAGGAACCGGACGTCGAGGCAGATGTCGACCGGCGGGATCCCGTGCTTGTAGCCGAACGAGACGATCGAGACGGCCAGCTCTCCCGGATCGCCGGGCTCGCGGAAATGCTGGCCGACGGCGGCGCGAAGCTCGTGGACCGTCATCCCGCTCGTGTCGACGACGAGGTCCGCGGTCTCCTTCACGTCCCGGAGGATCTTCCGCTCGAGCGCGATCGCCTCCGGGAGGGTCCGTCCCTCGGCGAGCGGGTGCGGCCGGCGCGTCTCCGAGAAGCGGTTCAGGAGCGCCCGGTCGTCGCAGTCGAGAAAGAGAACGCGCGTCGGTACGCGCCCCCGGAGCGCGGCGAGAAGGGCCGGGAACCTCTCCGCGAAGTCCGGGTTCCGGACGTCCAGGACGACCGCGTTCTTCGCGCGGGGCATCCGCCCGGCCGCCACCTCTTCCGCGAAGTCCGGGAGGAGCGAGAGCGGCAGGTTGTCCACCGTCGCGTAGCCGACGTCTTCGAGTGCGTGCCCAACGTACGACTTCCCGGAGCCCGACAAGCCGGTCACGACGAGGAGCTGTCCCTCCCCGGCGCTCATTTCATCCGGACCCGCGCCTGCGTTCGGCGCTTCTGCCGTCCCGTGCGAAACCGGTCGGTCGCCGCTTTTCGGGCAATCTCGTCATGGACCTTCGCCGCCATCTCGCGAGCCGCGTGGTAGCCGCGGCGGCGAAGGAGCTGGTTCCTCACCGCGATCTCGACGAGGAGCGCCACGTCACGCCCGGTGGCCACCGGCATGGTGACCTTCGGGACGGCGACCCCGAGGATCTCCTGCGACTCCTCGTCGAGGCCGAGGCGGTCGTACTCGCGCCCTTCCACCCAATGCGTCAGGTGGATGACGAACTCGACCGTGTGCCGCTCGAGCACGGCCGAGATCCCGAAGAGCATCGGGACGTTCACGATCCCGATCCCGCGCAGCTCCATGTGATGGCGGATGAGGCCGGAAGAGGAGCCGACCAGGACTTCGTTGGGGAACCGCTGGATGACGACGAGGTCGTCCGCGATCAGCCGGTGACCCCGCTGCACGAGGGCGAGCGCACACTCGCTCTTCCCCACGCCGGAGTCCCCGAAGAGGAGGACGCCGAGCCCTCCCACCTCCAGGAGAACGCCGTGCATCGTCACGCGCGGTGCGAGCGACTCCTCGAGAAAGGCCGTGAGCCCTTCGATGACGGTGCTCGTCATCCGCTCCGTCAGGAAGAGCGGGACGCCCCGCCGCCGGCAAAAACTGAGGAGAGCCGGGAGGGGCTGGATTCCCTTCGTCACGACGATGCCGGAAAGGGGGAGGCCCGTGAAGGCGTCGAGACGTGCCCGGGCGACCTCGGGAGAGAGCGTCTTCAGGTAGCCGAACTCGCTGTTGCCGAGAACCTGGACCCGGTTCGGCTTGACGTAGGCGAGGTAGCCGGCGATCGCGAGGCCCGGCTTCTGCACGCGCGGCCAGTCGACCGGCCGGTCGAGCCCCTTCTGCCCGGCGACGAGCTTCAGGCCGAGGGGGGCGAGCGCGGGGGAGCGGAGGTCGCCGATCCGGACGGACGGGCTGGTCTCGTCGGCGGAGGCCATCGGCGTCACTCCGGAACGACGATGCCGACCCGGCCGTCGCGCCGCCGGTAAAGGACCCGGAGGGCCTCGTCCGACCCCAGGTCGCGGAAGACGAGAACCTCGCGGTCCGACGCGTGGAACGAGGTGAGGGCGTCCTCCTCGAACATGGAGCGCGTCGCTGCAGTCTCGCGCCGCGTCCCCGACGTCCGCTCTGTCCGGCCCGTCTCGGCCTCCGGCCACACTTCAGGCTTCCGGACCGACGGACGCGAGCGCTTCTTCTCCTCCTTGACGATCGCCTTGGTCCTCTTCACCTGGGCGGCGATCCGGTTCATGACCTCCTGCGCGGCCGTCCGCTGGTCGGGCCCCGTCGCGTGCGCCTTCCAGGTCCCCTTCGCACCGCTGATGGCCACCTCGACGGCGACGACGTTCTTCTCCCGCCGGACGGCGACGTGGACCTGCGCGGCGCGCGGGAGGAAACGCTCCAGCTTCCCGAGCTTCCCCGCCACGACCTCTTCAAGGGAGGGATGGATGCGGATGCGCCGGGCGATGTAAACGGTGTTCACGATGATGCCTCCTCATCCCGGGATGATCCCGGTTCGGGCACGTCTGCGCCGGCCGCCACGGCCGCAGGCTCCGGCTGGACCTCCCCGGCGGCCGGGCTCGTACGCCGGAGGGAGCTCGAGGGAATGCGGAGCTCCTCCCGGTACTTGGCGACCGTGCGACGGGCGATCCGGATGCCGTCGCGTGCGAGCAGGGCGGAGAGACGGGCGTCCGAGAGCGGCCGGGCCTGATCCTCGGCTTCGACGAGAACTCGGATGGTGTTCTTGACGGCGAGGGAGGAGACGTCCTCCCCGGCTGACGACGCGATGGCGGAGTGGAAGAAGAACTTCATCGGCACGAGGCCCCGCGGCGTCGTCATCCATTTGTTGGAGACGACGCGCGAGACCGTCGACTCGTGCATCCCGATGTCCTCCGCGACGTCCCGCAGGACGAGCGGCCTGAGGTGTGCGATTCCGTACTCGAAGAAGTCGCACTGCTTTCGGACGATCGACTCCGCGACCC
>JBBIPB010000053.1:0-16167 GCA_037443065.1 Acidobacteriota bacterium | reverse complement strand
GGCGACGACGTCGTGCCGCCGGTTGAGCGTCTTGAGCGCCTTCTCGTAGGCGGGGGAGAGAAAGTCGGAGACAACGAAGACGACCGCCCTCTGCTTGAGGAGCGACGCGACGCTCCGGAGGGCGAGGGCGAGGTCCGTCGCGCGCCCCTTCGGCTCGAGGTAGAGCGCGTCCCGCGCGATCGCGAGGGCGTGGTCGACCCCCTTGCGTGGCGGGATGAACCGCTCGAGCCGGTCCGTGAAGAGAAGCGCGCCGACCCGGTCGTTGTTCTTCACGGCCGCGAAGGCGAGGAGGGCGGCGAGTTCGGCCATCAGGTCGCGCTTCGTGAGGTACTTCGACCCGAAGGCCTGCGACGGCGAGACGTCGAGGACGAGGAGGACGGTCAGGTCCCGCTCCTCGACGTACTTCTTCACGTGGGGGACGCCGGTCCGCGCCGTGACGTTCCAGTCGATGGCGCGGACGTCGTCGCCGGGGACGTACTCCCGCACCTCGGAGAACTCCATCCCCCGGCCGCGAAAGACGGAGTGGTATTCGCCCCCCAGCCCTTCGTTCACGAGCCGGTTCGTCCGGATCCGGATCCGGTGAATCTTGCGGGCGATCTCCCTTGGAAGCATCGGGGAGCGTCCGGCCTCAGGGAACCTCGACGCGCTCGAGGATCCTCGAAACCACCTGATCACTCGTGACGTTCTCCGCTTCCGCCTCGTAGGAGAGGAGGACGCGGTGGCGGAGGACGTCGGGCGCGATGCTCTTCACGTCCTCCGGGACGACATAGCCGCGTCCCTCGAGGAAGGCGTGCGCGCGGGCCGCGGCGAGGAGGGCCAGAGTCGCGCGGGGGGACGCGCCGTAGGCGATGAAGTCCCCCAGCTCCGCGAGCTTGTAGCTCTTCGGGTCGCGCGTCGCCGTGACGAGCTCCACGAGGTAGTTCTTCAGCCGCTCGTCGGCGTAGAGCGACCGGACGAGACCGCGCAGGGAGCGGATCCCGGTGGGGTCGAGGACGGGGCGGACGGTCGCGGAGGCCTCCGCCTCCGTCGTCTCGCCCATCCGCTCGAGAATCTGCTTCTCCTCGGCTTTCGTCGGATAGCCGACCTTCAGCTTCATCAGGAAGCGGTCGACTTGCGCCTCGGGGAGGGGGTAGGTGCCCTCCTGCTCGATCGGGTTCTGCGTCGCGAGGACGACGAACGGGTCGGGAAGCGGTGCGGTCCCGTCGCCCAGCGTCACCTGCCGCTCCTGCATCGCCTCGAGGAGCGCGGACTGGACCTTCGCGGGGGCACGGTTGATCTCGTCGGCGAGGATGATGTGGGCGAAGATCGGCCCGCGCCGCGCGACGAACTCCTGCGTCTTCGGGTTGAAGACGAGCGTCCCGATCAGGTCCGCCGGGAGGAGGTCCGGCGTGAACTGGATCCGGGCGAAGGAGGCGTCGAGGCCGCGCGCGAGCGTCCGGACGGCCAGCGTCTTGGCGAGGCCCGGCACTCCTTCGAGCAGGAGGTGTCCGTCGGCGAGGAGGCCGATGACGAGCCGCTCCACGAGAACCGCCTGTCCGACGATGACCTTGCGGATCTCGGAGAGAAGGGCGTTGACGACAAGGGACTTCTCCCGGACCTTCTCCGCGAGGGCGGCCGGATCCGGAGCGCTTCGGACGGGGGGGGCGGTGTCGGTCGTCATTCGGCTCGCTCGCTGCCGTCCGGTGGACGGCGTCTTTTCGGCATTGCGCGGAGTGCCGGGTAGGATCCCCAGCAAGCGCGATGCCGGGTCCCCCGGGCATCGTATCCTCTGCGAATGAGGCGTTTCGGCCTGACGGTGGGAGTCGCTATTCTCGCTCTCGCGGCCTCACCCGAGGGGGATGCGGCGAGAAGGAGGCCCCGGCCTACGCCGACGGCGACACCCACGCCGACGCCGCGGCCGCTCCTGAGGGCCGCCGGGTCCTGCCTGTCGTACGTCCCCGGAAAGCACCTCGTCCTCGCCGAGGTGGGAACGACCGGGAGGGTCTTCCGAATCGACTCCTCGACGCGCGTCGAGACGAGGATCACGGTCGGAGCCCGGCTACGAATCCTCTACGTCGAAGGGCCGGACGAGCCGACCGCCCGGCGAGTCCTTCCCGGACCGATCGTGAAGAGGCCACCTCCAGCGGCGACGCCGGCACCCCGACTCTAAAGGTGGGGCTCGAACTTCCGCTCGAGGGCCGCCTGCGGCGAGAGGCCGACGACGCGCTCCACGACCTGGCCCCCCTTGAAGAGCATGAGGGTCGGGATGGACATGATGCCGTAGCGCTCGGCCACGGAGGGGACGTCGTCCACGTTCAGCTTCGCGACGGCGACCTTGTCGCCCCATTTCTTTGCGAGGGCCTCCACGATCGGCGCGACCTGGCGGCAGGGCCCGCACCAGACGGCCCAGAAGTCGACGAGGACCGGCTTGGGGTTCTTCAGGACCGACGACTCGAAATTCGTTTCGGAGAGATCGAGGAGGCTTCCGGACATGGACGTTCCTTTCTTGTGAGGACGGAAACGCGGCTTCGCCGCCGCGGCACGATGGTAGGGTGCCGCCGGTGAGAGCGTCAAGGCGGCCTCGCTGGGGGCAGAACTTCCTCGCCGACCCGCGCCTCGCGCTCCGCATCGCGGACGCTTTGGGCGCCGGGCCGGGGGAGACGGTCGTGGAGATCGGCTCCGGGCGCGGCGCGCTGACGGGGCCGCTCCTGGCGCGGGGTCTCCGTGTCGTCGCGTTCGAGATCGATCCCGTGCTCGCCGCGTCGCTCCGCGCCGGAGCCGCGGGGCGAGCGCTCGTCGTCGTGACGGAGGACGCGCTCCGCGCCGACGTCGGCGCCGCCCTCGCCGCCGCGGGCGCCTCGCCGCCCGTCCCGCTCGTCGGGAACCTGCCGTACGAGTCGGCCACGCCGATGCTGCGCGCCTTCGTGCGGCGGGCCGACCTCTTCACCCGCCTCGTCGTCATGGTCCAGCGCGAGGTGGCCGACCGGCTCACGGCCCGGCCGCGGACGGGTGCCTACGGATTCCTCACGCTCGACATCGGCGCCCACGCGGCGGTCCGGCGTCTCTTCGACGTGGGGCCCGGCGCGTTCTCGCCACCGCCGAAAGTGACCTCCTCGGTCGTCGAGCTTCTCCCGCATCCCGCGGTGGAGGGAGCGGAAGGGGCCCTCACCGCCGCGTCGGCGGCGTTCACGACGCGGCGAAAATCGCTTCGGAACGCCCTCGCGGCGCGCTGGGGACGGGAGCGGGCGGCGGACGCGCTGGCCGCGGCCGGCGTCCCGCCCCTCACGCGGGCGGAGGAATTGTCTCTCTCGCACTTCGCGGCGCTCGCGGTGGCGCTCGGTGTTCCGCCGGAAACGCCCTCCAAAGGCCGCTCCCGGCGCCGGCCGGCTGCTACAATTCCTCGATGTCGGTGACCGTAGGTCAGGCGGTCCTGCTGGGGTTCCTGCAGGGCCTCACGGAATTTCTCCCCGTCTCGTCCACGGCTCACCTCGCGCTCGCTCAGGCGCTGATCCCGGGCTTCTCCCAACCGGGGATCCTCTTCGACGTGCTCCTCCACGTGGGGACCCTCGCCGCGGTCGTCGCCTTCTTTCGCGCCCGGCTGGTCCGGACGGCCGCGGGACTCGTCTCGGCGGATCCGGGCGAGCGCCGGCCGGCGTGGCGGCTCGTCGGACTTCTCCTTCTCTCGGTCGCCCTCACGGGAGCCGTCGCGCTTCCCCTGAAGAAGCTCGCCGTCGAGTCGATGAGCGACGTCCGGATGATCGGCTTCTCGCTCCTCGGAACGGCGGTTCTTCTCTCCTTCGCGCAGGTCGTCGGGGCGCGGCGAGGCGAGGGGGGGCGGACGCTCGCCGGGGTCCGGCCGCGCGACGCGGCTCTCGTCGGCGTCTGCCAGGCGGCGTCGGCCATCTTCCACGGCTTCTCCCGCTCGGGAAACACCATCTCCGTAGGTCTCTTCACGGGGATGTCGCGGGAGGCGGCAGCCGAGTACTCCTTCCTCCTTTCGATCCCGACGATCCTCGCCGCGGCCGCTGCCGAGAATGTCTCGGCTCTCCGCCACCACCCCGAGGCGCTCGCGGCCGGGGCGTGGCCCGTCTACCTCGTCGGAATGGCGGTCGCGGCCGTCGTCGGATTCGTCGCGATCGGAGCGCTTCTTCGTCTCGTCCTCGCGATGCGGCTCCTCCCGTTCATCGTCTATACGGGCCTTCTCGGGCTCTTCCTCGTCTCGAGGAGCGTCTGAACTCATGGCCGGCGCAGCGCCGCGTCCGGAACGCTCGACGCTCGAAAGGCGGCGGGACGAGTTTCTCGGCATCCTGATCGTCGCCGCCGGGGTCCTTCTCCTCGCCGCGCTCGTCTCCTACAACCCGCAGGACCCGTCGCTCTTCTCCTCGGTCCACGACCCCACCGTCCATCCCCGCAACTGGGCCGGGCGTTTCGGCGCCTCCTTCTCGGACGGGGCCCTCCAGTTCTTCGGCCTCGCCGCGCTCGTCTTCCCCCTCGTGCTGCTCGCCGCAGGGATCCGGCGCTTCCGGGCGAAGCCCCGGGAATCGTGGGGCGCGCGAGGGGCCGGCCTTCTGCTCATCCTCCTTTCGGCCGCGCCGCTCGCCCACCTCGCTTTCGGCCGGCCGCGCCTTCTCGGCGGCGGCCTCGGCGCCGGGGGCTACGTCGGGGACGTGATCGGCACCTTCCTCGTGGCCGGGCTGAACGCTCCGGGCGCCGCGATCCTCCTCGCGGCGCTCCTGCTCATCGGCTTCCTCCTCGCGACATCGGTCTCGATCGGCGACGGCGCAGGCCGGACGGCGCTCCGGCTCTCCGGATGGTGGCGCCTCTGGCGCCTCGAGTGGCAGCGCCGGAAGGAGCAGGCGGGAAAGGAGTCGCTCCGCCGCGAGGTCGTGAAGAAGCACCTCGAGCGTGCGAAGGAGGAGGCCGCACGCCCCCCCGAGAAGAGCGTGCCGGAGCCGGAAGGGGAGGTCGTCTTCATCCCGTCCGTCGCGACGCTCCGGGTCCGTGAGAAGGCGGGGACCGGACGCTTCTCCATTCAGAAATCGGCCCGGGGGGCTGGTGAGGCGCCAGAGGCGCCGCGCCCCATCGCGCGCCCGGCGCAGCTGAAGAAGCCGGACGTGCCGCAGCGCATTCTCCCGTTTCCGTCGCCGAAGGAGTCGAACGGCTGGATCTTCCCGCCCGAGCGGCTTCTCCGCGCGGCGCCCAAGCGCGACCGCGAGCGCGACCGCGAGGAGTTCCGGCAGACGATGGAGACGATCGCGTCGAAGTGCCTCGAGTTCGACGTCGAGGGAATCGTCGACACCTTCACGCCCGGGCCCGTCGTGACGACATACGAGTTCAAGCCCTCGGCCGGGGTCAAGGTCGCGCAGGTGTCGAACCTCGAGAACGACCTCGCGCTCGCCCTCGCCGCCGAGAAGGTCCGGATCGAGCGGATCCCGGGGCGGGCGGCCGTCGGCATCGAGGTCCCGAACCGGAACCGGGACGTCATCGCGCTCAGGGAGGTGATCGAGAGCGAGAGGTTCCGGAAGTCCCCGTCGCTCCTGACGATCGCCCTCGGCCTCGACGTCCACGGGGAGCCGGTCGTTGCGGACCTCGTCCGGATGCCCCATCTCCTCGTGGCCGGCATGACGGGCGCCGGAAAGAGCGTCGGGATCAACGGCATGATCACGTCGATCCTCTTCAAGGCGCGGCCCGACGAGGTGAAGTTCATCTTCGTCGACCCGAAGATGAACGACATGAAGGACTGGGAGGACTTGCCGCATCTCCTCGTTCCCGTCGTCACCGACCCGAAGAAGGCGGCGAACGCCCTGAACTGGGCCGTCGAGGAGATGGAAGGGCGGTACCGGCTCCTTTCCGAGTGGCCGGGCGTGAGGAACATCGAGCAGTACAACGCGGCCATCCGCGACCCGAAGGCCGTCGCCGAGGTGCGGGAGAAGATCGGCGAGAAGCTGAAGTCGGGGGCCGACGGCGCGATCGCCCCGATGCCCTACATCGTCGTCGTCATCGACGAGCTGGCGGACCTGATGATGACGGCCCCGCGCGAGATCGAGGACTCCGTCGCGCGCCTCGCCCAGAAGGCCCGGGCCGTCGGCATCCACCTGATCCTCGCGACGCAGCGCCCGTCGGTCGACGTCATCACCGGAACGATCAAGGCGAACCTCCCGTGCCGGATGTCCTATACGACGCGGACGCGGATCGACTCGCGGACGATCCTCGACCAGATGGGGGCCGAGCAGCTCCTCGGGCAGGGCGACATGCTCTTCCTCGCACCGGGGACGTCGTACCTCATGCGGGTTCACGGCGGCTTCATCAGCGGCGAGGAGACGAAGGAGATCTCGCGCTTCCTGAAGAAGCAGGGGAAGCCGATCTACGACGAGAGCGTCACGGCCGACCGCGAGCCGGTCGGCGTGGCGGCGAACGGAGGCCGCGCCTCGGCCGACGACGCGGACCCGATGTACGACCAGGCTGCGCGCCTCGTCGTCCGCGAGCGGATGGCCTCGATCTCGTTCCTCCAGCGCCGGCTCGAGATCGGTTTCTCGCGCGCCGGGAAGCTCATCGACATGATGCAGCGCGACGGCATCGTCGGCCCGCCGGCCGGCGGCTCCAAGAGCCGCGAGGTCCTCGTCCCGCCCGACTACTTCGACGAGATCGACCGCAACCGCCGCTAGATCCTCTCCGTTTCAGCCTCGCAGCCCCGAGATGCGCCGCCGCGCCGGGGCGATGACGGGGGCCAGCTCGCCCGCGAGGAGGTCTCCCACCCGCTCCGTCTCGAGGAGGAATCCGTCGTGCCCGCGGAGGGAGCGGATGACGCGGAAGGAGGCCCCGGCCCGGTGCGTCCAGCGCTTGACGTCGTTCGGCGTGTAGAGGACGTCGCCGGGGATTCCCACCCCCGTGAGCCGGCCCCGGAAGGCGCCGAGCGCGCGGGCGATGCCGCCGCGGCCGCGGCCCACGTCGTGCGAGTCCATCGCGTCGAGAAGCGTGAGGTAGCTCGTCGGGTCGAAGCGGGCGACCAGCTTCTCGCCGTGCCGCCGGAGATAGGACTGGATCTCGAAGGGCTCGTCCGTTCCGGCTTTCCGCCCGAAGCGGGTCTCGAGCTCGTCGGCCGTCCGGTAGGTCAGCATCCCGACCATCCGCGCGAGCGCGAGCCCCTCGGCGCCGAGCCGCTCCACGGCGAGGCGCTGGATCTGGTTCCAGCCGATCCCCCACGCCGTGTGCGCCGCCGGGGCCGCGAAGACGACGACGGCGTTCGACCGCTCCGGGAATGTGGCCGCCCATTCGAGGGCAACCATCCCTCCCAGCGAGCCGCCCGTGGCGACGGCCACCCGCGGGATGCCGAGGACGTCGAGGAGCGCGCCGGCGAGACGTGCCATGTCGCGCGTCGTCACGACGGCGCGCCCGGAGGTCCCGACGGCCGTGCGAAAGGTCGTGCCGTAGCAGGAACCGAGGAGGTTCGGGCAGAGGACGGCCCACCGTCCCGTGTCGACCGGACGCCCCGGGCCCACGGACTCGGGAAAGAAGCCGCCGAGGTCCGCCGGCCCTCCCGTGAGGGAGTGGAAGACGAGAGCGACGTTCCGGCCGCCGGGCTCCACCGTGCCGAGGAGTCCGTAGGCGACGCGGACGTCGTGGAGGAGGGTGCCGGAGTCGAGCCGGAACTCCGGCAGCGACAGGGTCTCGACGCGGGGCTTGCTCATGCGGCGCTCTCCTCTGTTCCGGCGCTCCGGCCGGTGCGGACAACGGTTCCGTATGCGCCGCCTTCGAGCGGCGCGCGGAACGAGTAGACGCGGAGCGGGACGCCGAACCGCTCGGCCATCCCGGCCGCCGCCGGGTGGACGACATTCGCCCCGCTTTCCACGATCCGCCGGAGGGCGGAGTGAGTCAGCTCCGCGAATCGGCGCGCCCGGCGGTAGCGGCGCGGGTCGCGGTCGAAGACGGCCGGTACGTCCGTCACGATCTCGCACGGGACGGGGCCGAGCGCAGCCGCGAGGGCTACGGCGCTCGTGTCCGAGCCGCCGCGCCCGAGCGTCAGCGTCTCGCCGTCTGCGCGTACCCCCTGAAACCCGCTGACGACGGGGACGATGCCTGCCTCGAGAAGGGCGCGCAGCCTTCGGGAGCGGACCGCGGCGATCCTGCCACTGCCGAAGCCCCCCTCCGCGCGGATCCCCGCCTCAGCCCCGCGCAGGCTGACTGCATGGACGCCGAGGGACAGGAGCGCCGTTGACAGGAGGGCGGCCGAAAGGTCCTCGCCCGTGGCGAGGGCCCGGTCGGTCTCCCTCCCGTTTCGGGCCGACGCCCCCAGGCGCGCGAGGTCCGAAAGAATCCGGTCAGTCGCGTGCCCGCAGGCGCTGACGACGGCGACGACCGGCGTCCCGGACGCGCTCCGGAGGGCGATCCGCCGGGCAGCGCGCCGGATACGGGCCGTCGTCTGGAGCGACGTCCCGCCGAACTTGAGGACGACCGGCTCGGGGCTCATGGGGCTGCCTCTGCGAGGGCGCGGTCGAGATCCTCGACGAGGTCCTCGATCTCCTCGATGCCCGCGGAAATGCGGATCAGGTCGGGCGTCACGCCAGCGGCGCGGCGTTCGTCCTCGGAAAGCTGCTCGTGGGTCGTGCTCCAGGGGTGGATGACGAGGCTCTTGGCGTCGCCGACATTGGCGACGAGAGAGAAGAGCTTCGCCTGAGTGATCGTCCGCCGGGCCGCGGCCTCGCCCCCTCTCACGCCGAACGTCAGGATGCCGCCGAAGCCGCCTTCGAGGTATTTCGTGGCGCGCGCGTGCGTCGGGTGGGAGGCGAGTCCCGGATAGCGGACCCACGCGACGGCCGGGTGGCGCTCGAGGTGCCGTGCGAGGGCGAGCGCGTTTTCCGAGTGCCGGCGGATCCTGAGGTGGAGCGTCTCGAGCCCCTGCAGGAAGAGGAAGGAGTTGAAGGGGGATACGCAGGCGCCGAGGTCGCGCAGGAGGACGACACGCAGGCGGATCGCGTAGGCGAGGTTCCCGAAGAGCGTCGAGAAGGAGAGGCCGTGGTAAGCGGGCTCGGGGTCGACGAAGTAGGGCCGGAACCGAGGGGCCTTTCCGAAGTCGAATCGTCCGCCGTCCACGACGATGCCGCCGATGGCGGTGCCGTGGCCGCCGATCCACTTCGTGGCGGAGTGGACGACGATGTCGGCCCCGTGCTCGAGCGGCCGGCAGAGGAGCGGCGTCGCGAAGGTGTTGTCGACGACGAGCGGGACGCCCCCGGCGTGGGCGACCCGGGCGAGCGTCTCGAAGTCGGGGACGTCGAGGCTCGGGTTCCCGATCGTCTCGACGTAGACGGCGCGCGTCGTCTCGTCGATGGCGGCGGCGACGGCGGCCGGGTCGTGGATGTCGACGAAGCGCGTCGTGATCCCGAGGCGGGGGAGCGTGTGCGTGAAGAGGGCGTGCGTCCCGCCGTAGAGCGTCGAGGAGGAGACGATGGAGTCGCCCGCCTTCGCGAGGTTCAGGATCGCGAGGGTCTCGGCGGCCTGACCGCTCGACGTGGCGACCGCCGCGACTCCCCCCTCGAGATCGGCGACACGACGCTCGAAGACGTCCGTCGTCGGGTTCATGATCCGCGTGTAGATGTTCCCGGGCTGCCGGAGGCCGAAGAGTTCGGCGGCGTGCTCCGGGGAATCGAAGAGGTAGGACGTCGTCGCGTAGATCGGGACGGCCCGGGAGCGCGTCGTCGGATCGGCGACCTCCTGGGCCGCGTGGACGGCGCGGGTTCCGGGCCGGAGTCGGGGCGGGGCGTTCGCGGCCTGGGCCATCGGGATCTCCTTTTCTTGTTTCGCCTCGCCCGGGAGCCGGCAAAAAAAACCGGCCCTCGGGAGAGGGCCGGTTGAAGTTAGCCGGGTTCGCCGGCTCGTCGTGTCGTTGGGCCGTTACGCTGCGGCGACACGCTCCTCCCTCTCCGTCGAGGACGCGATGCACATGCGCATGGACATGCTCATGCCGGGTCGCGAGGAGAGGGGAGCGAAACCGCTCATGTCGGGCGGACGGTAAACGCCCGCCCGGGCCTTGTCAAGGGAAGGCCGGATATCGGGGAACCCGGGGCCGGGTTCCCCGATCCCCCCGCTACTTCTTGACGCCGAGGATCGAGTCCTTGGCGGCCTTGGCGACGCGGAACTTCACGACGCGCTTGGCCGGGATCTTGATGGCCTCGCCCGTGGCCGGGTTGCGGCCCATGCGCGCCTTGCGGTTCACGAGCACGAGCTTGCCGAGGCCGGGCATCGTGAAGGAGTTCTTCGCTTGCTTGTAGGCGAGGGTCGCGAGCTCCTCGAGGAACTGGGCGGCGACCTTCTTCGTCGTGCCGGTCTTCTCGGCGAGGTGCTCCGCGATCTGTGATTTCGTCATTCCAGCCATGGAATCCGTCCTTTCGTTCGATATCTCTTGCCCGAAGGCTTCGCCATTCTATACACGAATTCCAGCGGTTCCCGAAGGAAATCGTGAAATCGGCCCGGCCCCTCTCCCGATAGACTCCCCGTCGTGCGCCTCGTCTTCTTCGGCTCGCCCGACTTCGCCGTCCCGCCGCTGAAGGCGTTGGCGGCGGCCGGGCACGAGGTTGCGCTCGTCGTCTCGCAGCCCGCGAAGCCCGCGGGGCGCTCGGGTACGCTGCGGCCTCCCGCCGTCGCGCGACTCGCGGCCGAGCGCGGCCTCCCACTCTTTCAGCCCGAGAGTCTGAAGGGAGACGAGGCCGTGGCGCGCCTCGCGGAGGCGGGCGCCGACCTCTTCGTCGTGGCGGCCTACGGGAAGATCCTGCGCCCGCGCGTCCTCGACCTTCCGCGTCTCGGCTGCGTCAACGTCCATGGCTCGATCCTCCCGCGGTGGCGTGGCGCCTCCCCGGTGCAGGCCGCCCTCCTCGCGGGCGACGCGACGACCGGCGTCTCGATCATGAGGATGGACGCGGGGATGGACACCGGCCCCGTCTACGCGACGTGCGCGACACCGATCGGAGAGGGGGACACGGCCGAAACGCTCGGCGCGCGGCTCGCGGAGATGGGAGCGGAGCTGCTCGTGGAGACCGTTTTCTTCTTAGAAGGAAAAAGAGCTGGGGAGAAGGCAGCGCCTGCGTCGTGCGATCGGATCTGCATTCCGCCCGTCCCGCAGGACGACGCCCGGGCGACGTATTGCCCGAAGATCTCCCGCGAGGACGGGCTCGTCGACTGGAAGCGGTCGGCGGCCGAACTCGTGCGCCGTGACAGGGCCTTCACTCCATGGCCAGGCCTCTTTACCTTCAGAAGAAATACCCGCTTGAAGCTGGCGGGCCTTTCGCTCGTCGCGGGAGGACCCGTCAGGCTGCCTCCGGGAACCGTTTTTTCCGCTTCACCCTCGCTGGTCGTGGCGTGCGGGGAGGGGGCGGTCGCCATCCGCGAGCTGCAGGCCGAGGGGCGAAAGCGGCTCGCCGCGGCCGACTTCGTCCGGGGCGAACGGGTCGCAGCAGGCGAATTCTGGCCGTCATGACCCTGCCGGGAGCGGCTCCCCACGTCCGTTCGGTCCGGTCGCTCGCCCTCGGAATCCTCGTCCGGGTCGAGCGCGACGGCGCCCATGCCGCTCCGCTCCTCGACGTCCGGGGGGCCTCCCTTCCCGCGCGGGACCGCGACCTCCTCCGGGCGCTCGTGAAGAAGACGCTCCGCGGCGCCCTCCGCCTCGACCACGTTCTCGCCCGTTCGTCCGGCCGCCCGGTCGCGAGCCTCGACGTCCCGGTCCGGGCGGCGCTCCGCCTCGGCGCCGCGCAGCTTCTCCTCTTCGACCGGATCCCGCAGCACGCCGCCGTCGCGGAGACGGTGGCGGCCGTGAAGGAGATCGCGCCGCGCGGAGCCGGGCTCGTCAACGCGGTCCTCCGGCGCATTGCCTCCTCGGAGGACCGGCCCGGACGGGTGATCCTGCCGGCGGATGCCCCGGTCGCGGGCCGCCTGGCCCTCGAGACGTCCCATCCGGAGTGGCTGGTCCGCCGATGGCTCGCGGAGATGGGGGAGGCCGCCGCGCGCTCCGCTCTCGCCGCCGACGACGTCGACGCGCCGATCGACCTCCTCGCCGATCCCCGGTTCGGCACGGTCGGGGAGATTCGGGCGGACCTCGCCGCGGCCGGAGTCGAGACCGCGCCATCGCCCTGGGCGCCGCTTGCCCTGACGGTCGTCGGCGGGCACGCCGCCGCCCACCCGCTCGTCCGCTCGGGGGCGCTCCCCGTGGTCGACGCGGCGGCGCAGGCGATCGTGGAGGCGCTGTTTCCGGAAGACCTCGCCGTCGACCTCACCGCGGCGCCGGGAGGGAAGACGCGGACCCTCCTCGCGCGCGGCCTCGCGCGTCGGGTGATCGCCCTCGAGCGGACGGCGACGCGCGCCTCCCGCCTCGCCGCGAACCTCGAGGCGACCGGGCGGCGCGGCGAGGTTCTCGTCGTCCGCGCCGACGCCACGCGCCCGCCGCTCCCCCTGGAGCGGTTTCGTTCGGTGCTGCTCGACGCTCCCTGCTCGGGGACGGGGACGCTCCGGAAGAACCCGGAAATCCGGCTTCGGCTGCGGGAGGAAGATCTCTCCGGATTCGCGGCGCGGCAGCGCGCGCTGCTCGCCGCGGCGCTCCCGCTCCTGTCGCCCGGAGGAACGCTCGCCTACGCGACCTGCTCCCTCGAGCCGGAGGAGAACGAGGAGGTCGCGGACGCGGTCCTCCGCGAGGTCCCGGGCTTCCGTCGCGTCCGGCCCGATCCGGATCGCCTCCCGCCCCCACTCGCCGCGTGCCTTCGTCCGTCGGGGCTCGTCCGGGTTCCGCCGGGGGAGACGAACGACGGCTTCTCGCTTCTCGTCGTCCGCCGCGCTCCGGCCTGACGGGCCGGGGGGGCGCTTATCATCCGCTCCCAGTGATTCCGCTCCGCGACAGCGTGCCCCGGCGGACGTATCCGTTCGCGAACAACCTGCTCCTCGTCGCGAACGTCGCGGTCTTTCTCCTGCAGATCACGAAGGGGGCCGGCGAGGAATCGTTCCTCATCCGATGGGCGTTCATTCCCGACCGCCTTTTCCACCCGGCGGCCTGGGGGATGTCGCCGCTCGAGAGCCTTCTGACGGTCTTCTCGGCGATGTTCCTCCACGCGGGGTTCCTCCACCTCGGCGGAAACCTCCTCTTCCTCTGGATTTTCGGCGACAACGTCGAGGACGCTCTCGGTCACCTCCGGTATATCGGCTTCTACCTTCTCTCGGGCTTCGCCGCCGCGGCGCTTCAGACGATCCTGAACCCTGTGTCGGCCGTTCCGAACGTCGGCGCCTCGGGGGCGATCGCGGGCGTCCTCGGCGGCTACTTCGTCCTCTACCCGCGCGCGCGGGTCGTGACGCTCGTGCCGCTCTTCTTCTTCTTCCCGCTCGTCGAGGTCCCGGCCGGCCTCTATCTCCTCTTCTGGTTCCTGATGCAGTTCTGGATGGGTTCGACCAACCTCGCGAGCGCGGCGCACCATCCGGAGGCCGGAGGCGTGGCCTGGTGGGCGCACGTCGGCGGCTTCGTCGCCGGCGTCCTGCTCGTCCTGCTCGTCCGGCCGCGGCGTCGCCCGGCGGCCCGGTACCGGATCCTCTGAGCGGGCGCGTGCGTCGCGAAGGCACTCCCGGGACCGGAACCGTCGTCGCGTGGAGCCTCTACGAGCTCGGGGCGACCGGCTTCGCGATGAACCTTCTCTCGCTCCACTTTCCGCTCGACATGGCGACGCGCGTCCCGCGCGGAAACGAGAAGTTCTCGGTGACGTTCGGCCTCTCGATGGCGGCCGTCGCCGTCGCGGCCCCCTTCCTCGGGCTTCTCGCGGACCGGTACGGCAAGAGGAGGTTCCTCGTCCCGTTCGTCCTCGCGGGCGTCGCCGGCACCGCGCTCGTCGCGGCGCCGGCGCCGGTCGCCGTGACCCTCTTCGTTTTCGCGCTCGCCAACGTCGCCTTCCAGTGCGCATACGTCTTCTACAACGCGATCCTCCCGGACGTCGCACGCCCGGAGGCGCAGGGGCGCGTCTCAGGCTGGGGCGTCGCGGCCGGATACGCCGGCTCCCTCCTCGCGATGTTCATCGCCCTCCCCTTCGTCTCGGGGGAGATCCGGAAAGGCCTGCCGTCCGTCTTTTCGTCGGTCGTCGATGCGCTTTCCGTCGCGGAGGTTTCTTCGAAGGTGAATGGGGAATGGGCGCGCGTCAACGCCTACCTCCCGACAGCCGTGCTCTGGCTCGCGGCG
Organism: Acidobacteriota bacterium; assembly: GCA_037443065.1. GTDB lineage: Bacteria > Acidobacteriota > Thermoanaerobaculia > UBA5066 > UBA5066 > DAOMFB01. The sequence continues at coordinate 1,994 of JBBIPB010000053.1, read as the reverse complement.
GCGATCCCGCTGCTCTTCTTCGCACGACTGCCCGGCCCGAGCCGAACGGCGGAGCCCCCCTCTTCCCTTTCGAAGAACTCCCCGGGGGTCTCCCCTCTCCGCGGAGTCCTCGCGACGATCCGGTCCCTGCCGTCGACGCCGTCGATCCTCTGGTTCCTCGTCTCCTCGTTTCTCTCCTTCGACGTCATCCATACCGTCCAGATCCAGATGTCGACCTACTCGAAGTTCGCCGTCGGGATGACGGACGGCGAGGTGCAGGTCTTCCTCCTCCTCTGCACGGCCGTCGCCGTTTTCGGCGGGCTCCTCTACGGTGCGCTCTGCCAGAGAGTGGCGATTCGGACCGCGACGCTCGTCGCCCTCGCGAACTGGGCCGTCGTCTTCGTCCTCACCCTCGTCGTCCGCGACCACCGGCTCTTTCTCGGCGTGGGGTTCCTCGCGGGGATCGGGCTCGGCGGCGTGAAGGTCACCTCCCGCCTTGCGCTCATCGCCCTCGTCCCGAAGGAGCGGCTGACCGAGTTCTTCGGCCTCTTCACGCTCGCGGGGGAGGCGGCGTCGGTCCTCGGGCCGCTCGTCTGGGCCGGAGCGCTCTCGCTCTTCCCGGACAAGAGCCCGTCGGGCTACCGGGCGGGGCTCGTGGTCCTCTTCGCCGTCCTCCTCGGCGCCATCGGCGCCTTCCGGAAGGTCCGTTTCCCCGGGCAGGCCTGACGGCGCGCTATCCTCGGCGCGCCATGCCGACCGTGACCGCTCCCCCCGCTGTCTCCGTCCCCCTCCTCGACCTGAAGAAACAGTACGCCGCGATCCGCGAGGACGTCAGGCGGACTGCCGACGAGCTCTTCGAGAGCCAGATGTTCATCCTCGGCCCGCGCGTGGAGGCCTTCGAGAAGGCCGTCGCCGCCTACGTCGGGACGAAGCACGCGGTCGGGATGTCCTCCGGGACCGACGCGCAGCTCGCCGCGATGATGGCGCTCCGGATCGGGCCGGGAGACGACGTCGTGACCTCTCCCTACACGTTTTTCTCCTCGGCCGGCGCCATCGCACGCCTCGGCGCCCGCCCCGTCTTCTGCGACATCGACCCGGCCACCTTCAACGTCGACCCGGCGAAGCTCGCGAAGGCGGTCACGCCGAAGACGAAGGCGATCCAGCCGGTCCACCTGTATGGCCAGTGCGCCGACATGAGCCCCATCCTCGACGTCGCGCGGAAGAAGGGCATTCCCGTCATCGAGGACTCCTGCCAGTCGCTCGGCGCGGAGTACGATGGGAAGAAGGCGGGCTCCATGTCGGAGTTCGGCTGCTTCTCCTTCTTTCCGTCGAAGAACCTCGGGGCGTTCGGCGACGGCGGGATGGTGGCGACGAACGACGACCAGACGGCGCAGACCCTCCGCGCCATGCGGATGCACGGCGAGACTTCGCGGTACCACCACAAGTTCGTGGGGGGCAACTTCCGGCTGGACGCTTTCCAGGCCGCCATGCTCCACGTGAAGCTCCCGCGCCTCGACGGCTGGGCGGAGGGGCGGCGGAAGAACGCGAAGGAGATCGAGGCGCTTTACGTCGAGTCGGGTGGCTTTCCGTACGAGAAGGGCGGACTCGCCTTCCCGCGTGAGGCGGCCGGCTGCTTCCACGTCTTCAACCAGTTCGTCGCCCGGGTCGGGAAGGGGCGCCGCGACGCATTGAAGGAGCGGCTCACGGAACGGCAGATCGGCTGCGCCATCTACTACCCGGTCCCGCTCCACCTTCAGGAGTGTTTCGAGTACCTCGGCGGCCGGACGGGAGACTTTCCTGAGTCCGAGAAGGCGGCCGGCGAGACCCTGGCGCTCCCCGTCTTCCCGGAGCTGACCCGGGAGCAGAAGCGCTTTCTCGCCTTCACGCTCGCCGAGTTCTCGCGGGGCTGAGGACGCGGGCCCGGCGGAGGTGCCTCCGCCGGGCCACGGCATCACTTCAGGCGGGTGACGGTCACCTCGACCTGCGTCCGCTTCTTCGAGCTGACGTCGTCGACG